>JBBSJO010000005.1:0-49470 GCA_038257185.1 Rhodobacterales bacterium | reverse complement strand
CCTGAGGCACGCCGAGTTTGGCCGGACCCCGATTGCATGACCGATCCCATTCACAGTCTGGACTTCGCCAAAGAGGGTATCTCGACGATCATCTGGGCTACAGGTTTCAAGCAAGACTTCAGCTGGCTGAAGGTGGATGCGTTTGATGAAAAAGGCGCGCCGATCCACCAACGTGGTGTCTCGAAAGTTTCTGGCATCTATTTTCTTGGCTTGCCCTGGCAGTCACGCCGTGGCTCGACTTTCTTGTGGGGGGTTTGGCATGATGCCAAATTCATTGCCGACCAGATTGGTATCCAGCGTGCCTATGCTGATTATCAAGGCGAAGCTGCCGTTGTGCAGGCCGCTGCTGAATAGGTTCCTCAGACACAAACAAGGACAACCCATGGCGCATACACGCATCCGCAAATTCAACACTGCGGACACTTATCCCGAACAACGTCTTGATAACGATCTTTGCCAAGCCGTCGTCACGCAAGGTGGCAAAATCGTCTGGCTTCGCGGGCAATGTCCGCAAAACCTTGATGACGCTCAAAATATCAACAGCCATGACCCGGTGGAACAGACCCACAAGGTTATGCAGAATATCCGGCAGTTGATCGAGGAAGCGGGTGGTTCGATGGAGCACCTCGTCAAAGTTGTGGTCTACATTACAGACGTTCGCCATCGTGAGGCCGTTTACCGGACGATGGGAGAGTACATCAAAGATGTGCATCCCGTCTCGACCGGCCTGGTGGTTCAGGCGCTGGCCCGACCAGAGTGGCTGGTCGAAATTGACGGCACTGCGGTGATCCCGGGATGACGTTTTCACTGGTCGCCCGCTGCGCTGAAACCGGCATGTTTGGCCTTGCGATATCATCGTCATCCCCTGCGGTTGCCGCGCGTTGCGCGTATGCGCGCGCGGGTGTCGGTGCCGTTGCGTCACAAAATGTGACTGACCCGACGCTAGGACCTCTCGCGCTCGATTTGATGGAGGGCGGGATGAGCGCTGTTGAAGCAATTGAGCGTGTTCGTGAGCTCGGAAAATTCATCGAATACCGTCAGGTTCTGGCAATCGATAAGGACGGCGCTACGGCAATTCACTCCGGTCCAAACTCGCTCGGCATTTGGACGCATGCGCAAGGGAGAGACGTTGCGTCAGGCGGCAACATGCTAGCGAACGATGGCGTACCACAAGCTGTGGTTGACCGCTTTCTTGCAAGCTCTGGCCGCCTTGGAGACCGCTTGATTGCAGCAATGCAGGCAGGTTTGGAGGCAGGTGGCGAGGCGGGGCCACTCCATTCAGCAGGCATGCTTCTGGTCGATAAACTAGCGTGGCCCGTCGCAGATTTGCGATGCGATTGGACCGACGACTGCCCGATCAGTGCGCTTTCCATCATATGGGACATCTACAAACCGCAACTTGCTGCCTATGTGCAACGCGCAATCGACCCGAGACAGGCGCCATCTTATGGCGTGCCGGGCAACAAATGATCTGGTCCGACTCGTCTACCGCAGTTGGCGAGAGATTTCCGGCCTTATCAGGGTCACAGGCTGGTGCTGCCCCCAGACTTCGTCGGCGTAATCGGGGATTCTTTTTCCGTTAACCATAGCCGGGCATGCCATTTCGGGACATTCCAGCAAACTTCATCTCCCTTCTGCAGGTTGCCGATTGCGGAACGGCGTAGCAATCCAAGGCCTTCCTTTCAGCCATTGCCCTCGCCGCAACCGTTATCTTTCTAGTATGAGTCCAGAACCCGATAACAGCGCTTGATACTCTTGTGTGGCGCAGCATAACAGTTTTATGGCTTTGCGTTTTACACTTCGGCAATTGGAATACTTCGTCTCTGTTGGTGAGCACGGGTCGATTGTGCAGGCAAGTGCGCAAGTCAACGTTTCGTCCCCATCTATCTCGGCAGCGATTTCACAGCTTGAAGAGGAGTTTGGTCTGCCACTGTTCGTTCGCAAACATGCGCATGGATTGAGCCTTACACAACCGGGGCGGCAGTTTATGGTACAGGCGCGGAAGGTCCTGGCCGAGGCCGAGAGCCTCAATCGTCTTGCCGGTGCAATATCTGGGATTGTTCAAGGTCCGCTGAGTGTTGGCTGCCTTTTGACGTTCGCGCAGGTTCTGTTGCCTGCAATCCGCCGCGAGTTTCAGAAGACCCATCCAGACGTGCGCATGTCACAGATTGAGTGTGACCAGCATACCCTTATCGAAAAACTGCGGCGAGCAGACATTGATCTGGCTCTTTCCTACGATCTTGAGGTGCCGCCTGATCTGGAGTTCATTCCTCTGCGGTCCTTGCCACTTTATGCAGTGGTTGCGGCGGATCACCCACTTGCGGAACGCAAGACAGTTGCGGTTGAAACTCTGGTGGCCTACCCGATGGTCTTGCTCGACCTTCCAATGAGCCGCACCTATTTCATGAGCGTTTTTGAACGCGCTGGCGTTGTACCCAATATCGCCGAACGGACGCGCGATATGGCTGTCATGCGGTCACTGGTTGCGAACGGCTTTGGCTTTTCCGTAGCCAACATACGTCCACATTCGGATCTGTCACCGGATGGGAGGGAGTTGCGGTTTATTCCTCTCGAAGGCACGCAGCGCCCCATGCGATTGGGCTTCATCGTGCCCGAAGGTGCCCGCAGTATTCTATCGATAAATGCCTTCATCGATCACACGACGCAGACTCTTTCCAACTGGGGTTTTCCGGGACTTCCTATCGCCGAAACAGCTTAAATCCTGCCTAAGTCCAGGTTTTGTGACCGTGAGTTTGGCCTAACTCAGTTCTCCTCCTTCCTCCGCTCGATACGGCAGATGTGATTTGTTCTTAAGTCGAGTTTCGAGGCCGCGCTGTGCCCTTTTAGGTGAGAATTGATTCTATCGATTTCGGCACCGCCTTGGTTCAGAAATTCTATTTTGTAGGACCAGAGAAGGGGTTTAGTGGGAACATTCAAAGAACCGTGGGCCCGGAAGTAGCAGGTTTTCGGCGGGTTTGCTTCCTTTTCAGCAGATTTCTCAACATTCTGCGAATCCAAGTCAGGGGATCGTTGATCTGAAACACAAAGCGTGCCTATTTTGTCCTACCAAGGGGTCGGATGAACCTGTCGTACCGGTTCACGTGATCCATCGAGCATCGACTAATGGGAAACAGACATGCGCTTTACGAAGAGGCTTGCACGACTGGCTGCCGTCGCAGTTTCGCGCAGGGACCCCGGGGTTCGCGATGATGGGCAACCGAACCGGAAGCCATTGTTTCGCGCGTGCCGATCCGCACCATCGAATCGCAAGGACTGACCAGCAGAAAACCAAAGCACTAGCTCGAGTAACCTGATTTCTTTGTCCATCCACCAGAAGGACTGCACCGCTGGACGAAATCTTTGAAACCGTTGGTGGGTCGGCAGTTGACCAGGTCGTGGCACAGATCCGCGCCCTGATTGATACCGAGGCGCTGACCGTCGGTGACAAGCTTCCGACGGAGCGCGAATTATGCGAGCGGTTCACGACGAGCCGGAACACGGTCCGCGAGGCAATGCGCATGCTCAAGGCATACGGCATCGTCGATGTGCGGCCGAAGGTTGGCGCGACCATTGTCGATCATCGCATGAACCGCGCCTTTGACATCTTTTCCTTCAACGTGGCCGAGGTGTCGCGCAAGACATTCGACGACATCCAGGGGTTTCGGGAGTTGATCGAGACCGGTACCGCCTTGCACATCTTCAAAGCGGCGACTCCGGCGGACCTGGCCAACCTGCGCGTCATAAATCAGCAGATGGTGCAGGCCCGCAGCGTCGTCGAAGCCTCGCAGTTCGATCTTCAGTTCCACACCGGGCTGATCGCGCTCACCGACAACAAATCCATCCTCGATATCTATACCATCATGAAGCCTGTGATCCTGCGGATCATGCAGCGCGGCAAGACCCGTCGCATCATCGAGGGTGAAACATACATGGAGCACGAGGGCATTCTGCGGGCAATCGAGGCGTCGGACAGTCTTGGTTATCAATACCTCATGCGTACCCATCTTCGGGCAGGCCTCGCGACATTCGTTGCCCACCCCGAAGTCCCCGAAAGCAAGACCTGACGAGCACACGAGCGAGAGCCGGGGGATACCTGGCCAGGAGTTGGTACTTTCAAACCCTCTGGGAGGAGAAAATGAAGATGAAAATGAAAACGACGCTTACGACGCTGGCTCTGGCGACGCTTCTGGGAAGCGGCGCGGCATTCGCAGAACCAAAGTACGTGTCAGGCCCCGGTGCCGAGCCTACGTGTTTTGCACCCTGGTCGGCGGATACGAAATACATGCAATGGCCCGCCAAGGAAGGTCCGTACAAGATTGCCGTGGTCAACGGTTTCGTCGGCAACACCTGGCGCATTCAGATGGTGAAGACCGCCAAGGCCTATGCCGAGGACCCGAGCATCAAGGACAAGATTTCCGAGTTCAAAGTGGTGTCCACGGGGACCGATGCCCCTGCCCAGCTTGGTGCGATCGAGGACTTCATCAACCAGGGCTACGATGCCATTGTCACAATCGCCGTTGCCCCGGTGGGCTTTGACCGGGTGATCCGCCTGGCCGACAAGAACAACGTCGTGCTGGTGCCCTTCGACATCGTTCTTGATACGGACGCAGTGATGCAGGTGAACGAAGATCAGCTCGCCATGGGGCGTCGCTGGGGAGAGTTCGCGATGGAGGAGTTGAAGGCCAAGGACGTGACGGGTGGCAAGATCCTTGAGGTGCGCGGCCTTCCCGGGAATTCGGTGGATCGGGATCGCTCGCTCGCGATCAATGAGGCGATCAAGGCCGATGGTGGCGATTGGGAAGTGATTTCGGTCGTCGGAAACTGGGACGACGGCACCACCCAGAAGGTCGTAGCCGATGCAATTGCTGTCCATGGGGAGTTTGCGGCCATTGTCGGACAGGGCGGATCGAACGGGGTCGTGCAGGCCCTGAAAGACGCCAATCACCCGTGGGTGCCGATTGCGGGCGAATCGGAGAACGGCTTCCGCAAGGCAATTGCGGAAAACTCCGAGAACGGGCTGAAGGGCATCTCCATCGGCCAGTCGCCGGGCCTTGTCGCGGTAGCGATGAAGGCCGCCATTTCGGCGCTTGAAGGCAATGTGATGCCGCAGCTCATCTCGGTGCCCTTGCCGGTGGCAACGTACAAGGATCTGGAAGACGGAAAGAACTATTGGTCCGATCTGCCGGATAACTTCTTTACCGTGAACGAGTTTCCGCCTTGTGGGGTAAACATCTCGGGCCCGGCGATCATGGCAAAGTCCGAAGCAGACTCCAACTGAAGCCAAAGGGGCGGCTGGTGTTTTCCCCGGCCGCCCCGCGTTTTCCAATCAGGATGTAAGCAATGCAGACGACGCCTATCGTCGAACTGACGGGCGTATCGATTGGCTTCGGCGGGGTTAAGGCCCTGTCAGAAGTGGATTTTGCCTGTCACCCCGGCTCGACCCACGCGATCCTTGGCGAGAACGGGGCCGGGAAATCGACGCTTATCAAGATCATCTCGGGCGTGCTGAAACCCGATAGTGGGAACATTGCGTTCAATGGCAGACAGGTCACTTTTTCCGGCCCGGCCGAGGCAACCGATGCAGGCATCGTCTGCATGTTCCAGGAACTTTCGCTGATCCCGGATCTGAGCGTCGCCGACAATATCTCTCTCCAGCGCCCGCCGCGACGCTTTGGCCTGATTGATCGCCATGCCCAGATTGCCAAGGCAGAGGAACTGCTGGCGCGGGTGCGCTGCGAGGATGTCGATCCACGTGCGATCGTGCGCGATCTGTCCCTGTCGCGCCGCCAGATGGTCGAGGTCGCAAAGGCCCTTGGCCGCGACCCGAAGGTTCTGATCCTCGACGAGGCGACATCCGCCCTGACCCAGCGCGATGTCGATACGATTTACGAATTGCTCGCGGATCTGCGCACACAAGGCGTTTCCAGCCTGTTCATCAGTCACCGGATGCACGAGGTCGACGCGCTGTGCGACCGGTTGTCGGTCTTTCGTAACGGCCAGCATGTCGAGACCTTTGCCAAGGGCGAGCGCTCCGACGCAGAGATCGTGCGGTTGATGATCGGGCGCGATGTGACCGCGAAATTCCCGCCCAAACCGACACCGCGCCCGCGTGACCCGGTTGTACAAATCGACGATCTGCATTGGGAGCGCCGTCTGAACGGCGTGTCGCTGACGCTTGGACAGGGCGAGATCCTCGGGATTGGTGGCCTGGACGGGCAAGGTCAGAAAGAACTGCTTCTGGCGCTCTTCGGCGTGCTGAAGGGCGTAAAGGGTAGCGTGAGCGTGGGCGGGGACAGCGGACTTCCGCGCTCGCCATTTGCGGCAAAGAGAGGCACGACCCGGATCGCGCTGGTTCCAGATGACCGCAAGACCGAGGGCCTGATGCTATCCCTCTCCATCGCGGACAATATCGTCGCGGCGGCCTTCGACGAGGTATCTGTCGGGCCGCTGATCAGCACGGTGCGCTTTGACGCGGCGGTGGAGGATGGCCTGAAACGGCTGCAGATCAAGGCGGGGTCCTCCGCCGACGCGGTCAGAACGCTGTCGGGCGGCAATCAGCAGAAGGTCGTTCTCGCGAAATGGCTGATGATCGCGCCCGATGTCATCCTGATGAACGACCCGACACGCGGGATCGATGTGGGCACCAAGCAGGAAATCTTCCGTATGATGAGGGGCCTCGCGGACGAGGGTAAGTCGATCCTGTTCTATTCGTCGGATTATGCGGAACTGATCGGCTGCTGCGACCGGGTGATCGTTCTTTATGATGGCAAGGTCGTCAGCGAGCTGGAGGGTGAGGCGATTACTGAAGAAGCGATAGTCGCGGCCTCGTTGAACATTGGAGGGCCAAGGGCATGAAGCGGTGGATTGGCCAGAACCGGGGATTTGCCGCCGCGTTGATTTTGTTTTTCGGGCTGTATCTGTGCTATCACCTGCTCCATCCGCGCGGCTTTTCGACCGCGGTGCTGGTGCAGAATTCCAACGAACTGGTGGCGATCGGCTTTGTGGCGATGGCCCAGACGGTGCCGGTGCTGCTGGGCGGGCTGGACCTGTCGGTCGGGGCGATCATGACCCTGGCCTCCTGCGTCGCGTCGGTTCTTGTGAATGGAACGCCTGGGCAGATCTTTCTCGGGATGATCGCGACCCTTTCGGTCGGGGCGGGGTTCGGCCTCATGAACGGGTTGATCGTGGTTTACGGGAGGATCCAGCCCATCATTGCCACGCTGGCAACCGGGGCCATCGCCATCGGTCTGGCCTTGCTGATCCGCCCGCAACCCGGCGGCAGCGTCGATGGAGACCTGAACTGGGCGCTGACCAATTCGGTGGGCGATTTCGCCGATACCTACGGGTTTGCCGACTCTGGCCAGGCTGCCTGGTTGCAGCCGTTCATCAATATACCGGTACCGCTGATCCTGTTGTTCGGGATGGCCTGCCTCGTCTGGTTGCCATTCAAACGCACGGTCACGGGGCGCACGATCTATGCCATCGGCTCGGCCGAAGGGGCGGCCTTTGCTTCGGGCCTGCCCATCGACCGGGCGCGCATTGCGGCCTTTACATTGGCGGGGTTCTTTGCCGCCTGCGGGGGGCTGTATCTCGCGATCCAGACCTCGACCGGGAATGCCGACCTTGTGCAGGCGGGGACCTATACGCTCAATTCCATTGCCGCCGTGGTGCTGGGTGGGACGGCCCTGCTGGGGGGCACAGGCGGCGTGATCGCATCCATTCTCGGTGCGATGATCCTGCGGACGGTGTCATTCTATTTCCGCATCCTTGACATCGACCCGCTTCTGCAGCCGCTGATCGAAGGTTTCGTGTTGCTGGCGGCGGTCAGCACGGTGGCCTTCCGTACCTTCCGGGTCAAGAACCAGTTGGAGCTGTTCCGATGATTGCGCTACCTCGCATCCGCCCCGCCGATCGCCCGATCATCATCGCGCTTGGCTTTACCCTGATAATCCTGCTGATCGGCACGGCCTATACCCTGTCGACCACGGGCACGATGCCGTTGTTACGACCCACCTACCTGATGCAGCAACTGCAGATCGGATCGTTCCTGGGCATCTGTGCTGCGGGGATGATGCTTGTCATCCTGACCGGCAATATCGACCTTTCGATCCCATGGACGCTGACGACTGCTGCGATGGTGGCAACGGCGATTGGCGGTCCCTGGGCCATTCCTGCGGGTCTGGCGGTGGGGCTCTGCGTCGGGTTGGTCAATGGCTTTGGTGTGTCGGTCCTGCGGGTCCCGTCGATGATTTTCACGCTTGGGATGGATACCGTGCTGCGTGGCCTGATGGTGGCCCGCACAGGTGGATTTGCCCCGCAGGATCAGGCCACCTCCGCGATGCTGTTTCTGGCAAAATCGAAAATCCTGGGCGTTCCGGTCGCGCTGTTCGTCTGGATCGCGGTTTCCCTTGTGGTGGCCCTGCTGCTCACGCGCACGACCTTTGGCCGCGCGCTCTATGCCATTGGCACCAAGGAGCGCGCGGCCTGGCTGTCGGGCATCCGCACGCGGGCGGTCGTGACCGGGGCATTCGTCGGCACGGGGCTATGCGCGGCGCTGGCAGGGGTCCTGCTGGCAGGCTATTCCGCAAAGGCCTATCAGGGCATGGGCAACAGCTTTCTGCTGCCCGCCATCGCTGCAGTGGTTCTGGGCGGCACGCATATTCTTGGCGGTCGCGGACGCTATGCGGGCACCTTCGTAGGTGTTGTGCTGATCGTGCTGCTGAATTCGGTTCTGTCCATCATGCAGATGCCTGAGGCACTTCGTCAGATCATTTATGGAACGGTCATTATCGGCATGCTGCTGATCTACGGCCGCGGAACAAAGGTTTCAGACTGATGGTCAATCAGATGGACCGACCTGGCATCAAGGGATATCCTGCCGCAGACGTCGGAAGGAATATTGTTGGGGCGTGTCTGTGCCGACGCCCCCGGCGGCCCCTGCCCCGTTCTGGTTCAGAACGGGCAGCTCATGGACTTGAGCCATCTTAGCCCGAGCATGTCGGACCTGCCGGAACGTGATGACCTTGTTGCGATTTCCCGCGAGGGGGCACGGCGCGTGGGCCGCTCGACGTGTATCTCGACCTTGGCTTTGGCACGGGCCGTCTCGGGCGGCTGCTGGCGCCTTGCGATCTGCAAGCCGTCGAAGCGGCAGGCGTGACCTTTGCCGGATCAATGATCGAACGGGCGATCGAGGAACTTGCCAAGGGCGACCCCTTTTCACCGCGCCGGAGGAGTGCCGGCGATCATGTGGGAACTGGCTAAAGCCGGTTCTGGACACAACATGCCTGACCGTCACCGGGCGAAGCATGGGTGAAAACCTTAGAGGCCGCGCGGTCGTGTTTGACGGATCCGAGGATTACCACGCCTGAATAGCGCAAAACGCTGCCCAGATGCTGAACGCTGCCGCCCTTCTTTCAGCGACCTGTACGATTGCCGCCCGAACACCAGGTGCTTTAAGACGCTTGCGACTCCTTTCGTTTCGTATTCATCCGAACTGTCGGAGCCAGGAAAAAAGGTTCATCATGACCAAGAAAACCATACCCGGGCAGCGGCGCGGCATCCGGACAGAAAAGTCGATGCCAACCCTGCAAAACACCAACAGGCCATGAAGGAAGACGATATGAAAGCACCGGATTCACCCAGTATCGCGGCCGAAAACCCCTTCGCCGAGCGTGGCGGCCCGATCCAGGTGTTTTACACTCCGCTGAATGCGCCCCGGCGCCCGACGATCTCCCATGCCGAGGGAATCTACATGTGGGACACCGCCGGCAAGCGGTATCTTGATGCGACTTCGGGGCCTGTGGTCAGCAATATCGGCCACGGCAACCAGAACGTCCTGGCGGCCATGATCGAGCAGGCCACAAAGGTTGCCTATGCCTCGCGCGCACTGTTCGAGAACACCGCCAATATCGTGCTCGCCGAGCGGGTCGCGGAGCTGGCCGGTCCCGGGTTCGAGCGGGTCTTCGTGGTCTCGGGCGGGTCCGAGGCGACGGAAGCCGCGATGAAACTGGCGCGCCAATACGCCGTGGCCCGTGGCGAGAGAGGGCGTTGGAAGGTGCTGGCGCGCAACCCAGGCTATCATGGTGCGACGCTAGGCGCGGTGTCGGTCACTGGCGATCCAGAAACGGACGCGATTTTCGAACCCATCATGCGGATCATGCCCCGCGTGCCCGCGCCTTTCACCTATCGCACCCCCGGCAATATCGACGCTGACGCCCATGCCCGCAACTGCGCGCAGGCGCTTGAGGATGCGATCGTTGAAGAGGGTCCGGAGAGCGTTCTGGCCTTCATGATGGAACCGGTCGGCGGGCTGGCGACCGGCGCGCTGGTCGCCCCGGACCATTACTACACCGCCGTGCGCGACATCTGTACCCGTCACGGCGTGTTGCTGATCTTTGATGAAGTGATGAGCGGCGCTGGCCGGACCGGGCGCTTTCTGGCAGCCGAGCACTGGCCCGACGCGCGCCCCGACATGGTGACCTTGGCCAAGGGGGTTGCTGCTGGCTACACACCGCTGGGCATGGTGCTGGCCTCGCGCGACATGGTGCAGACCGTGGTGGACAGCGGCGGCTTTCTGCACGGCCATACCTACAGTGCCAATCCGCTCTCCTGCGCCGTTGGAGAGGCGGTGCTGCGCGAAGTGGTCGAGCAGGATCTGATCGGCAATGCCGCGCGCTTGGGGGTACTCCTTGGAGAACGGCTGTCAGCGCTCATGCAGACCTCTGCGATCGTTGGTGACCTGCGCGGAATCGGGTTGTTGCGCGCCATCGAGATCGTGTCCGACAAGACGACCAAAACCTCTTTCCCGCCCAAAGCAAGGGCCATCTCGCGGATTGTCGAGATCGGGCTTGAGCACGGGCTGTTGCTCTATTCGCGCAGCACCGCGGGCGGACGTTATGGCGAATGGCTGATGATCACCCCGCCCCTGATCATGACCGAGGCGCAACTGGATGAAATGATGGCGCTTTTGACCGAGGTACTGGCGGCCTTCCAGACCGAGGCCCTCGGCTGACCTGCAAATGGTTACTACTGCAGCCCCGTTTGTTGCTCTTGACATTTTTCCCGTTCATCGACCTGTATCTGGTCTACGAAGGAAGGAATGATGCCGTGCCCTTCGAGAATGACGCCTTGCAGGCATGCCTGGCACAGCGCAGCGAAGAGATATTCGACCGCATGATCGCATGGCGGCGGGATTTCCACGCCAATCCCGAGCTTGGCAATCACGAATACCGCACCGCCGGGATCGTGGCGGATCATCGTGAGAGCCTGGGCTTTGACCGGGTCCGCCGGGGTCTGGGCGGCAGTACCGGGGTGATCGGTATTCTGGAGGGCGGGCAGCCCGGCCCCTGCGCGCCGACATGGACGCTCTGCCTGTGCGCGAAGAGACAGGGCTTGATTTCGCCTCGACCAAAACCGCGCTCAGGGGTGGCGAGACCGTGCCGGTGATTATTCTGTGCCGTGGCAATGGGGCACGTCCGGCCCTGTGGTCGCAACCTCCTTCCAGAGCGGCGATATCAACACCTCGGCGATCTGGCTTGATCCACCCGAAGAGTTGAAGGGCAAGATCAACGTCGTGCCGGAAAAGAACGACGTACTTTCCCCGGCGATCAAATACATGGGCGGCGCCCATCGCATCGGCCAAAAGGATTGCCCATGTTGAGAGCTTTGCCCGCGCGGCTGCGCTGACCTTGCGGAAGGCCTGGAACCAGCTGGCATAGAGGTCGGCAGCAGCGGTTTCCAGCGTCAGATCCATGCCCTCGAGTCGGGCACGGATCGGCATGTAGGCGAAGGGGACGCAAGACGCACTGTGGGCAATAATCAGATATCCCAGACCGGTGTAGCCCGTGTACTGCCTGACCTGCGCGAGGGTGATGACAAGGGCGATGGCCAGAACGATCTCGGGCACCATAAGGGGCTGGTTCAGCACAAGATGGATCGCCCCTTCCCCCTTGAACCCCCGCGTGCGGGTCGTCGCCAGCGCCGCGGTAACGGTGCCGATCAGCCCGGCAAAAGTGGCGAGGAGCAGCGACGTGGTGCCAGCGGAGATAAAGGCGTCGTTTGTCGAACCCACCTTGCTGAACACCTTGGCGTCAGCCTCGCCCGGGGGATCGTCTCGGTGGTGCTGGCGATGGCATTGGCGCTGATCCTGGCGTCAATCGTCCGACGCTTTGCCGTCCTTGACGAAACCGTCGAACGTCGGATCCTGACCTTCTTCAACGCCTTTCCCTCCGTCGGCTAGGCGAACCTCGGGGTGATCTGGTTCCAGATTTCCACCCCCACGATGATCTTCGTGCAGTTCGCGATCATCCTTCCTTTCTGTCTGATCAGTGCGCTGGCGGGATTTCGGCAGATCGCCCCGGAGATGGACGAACTGGGCCACGGCATGACCCGCGGCCGCTGGCGCCGGTTCCGCCTGTTGTCGCTGCCTCTGGTGGCACCCTTCGTCGCTTCGGGGCCGCGCGTGACCTGCGGTATCTGCTGGAAGATCGCGCTGGTGGCAGAGCTGTTCGGTGCATCGTCGGGACTCGGGTTCCGGCTGTCACGCTCGCAATCGGTACTAGACGCCAATATGGTCTTCGCCTGCTGCATCGTCATCGTAATGATCTTTGCTGTGACCGACCGGCTGTTTCTGAAACCACTGGAGCAGAGGTTCTCGGCCAATCGCTGAGAGTGCCAGTTTCGGTGAATGCTCAGGGATATGAGAAGAAGTTCCGCCTCACGCCCGGTGCGGCCATCACTGCCCGTCCGCGTCATCGCCCTTTGCCAGCGCCGCACGGGTGGCCGCCTGACGTCGGGCGACGCGGTAGCGATCGAACTGGTTGTCCGCGATCACGCCGATCAGGATCACGCTGCCCATCACGGCGAAGTTCAGCGACGACGGGATGCCCAGCAGATTGACCAGGTTCTGCAGTTCCTGCAGCAGGATGACACCGAGGCAGACACCGACGATGGAGCCTTCGCCGCCGCGTAGGGAGAAGCCGCCGAGGACGGCTGCGGCGATGCCATAAAGTTCGTAGAAATTGCCGTGCGACGACGGCTGGACCGAGCGTGTATACATGGCAAAGAAGATCGCCGAGAACGCCGTCAGCACCGCGCAGATGACATAGGCAGACACGATCACGCGGCGGGTGTTGATGCCGGAATAGCGTGCCGCTTCCTCGTTCTTTCCGACGGCAAAGAGGTGTCGGCCAAAGACCGTGCGGTGCAGGACGAACCAGGACAGGGCCGCGATCAACAGGAAGGCGATGGCAGAATGCGGCACCCCGTAGGTCCGCCCCGTGGTCAGCCATTCAAGCGTCGGAAAGCTGCTGCCGAAGGTGAAGCCGGCGGTGCCATCTGCCGTATAGAACCGCGCGAGCCCCCGGTAGATCAGCAGGCCGCAGAGCGTGACGACGAAGGGCTGCAACCGCAAACGCGTGATGAGCCAGCCGTGCAGCAGCCCGATCACACCACCAAGCGCCAGCACGATGAGTGCTGCAATGTGCCAGGGGACGCCGTTTGCGATCATGTCGATGAACAGGACGCCGAGCAGGGCAATGACCGAGCCGACGGAAAGTTCGATCCCCGCCGTCACGATGACGAAAGCCTCGGCGATGGAGAAAAGACCGAAAAGACCGATCAGGTTCGCGGTGTTCGCGAGGTTGACGGGCGACAGGAAGCGCGGGTTGATGAAGGCCACGATGATACCCACGGTGACGACGAGGACCGCCAGACCCAGATCCTTGCGCAACATGTCCGCCTACTCCTCTTTCACGGCCAGCCGAAGGATGGCCTCTTCTGACACCTCATCCTGCGCCAGTATGCCGGTGATCCGGCCCCGGGCCATCACCGCCACCCGGTCCGAGACTCCGATGACCTCTTCCATGTCGGAGGAGATCATCGCGATGGCCACGCCCCGGTCGGCCAGTTCGCGCATCAGCCGGTACACTTCGGCCTTGGCGCCCACGTCGATCCCCCGCGTCGGTTCGTCGAAGATGATCACCGACGGCGCCACCGCCAGCCACTTCGCCAGCACGCATTTCTGCTGGTTGCCGCCCGAAAGCTCGGCCACGGCGCTGTTCAGGTTCGCGGCCTTGATCGCCAGATCCCTGCGCGACCCTTCGGCCAGCATCGTTTCCGACCTTTGGTTCAGGCGACCCCGCGTGGACAGCCGGGCAAGGCTTGGCAGGCTGATGTTGTCGGAGATACCGAAATCGAGGAACAACCCCTGCCCCTTGCGATCCTCCGGCACCAGTGCGATGCCTGCGGCAATCGCAGCACTGACGGAGTGCGCCGGCAGGCGTTGCCCCAACACATGGACCGCCCCGCCCTCTACCGCGTCGACCCCAAAAATGGCCCGGGCAAGCTCGGTGCGTCCGGCGCCCACCAGACCGGCCAGGCCGAGGATCTCGCCTCCGTGCAGGGTCAATGTCACGGGGGTCTCGGGAAACGTCTGCGTGCGCAGGCCGGTGATTTCCAGCACCGCCCGCCCTGCTTCGGACCTTTCGCGCCGCTGCGTGCGCCGGATGTCGCGGCCCACCATCATCTGCACCATGCGATCGCGGTCGATCAGGGCCTGTGGTATGTCGCCTGCATTCTTTCCATCGCGCAGAACGGTGACACGGTCGGCGATCTGCTCGATCTCGTTCAGGCGATGGGTGATGAACAGCACGGCAACGCCCTGCTGCCGCAGGTCATCGACCACGCTCAGCAGCCGCCCGGTTTCGGAAAGCGTCAGGCTCGATGTCGGTTCGTCCAATATGACGAGGCGGGCGTCCCCGGCCAGCGCCTTGGCGATCTCCAGCAACTGCTGATCGGCCAGCGACAGGCCCAGAACCGGGTCGCGCGGGCCGAAGCGGGTGCCGAGGCGGGTCAGGATCGGCTGGACCTTCCGCTCCATCGCGGAGCAGTCCATCGCACCGAACCGGCCTTTTCGGATTTCGCGGCCCAGCAACACGTTGCCGGTCACGTCGAGGTTGGTGAAGAGGTTGAGTTCCTGATGCACGAAGGCGATGCCCTCGGCCATGGCTTGCGCAGGGGTCAGGGCGTCGAAACTGCGTCCGTCGATGGTGATCGTCCCCGCATCCGGCGCGATGGTGCCGCCCAGCACCTTCATCAGCGTCGATTTCCCGGCCCCGTTTTCACCGATCAGGCCCACGACCTCGCCGCCGCGTATCGACAGCGAAACGCCCGACAGCGCAATTGCGCCTGGATAGACCTTGGTCACTCCCGAAAGGTGGAGGTCGACGGGGTTGGGCAAAAGGCTCACGCGGCGATCCCTGAAGTCTGAACGCTGCACCAGAACCGCGCCGCAGCAGAAAACTGCGGCGCGGTCCGGCGTCGGGTCGTGCTGACTGACGTCAGCTCAGCCGCCGATACGCGTGCGGAGTTCTTCCTCGAAGGCATCGACGTTGTCCTTGTCGATCTTCTTGGTCGGTACGATGATCAGGCCATCGGCGGGCACGCCGGATTTGTCGCCCGCGAGGTATTTCGCCATCAGCTGCATCCCCTGATAGCCCCACTGATAGGGGTCCTGCACAACGGTTCCCGCGAAAGTGCCTTCGCGCACGGCACCCAGCGTGATCGGATCCTCGTCGAAGGCGACGACGGTGATCTCGCCCAGCTTGCCGGCCGCCTGGAGCGCTTCATAGATCTTAGGCGGGTTGTAGCTGTAGAAGCCGACCATGCAGGTGATGTCGGGCGAGGCTGCCAGCACGTCGTCGACGTTTGACCGGGCGCGGGCAAAGTCCACATCATCGCCGCGCACATCGGCCAGTTCGATGCCCGAGCCTTCGACAGCCTGTCGGAAACCCGCGATCCGCTCGACCGCGTTGTCGGCACCGAGGAAGCCGACAAAGCCCATGCACTTGCCGCCATCCGGCATCGACGCCAAGGCGATCTCACCGGCCTGCACGCCCGCATCGGTGTTGGACGATCCGAGATAGGCGATCCGGTCACTTTGCGGTGCGTCGCTGTCGGTGGTGAAAAGCGGCACCTGTCCCGCGATGCGGTTGAAGGCGTCGATGGAGTTCTTGGGGTCGGCGGACGAGATCATGATCGCGTCGGTCCCTGCGGCGACCAGATCGTCCATCAGCTGGTTCTGCGCGGCTGCGGTGCCCTGCGCGGGATAACGAAACTGCAACTCGTGATCCGGCAGCTCGGCCTGTGCGGCCTTCACGCCCGCTTCGGCAAGTTTCCAGAAATCGGACGCGGCGTTGACCACGAAGGCCATGGTCGGTTTGTCCTGCGCAGCACCCATCGTGGCGCTTACCGCGAGAACGGTGGCAAGTGCGGTTGAACGGAAAAGCATGTGATCCTCCCTCGGGCCGGAAGCGGCCCATTGTCTGTCGAATGAAGATTTGCGTGTGACGCGGGGCCGGTGCGGAATGCGCGCCGGCCCCGTCAGTCTCAGTTGTCGGCGCAGAAACCGGGGTCGGCCTCGTTGCAGACGTCAAGACCGGTAAAGAGCGGGTCCTCCACCGTCTCGCCGTTCAGCAGTTGCAGCATGACGTCCGGCGCGCGCAGCCCCATCTCGAACGGGCGCTGCCCGACCTGGGCATGGCTGCGTCCCTCGCGGAAGGCCTTGGTCTGCGGCGGCAGGGTGTCACCGGCGATGATGATCAGCTCCTTGGACTTGAGCTTGTCCATCACCTGATCCGTTACCTGGGCATAGGCCTGCGGTGCGAACTGTGCCCAACCGCCAATCAGGATGAAGGCGTCCAGATCCGGATTGGCGGTGAAGACATCCGACATCTGCTGGTTCGCCAGATCGGCCTGGTCGTTGGTGAACACCGGGCAGCCATCCACCTCGGTCCAGCCGTTCTGGCCGGTCAGACGGTCGATCCCCTTCTCACCCGAGGCGGTGTCGCGGAAGCCTTGCGCACGGGCATTGATGTTGTCCGCCGCCACGTTGCCAAGCTGCAGGCAGACGCTGCCGCCCTCGGTCTTCAGCGTCGCGGCTTCTTCGGCCATCTTCACGCCCATCAGGTAGTTGTCAGTGCCGAGGTAGGTCTTGCGCAGGTCGCGGTCGGCCTCAAGGAAATCCGCGTCGATGGTCATGATCGGAAGATCAGGGGCCATCTGGCGGATCCGGTTTGCCATGGCCGGCGCGTTGGACGGCGAAATGGCGATGGCAGCGACACCGGCGGAGATCAGGTCATCCACGATCTGTACCTCGCCCGCCTCATCCGCCGAGGAGGCGGGGCCGGTGTAGAGGCACTTGTATTCGCTGTCGGCGTGCTCTTCGAGCCACTTCTGGCAGCCAAGGTTGATCTGCTCGAAGAACGGGTTGTCGAGTCCCTTGACGACGATCGCGAGTGTCTTGGCGTCCTGTGCGGTGGCGGCACCTGCCGCTACGGTGGCCAGCAAGGCCAGCAGTCCAGTCCTGTAGGTCATATGTCTCTCTCCCTTTGTGTGACGGGCGTTTGTCTCTGGGTCAGCCCGGATACCAGATCGTGCGCGCTTCGTTGTCGGCGCGTTTGTAACTCCAGGCTCGGTCGACGAGCGCCGGAAGGTCGGTCGTTGGTGCCCAGCCAAGACGATGGCGGGCTTTGGAATTGTCCAACAGGTTGCTGTGAAAGGGCGTCGGTATTTCAATCGCAGCCTTGTTGTTGCGGGTCCTGAGCAGATCGGCCAGTTCGCCATAGTCCACCGGCACGTCCATGGCAGCGTTGAAGGTCTCTCCCGCCGCTGCGGGGTGCACCAGAGCCGTCAGCAGTGCCGAGACCACGTCATCGACATGGATGAAGTTGCGCCGCAGCGGCGCGCCATCGGCGGCCAGCATCAGCGGCACCATGTCTTCCGCGCGGGCGCGCTCCAGATCCGCGGCCGACATCAGTTCATCCCAGGCCGGGCCGCCGAACTGGTCGGACCCGAAGGACAGGGCAAAGCGGAAATCGTCCTTCTCCATGATCCACGGCACGCGAATGCAGCAGGCACCGATCCCGTACTGAATGCGGTATTGCTCCAGCATCACCTCCTCGATCACCTTGGTCAGGGCATAGCAGCCCGGATAGGCGCGCAGAGGCGAGGTTTCGGTGATCGGATCGTCGTAGCGCTGGAAGATGTGCCCGACCGTGCAGTCGCCACTCAGCAGGACGAAGCGTTCGCCGGTCGCGGACTTGCGGAAGGCTTCAAGCAGCAGGAACAGCCCCTTGACCGACACGTCGATGGCAAGCTCCGGGCTCTCCTTGACTGCCGCCAGATGGAAGACATGGGTGACGCCGTCCATGGCGCGGGCGACATCTTCGGGGAATGCCATCGAGCCTGTAACGGTTATCAGACCAGGCATGTCGGGTGCCGCGCGCTTGTGGGTCAGCACGACGAGGGTGGCATCGGCAAAACGGGAATCACGGTGCAGTGCCTGCAGGACGTTACGTCCGACCTTTCCACTTGCGCCTGTGATCAAAAGCTTCATCGGGCCACCTCAAATCCTCGACAAACCTTATTTACTAATATTAATACGTCAAGTAGGTAATATTATTAATGATGGTTTTCCCGGGCGGGCCAACGACAGCTTCGGGTGCCTGCAGGGTATGTTAGGGACGCAAGGGGAACTCATGTCGCGCCTCAAGTTATCTCAGATCACCAAGAATTTCGGGGCAATCAGGGCCCTGTCCGGCGTGTCGCTGGAGGTGGCACCCGGCGAAGTGCTGGGGCTTATGGGCGACAACGGGGCCGGCAAGTCCACGCTCGTCAAGATCATCGCGGGCAACTTCCTGCCATCGTCCGGCAATATCCAGATCGATGACGCGCCCGTCTCCTTCCACCGTCCCATCGACGCGCAGCGCGAAGGGGTGGAGGTCGTCTATCAGGACCTCGCCCTCTGCGACAATCTCACCGCCGCCTCCAACGTCTTTCTGGGGCGCGAAGCCATGCGCCAGGTCGGTCCGTTCCGAATCATCGACTACCGGTCCATGAACACCCGCGCCGCCGCGCTGTTCCAGCAGTTGAAATCCGAAACCCGACCGCGCGACCAGGTGCGCAAGATGTCGGGCGGCCAGCGTCAGGCCGTGGCCATCGCCCGCACGCTGCTGTCGGAACCCAAGATCGTGCTGATGGATGAGCCGACCGCCGCCATTTCCGTGCGGCAGGTGGCCGAGGTGCTGGACCTGATCCGCCGCCTCCGCGATCGGGGAATCAGCGTCATCCTGATCAGTCACCGGATGCCCGACGTCTTTGGCGTGGCCGACCGCATTGCGGTGCTCCGGCGCGGCGAAATGGTGGCCAGCAAACCTATCGCATCGTCGTCGCCGGAAGAGGTGACCGGCCTCATCACCGGCGCCATCGAAGCAGCCTGAAAACGGGAAACAAAGACCATGGCGACACTCGAAGAGATCATCGACCAGAGCGAGAACAAGGGCCTGATGGCACGCATCACCGCCGTACCTGTTTTCTGGGTCTTCATGGCGGCCCTGCTCGCCTGCCTGGCCCTCACACTCATGACGGACACTTTCGCGACCCCGCGGAACCTGTTCAACGTCACCCGCAACTTTGCCTTCGTGGCGATCATTGCGGTGGGCATGACGGCGGTGATCGCCTCGGGCGGGATCGACCTTTCGGTGGGATCGACCGTGGTTCTGACAGCTATGGTCATCAGCATCATGATGGCCGGGGGATATTCCTTTGCGCTTTCTGCCATCGTGGCACTGGCTGCCGCACTGGCTGTAGGGGCGCTCAACGGCGTGTTGATCGCCTATGCAGGGATGCCGTCCTTCGTCGTCACCCTCGGCATGCTGTCGGCGGCGCGCAGCCTCGCCATGGTCCTCTCCAACAACAAGATGATCTACGAATTCGGGCCGGACCACGATCTGCTGCTCTGGCTGGGCGGCGGGTCCACATTCGGGCTGCCGCATCCGCTTTATGCACTGGGGATCCTGGCCGTCGTGATGACGCTGGTCTTCCGCTGGACCCGCTGGGGCCAATACGTCTATGCCATCGGCGGCAACGAGAATGCGGCGACGCTGACCGGCATCGCGGTCAAGAGGCAGAAGGTCACGATCTACATGTTCTCGGCCTTCACGGCGGGGTTGGCCGGTATCCTGATGACCGGATGGCTCGGCTCCGTGACGACCAACCTCGGGCAATCCATGGAACTGGCGGTGATCGCCGCGGCCGTCATCGGCGGGGCGAACCTGGCGGGGGGCGAAGGGACCGCCCTAGGTGCCGTCGTCGGCGCGCTGTTGATCGAGGTGATCCGAAATTCACTAATCCTGCTCGGGATATCGACATTCTGGCAGGGCATGTTCATAGGCACATTCATAATCGTAGCCATCGCCTTCGACAGGTTCCGCAGCCGCAGGATCTGAACTTTTGCGGCAACCGGTTTCGGGGACGGAAAGACAGGTATGAACACGATGAAGCCAACGATGATGGACGTCGCAACCCGCGCGGGGGTGTCGCAGGCCACCGTGTCGCTCGTCCTCAACGGCAGCCCTGGCGCACGTTTCAGCGAATCCACGCGGCGCAAGGTCCACGAGGCCGCAGAGGAACTTGGCTACCGGATCGTCGCACGCACGCAGCAGGCACCCGACACCGATGCCAAGGCAATCGCCTTCGTCGTGGACGAGGTCACGGCAGACCCCTGGATGGCGCTGGCCTTCGATGGCGCGCGGGAGAAGGCGTTCGAACACGGCTACTCGGTGACACTGGCGGTCACCCGGGGCGGTACTGCGACTGATGATCTCGTCTTCAGCCACTATCTGGAGTCGCCCCTGCTGGGGTTCATCTATGGCACGATCCTGACCCGCAAGATCGATCCGCCCGCCGCCCTCTTCACTACGCCGACGGTGCTGATGAACTGCTATGACAAGGGGCGCAGGCTGGCCTCTGTCCTGCCGGGGGACCTTGAGGGCGGCCGCGCCGCGACGGAGCGGCTGATCCGGGCCGGGCGGCGGCGGATCGGTTTCATCAACGGTCAGGACGGGCTCGATGCCACCCGCGACCGGCTGCGCGGCTACCGGCAGGCGCTGGCGAGCAACGACATGAGCTTCGATCCCGCGCTGGTCTACTCCGGCAACTGGGAGCCGTTGTCGGGATACGAGGGGACGCAGCATCTGCTGTCGCTGGACACGCCCCCCGATGCGATCTTCTGCGCCAACGACCTGATGGCGCTGGGTGCCTATGACGCGCTGAAGGAGGCCGGTCTGAGCATCCCGCAGGACATCGCGGTTATCGGCTTCGACAACCGCGAGACAGCTCAGTTCATGCGGCCGCCGCTGACCACGCTGATCCTGCCGCATTACGAGATGGGGATGGTAGCGGCAGAGCTCTTGATGGACCTCGTCGGCGGGCTGACGCCGCGCCATAACCAGGTCAAGATCGAATGCAGGCTGGTGGAGCGGGCTTCCGTCGAATGTGACGGTGAAGATCACGCGAAAGAGTAGACCATCTTCTCAGCCCCGCAGATCGCCCTCGTCGGCATTGCCATTTGTGGACAGCCCCGGTTTCACCGGCCACATGCTTCGGTCATGGCCCGGATCAGGTCAGCCGCGCTCAAGCCCACGGGGTTCGATTTCATCGAAGAGGACGCCGCCGCCGCTTGGGCGATGGCGCCCATATCATTGGTGGCGATCCAGCGGTCGAGACGGGCAAGCCGGTGCAGGTCGAGCCATCCGGACAGATCATCAAATGCGTTCTGCGCGGTCCCGTCCCAAACCTGCGCCATCCAGACGGCGATCTGATCGTATCGCGCGTGGCGTTCGCCTGCCGCTGGTTCGGCTCCACGGTTCCGGTTCAGCACGGGGCCAAGCAAACGTCCACAGACCAGTCCGTGCGGCGCACCGGAACGGCCACCGATCACCCCGGCCAGCCCATGCACTGCGCCCAACCCGGCATTGGCCAGCGCAATCCCTCCGACCAGACTGACATATGCAAGCCGGTCGCGGGCCTGCCGGTCCTCTGCCACGCTCAGCCGCGCCAGCGCGGTCAGCCCCATCGGGATCGCGTCGCGGCAAAGCGCGTCCGTCACAGGGTTCGCTCGGTTCGAAAGGTAGGGTTCGATCACCTGCGTCACCGCGTCCAGACCCGATGCAAGGGTGATGTCCAAAGGCGTTCCGTCGCTCAGCGCGGGATCGACAATGGCCAGGCGCGCCAGCATCCGGTCATCACGCAGACTGACCTTGACCCCCGCCTCAGGCACGCCGATGACGGCATTGCGCGTCACCTCCGACCCGGTGCCCGCGGTTGTCGGGATCGCGATGAAGGGCAGCGGATCGGCATCAAGGGCGCGCGCGTCGCCGACCCCTTCGAGATACGAGAGAATCCTGCCCTTGGCAGGGATCATCGCCGCCGCTGCCTTGCCCAGATCCATGACCGCGCCGCCGCCCACGGCCACGACGACATCGACGCCGGCTTCGCGCGCCCGCGCGACCGCCTCCTCTACATGCGCCACAGTCGGCTCGCCCCGCGCATGGATCGTAGCGACCGGACGGTTCAGCGCCTCCAGTTCGGCGGCAAAGGCATCGACCCACGGAACCGAGCGGCCCCGCACCACAAGAACCCGCGTCCCGGTCCGGGCAACCTCCCGCGCGGCATGCGCCGCCTCCCCGCGACCAAAGCGGATCCGGCCCGCCGTGTGGAACCCAAAGGGTGTCATCCGCGTCAGAAGGAAAGCGTGGCGGCGACCGCGCGCTGCCATGCTGCGTACTTCTCGTCTGCCTTTGTCCTGTCCAGACCGGTATCGAACCGCTGGTCCAGATTCCAGGTCCGTGCGAACCCCTGCATGTCGGGATAGATCCCGGCGCGCCAGCCTGCCAGCCACGCCGCCCCCAGCGCCGTGGTTTCCAGCATGTTGGGCCGGTCCACGGGTGCTCCGAGAATATCGGACAGGAACTGCATGGCCCAATCGCTTGCCGCCATGCCACCATCAACCCGCAGCGTCGCCTGCGTGCCCTCATCGCCAAGGTCGCTGTGCATCGCCTCCAGCAGATCGCGGGTCTGGAATCCGACGCTTTCCAATGCAGCGCGGGCCAGTTCGGCAGGTCCGGAATTGCGCGTCAGTCCAAAGATCGCGCCTCGGCATTCCGCGTTCCAGTATGGCGCCCCCAGACCGACAAAGGCTGGTACGATGATGACGTTCTGGTGTGGATCGGAGCCCTCGGCAAGCGCTTGCGTCTGGGAGGCAGCCTTGATGATGCCCAGCCCGTCGCGCAGCCATTGCACGACCGCACCGGCCACGAAGATCGACCCCTCCAGGGCATAGGTCGGCACCCCGTCTATCTGGTAGGCGATGGTGGTCAGCAGCCGGTTCGATGATTTCACCGGCTTGGGCCCGGTGTTCAGCAGCGCGAAACATCCGGTGCCATAGGTCGCCTTGAGCATGCCGGGTTCGAAACAGGCCTGACCGATCGCCGCCGCATGCTGGTCGCCCGCGACTCCGCGGATGGCGATGCTACTGCCGAAAAGGTCGGGGCTGGTCATGCCGAAATCCGCCGCGCAGTCCTTGACCTCCGGCAGCATCGCCATGGGGATGCCGAACAGGTCACAGATCGTGCGGCTCCACCGGCCCTTGTGAATATCATAGAGCAGCGTGCGCGACGCGTTGGTGGCGTCTGTCACATGCGCCGCCCCGCCGGTCAGTTTCCAGATCAGGAAACAGTCCACCGTTCCGAACAGCAGTTCCCCGCGCTCGGCCCGCGCGCGGGCACCCTCCACGTTCTCCAGAATCCAGCGCAGTTTCGTGCCCGAAAAATAAGGGTCCGCCAGCAGGCCGGTGCGCTCTGTTATCATCGCGTCGTGCCCGGCTGTGCGCAACTCATGGCAATACCCGGCCGTGCGGCGGTCTTGCCAGACAATCGCATTGCAGACGGGTACACCTGTCTGCACGTCCCAGACCAGCGTGGTTTCACGCTGGTTGGTGATGCCGATGGCGGCGATATCCGCGGCCTCCAGCCCGGCCTTCGCCAGGGCGTCGCGGCAGGTGCTTACTGTCGTGTTCCACAGGTCCTCGGGATCGTGCTCGACCCAGCCGCTGTCCGGGTAATGCTGGGGAAACTCCTCCTGTGCCGTCGCCAGGATCTTCATTGCGCCGTCGAACACCAGCGCGCGGGAGGAGGTCGTGCCCTGATCAATTGCAAGGATATGGGTCATGGGGGCCCTTGGGTTTTGACATCGTGATGTGCCGGGGCGAAACGCTCCGCCCCGGCGGTTTTCAGGCTTACTGCCAGGACTTGATCAGCTCGTCATAGCTGATGGTCTTCGGCTCTTCGTCCTCGTTGTCGAGCTTGGCCACCGGCGAACCAGGCTGGGCGTACCAGTATTCAGGATCCTGCGGCTCGTTCATCTTCGGGCCGATATCACCCTGAACACCCGCACGTTCCAGACGCTCCATCACCTTTTCCTGCGCTTCGCAAAGGGCATCTAGCGCTTCCTGAGGTGTCTTCGCACCGGACAATGCGTCCCCGATGTTCCCCCACCACAGCTGCGCCAACTTGGGATAGTCCGGCACGTTTGTGCCGGTCGGCGACCATGCCACGCGCGCGGGTGAGCGGTAGAATTCCACCAGACCGCCCAGCTTGTTGGCCCGCTCGGTGAAGTGCTCCGAGTTGATGGTGCTTTCGCGGATGAAGGTCAGTCCTACGTCCGCTTTCTTCAGATCGACGGTCTTGGATGTGACGAACTGCGCATAGAGCCACGCGGCCTTTGCGCGGTCCACCGGTGTGGATTCCATCAACGTCCACGACCCCACGTCCTGATAGCCGATCTTCTGGCCATCCTTCCAGTAGACACCGTGTGGCGAGGGGGCCATGCGCCACTTTGGCGTGCCATCCTCGTTCATCACCGGCAGGCCGGGTTTGACCGTGTCGGCGGTGAAGGCGGTGTACCAGAACATCTGCTGGGCGATGTTGCCCTGTGCAGGGATCGGACCCGCCTCGCTGAAGGTCATGCCCATGGCGGTCGGTGGCGTGTACTTGTTCAGCCATTCGATTGCCTTGGTCACCGCATAGACCGCAGCGGCGTCGTTCGTGGCACCGCCACGCGCGACGCAGGACCCGACAGGCTGCGAGTTCTCGTTCACCCGGATGCCCCATTCATCAACCGGCAGGCCGTTGGGTTCACCCACGTCGCCCATGCCGGCCATGGACATCCACGCGTCCGTGTAACGCCAGCCAAGGCTGGGGTCATTCTTGCCGTAGTCCATGTTGCCAAAGACTTCGCCTTCCACGCCCAAGCGCGACAGGTCGCGCCCGGTGAAGAACTCCGCGATGTCCTCATAGGCAGACCAGTTGACCGGAACGCCCAGCTCGTAGCCGTACTTTTCCTTGAAGTCCGCCTTGTTCTGCTCGTCGTTGAACCAGTCGTACCGGAACCAGTAAAGGTTCGCGAACTGCTGGTCGGGAAGCTGATAGAGCTTGCCATCCGGTGCGGTGGTGAACTGTGTCCCGATGAAATCCTCAAGATCGAGACCGGGGTTGGTCACATCCGCCCCTTCGCCTGCCATCCAGTCCGTCAGGTTGCGCACCTGCTTGTAGCGCCAGTGCGTACCGATGAGGTCGCTGTCGTTGACGTAACCGTCATAGATGTTCTCGCCCGACTGCATTTGCGTCTGCAGCTTTTCGACAACGTCGCCTTCGCCGATCAGGTCATGGGTGACCTTGATGCCGGTAATCGCCGAGAACGCGGGGGCCAGTACCTGGCTTTCGTATTCATGGGTCGTGATCGTTTCGGACACGACCTTGATCTCCATCCCGGCCATCGGTGCGGCAGCGTCGATGAAGAACTGCATCTCCGCTTCCTGCGCGGCGCGGTCCAGAACCGACAGGCCCGCGATCTCATTGTCGAGGAAAGTCTTCGCGGCCTCCATATCGGCCCATGCCGGCAGTGCAAGGCATGCGGCCAGCGCACCCAATGCCGTTGTTGATTTGAAATTTAAGTTCATCGTATTCCTCCCAAGGTTTTGCGAACATTCTTTTTCGATCTGCCCGGAATGTGCCCCGCGCAGACCCACTTTGCGCCTATACCCAGCGAAACACCGCAACGGCATAGACAAGGCAGACCAGCAGTGCATAGGGCTGCGGCCCGAGTTCAAGACCCAGCCAGATCAGATTGAGGAAGGCAGAGCCGAGAAGCGTGATGAACAGACGGTCACCACGGGTCGTTTCGATCCTGAGAACGCCCACGCGGGGCGTTTCGGGAAATTTGATTGCCAGCACGGTGAAGGTCACCAGTACGGTAGCGATCACGGCGAAGAAGAGCGCGGTCGGTAGTGTCCAGGCCATCCATGCCATTGCTTTTCCTTCCTTAAACGCGACCGAGGGCAAAGCCCTTGGCGATGTAGTTGCGCACGAAATAGATCACCAGCGCGCCCGGCAGGAGCGTCAGGACCCCCGCCGCCGCCAGCACGCCCCAGTCGATGCCCGAAGCGCCCTGCGTGCGGGTCATGATCGCGGAGATCGGTTTCGCATCGACCGTTGTCAGGGTCCGGCTCAGCAGCAGTTCGACCCATGAGAACATGAAGCAGAAGAATGCCGCCACGCCGATACCGCTGGCGATCAGTGGCGTGAAGATGCGCACGAAAAAGCGCGGGAACGAATAGCCGTCCAGATAGGCGGTCTCGTCGATCTCCTTGGGCACGCCGCGCATGAACCCTTCGAGGATCCAGACCGCCAGCGGCACGTTGAACAGGCAATGCGCCAGCGCCACGGCGATGTGCGTGTCAAAGAGCCCGACCGAGGAATAGAGTTGAAAGAACGGCAGGGCAAAAACCGCCGGCGGGGCCATCCGGTTTGTCAGCAGCCAGAAGAACAGATGCTTGTCACCCATGAAGGTATAGCGGCTGAACGCATAGGCGGCAGGCAGCGCGACGGCAAGCGAGATCACCGTATTCATCACCACATAGATCAGCGAGTTGACATAGCCCATGTACCAGCTTGGATCGGTCAGGATCTTGGCATAATTGGCCAGCGTCAGATTGCGCGGAAACAGCGAGAATGCACCGAGGATTTCCGAGTTTGTCTTGAGGCTCATGTTGACCAGCCAATAGATTGGCAGCAGCAGGAACAGCAGGTAAAGGGCCATGACGATGGCCGACCCGTTTGGCCGGAAGCGCCGCGATTTCAGGTGCGCATCGGACATCACATGCCATCCTTTTTGTCGAGGTTGGTCATCACGGTGTAAAACACCCATGAAATCAGCAAGATCACCAGAAAGTACATCAGTGAGAACGCAGCCGCGGGGCCAAGGTCGAATTGCCCCAATGCCATCTTGACCAGATCGATGGACAGGAAGGTGGTCGCATTGCCCGGCCCGCCGCCCGTGACCACGAAAGGTTCGGTATAGATCATGAAACTGTCCATGAAACGCAGCAGGATCGCGATCATCAGAACGCCCGCCATCTTGGGCAGTTCGATGTAGCGGAACACGGCCCAGCGGCTGGCCTGATCGATCTTGGCCGCCTGATAGTAGGCGTCTGGAATGGATTGCAGCCCCGCATAGGCCAGCAGTGCCACCAGCGACGTCCAGTGCCACACATCCATCACGATCACGGTCGCCCATGCAGCGAAAAAGTCCTGTGTGTAGTTGTAGGAAATCCCGAGCTTGTCGAGCGTATAGCCCAGCAGACCGATATCGACGCGCCCGAAAATCTGCCAGATCGTTCCGACGACATTCCATGGCACCAGCAGCGGCAGCGACATCAGCACCAGACAGAGCGACGCCCAGAACCCCTTCTTCGGCATGTTCAGGGCGACAAAGATACCCAGCGGCACTTCGATCGCCAGAATGATCGCTGAAAATGCCAGCTGCCGCGCCAGCGCATCCCACATCCGCTGCGAGCCGAGCATTTCGGAAAACCATTCGAGTCCGGCCCAGAAGAACTCGTTGTTCCCGAAGGTGTCCTGCACCGAATAATTCACGACCGTCATGAGCGGAATGACCGCCGAGAATGCCACGAGGACCAGCACGGGCAGCACCAGAAACCATGCCTTTTGGTTGACTGTCTTGTTCATCTCGCATGCTCCCCTGCGGCGGCGACGCGCAGATCATCGGCATAGACGTTGACGCCTTTGGTATCGAAAACGATGTGCTTCGCATCTGCCGGAATTTCCGCGCCCTCGCCCGCGATCAGGCTGACCTCGCGGCCTGCGACGTCCAGTCGCGCAATCTTGTGGCGACCCACGTCCTCGATCCGGGTGATCCGCGCAGGCACGCCGGTCCCATCGCTGGAAAGGTGGATGAATTCTGGCCGCACGCCAACCTGCACCCGGCCCTGCGGCACACCATAATGCGCACCCAGCGGCACCGCGACACCCTCGATCCGTGCCGTGTCACCGTCGACCTCGGCCTCGAAAAGGTTCATGCCGGGCGAGCCGATGAAGTATCCCACAAAGGTATGCGCGGGCCGCTCGAACAATTCCTGCGGCGTGCCGATCTGCACGACGCGCCCGTCGTACATCACCACCACCTTGTCGGCAAAGGTCAGCGCTTCTGTCTGGTCATGGGTCACGTAGATCATCGTGTGCCCAAACTCATGGTGCAGCGATTTCAGCTGCGTGCGCAGTTCCCACTTCATGTGCGGGTCGATCACCGTCAGCGGTTCGTCGAACAGCAGCGCGTTGACATCCTCGCGCACCATGCCCCGCCCCAGCGAGATCTTCTGCTTCGCATCCGCTGTCAGGCCGCGCGCCTTGCGGTCCAGCTCCGCCTCCATCCCGATCATCGCGGCAATGCTGGCCACGCGCGCCGCGACATAGGCCGGATCGGAGCCGCGGTTGCGCAGCGGAAAGGCAAGATTGTCGCGCACCGTCATGGTGTCGTAGACCACCGGAAACTGGAACACCTGCGCGATGTTGCGCGCGGCGGTCGGTTCATGGGTCACGTCGCGGTCATTGAACAGGATGCGTCCCTGACTGGGATGCAGCAGCCCGGAGATGATGTTGAGCAAGGTAGACTTGCCACAGCCCGAGGACCCCAGCAGCGCATAGGCTTCGCCGTCCGCCCAGTCATGGTTCATCTCCTTGAGCGCGAAATCATCCTCGGACACCGGTTTGGGCAGGTATGAATGGGCGAGGTTGTGGAGCGTGATCTTGGCCATCAAGCCGCCTCCGCATAGGGGGCGGCGGACACCAGTCTGCCATCCGTACCGAAGATATAGACGTGTGCGGGGTCGAGAAAGACCTCCAGTTCCCGACCGATGCGCAGATCATGGACGCCGTGCACCAACCCGACCCAGCGCGCGCCCTGATGGCCCAGATGGATGAAGGTTTCCGACCCCGTGATTTCAGTCACGTTCAGCATGGCGCGGAACGCCATCGCGTCTGGCGTTGCCTGGATCAGTTCCAGATGGTTGGGACGGAACCCGGCTGAATATGCGCCGTCGGCATGTCCCGCCAGTCCCGCCGGAACGGGAACGCTCTGGCCCTCGCCAAAGGACAACCTGCTGCCCTCCTTGCGCACACTCAGGAAATTCATCGGCGGGTCGGAAAACACCCGCGCGGTCGTTGCATCGCCCGGCCGGCGATAGACCGAGGGGGTGAGCCCGAACTGGGTCACCCGCCCTTCCCAAAGGGTTGCGGTATTGCCCCCCAGCAGCAGCGCTTCTTCGGGTTCGGTGGTCGCATAGACGAAAATCGACCCGGACCGCTCGAAAATCTTCGGTATTTCCGCCCGCAGTTCCTCGCGCAGCTTGTAGTCGAGGTTCGCCAGCGGTTCATCCAGCAGCACCAGTCCGGCATTCTTGACCAGCGCGCGTGCCAGCGCACAACGCTGCTGCTGCCCGCCCGACAATTCCAGCGGCGTGCGCTCCAGCATCGCGCTCAATTGCATCAGCTCGGCCGCTTCGCGCACCGCGGTATCGATTTCAGCCCTGGACTTGCCGACAAGGCGCATGGGCGAGGCGATGTTGTCGTAGACCGTCATCGACGGGTAATTGATGAACTGCTGATAGACCATGGCGACCTTGCGATCCTGCACGCGCTGACCGGTCACATCCTCGCCGTTCCAGAACACTCGCCCCTGACTGGGAACATCGAGACCCGCCATCAGCCGCATCAGCGACGTCTTGCCCGACAGGGTCGGCCCCAGCAGGACATTCATCGTGCCCTTCTGCAACTCCAGGTCGGTGGGGTGAATGTGGGTCTGCCCGCCAACCGACTTTGAGACGCCTTTCAACTGCAAGGTCATATCTGATCCACCGTCATTGCGCCGCCTCCCGTCTTGCGCCGTGCCGATGGCCACGCATCCAGTTTTCAAGTGCGCCGACCTGATCAGCATCCAGCCGCAGGCCCAGCTTGTTGCGCCGCCAGATCACGTCCTGCGCGGTGCGGGCATATTCCCGTGTCATGAGCCAGATCACCTCGCGCTCTGTCAGGGTTGCGCCAAAGGCCGTGCCCAGATCGGATTCCACGCGCGCATCGCCCAGCACCTGCCAGCTTTCGGTGCCATAGGCGCGCACCATCCTGCGAGCCCAGGCCGATGTGAGACAGGGATAGTCCGCCGCCAGACGTGCGATCAACGCCTCCACCTCCGTCACGCCAAAATCACCGCCCGGCAGCGCGACGCCGGCGGTCCAGTGGCCCGAGGTGCCGGGAAAGAACGGCACGATCTTGTCCATCGCATCCTCTGCCAGCTTGCGATAGGTAGTGATCTTGCCGCCAAAGATATTGAGGATGGGCGCATTGTCCTGCACTTCGACCTTCAGCGTATAATCGCGCGTCGCCGCTGTCGCGCTGCTGGCCCCGTCGTCATAAAGGGGGCGCACACCGGAATAGGTCCAGACGATATCCGCGAGGCTGATGTCCTTCCTGAAATAGCTGTTGGCGAAGTCCACCAGATAGCGCTGTTCCTCGGGGGTGCATTCGGGTGCGACCTCCGGGTCGTGGTGTTCGGCGTCCGTGGTGCCGATCAGGGTAAAATCCGTTTCATAGGGGATCGCAAAGATGATCCGCCCATCGGTACCCTGAAAGAAGTAGCATTTCTCATGCTCATAGAGCCTGCGCGTCACGATGTGGCTGCCCCGCACCAGGCGCACGCCGGCGTTGGTCTTGACCGGGAGGCGCTGCTGGATGATCTCGCCGACCCAGGGGCCGCCGGCATTGACCAGCATTCTTGCCCGCGCGTTCCAGGTTTCCCCGGTTTCGGTGTCCCGCAGGGTGATCTCCCAGTGACCGGCATTCCGCGTCGCGGTCTCGACCTTGGTGCGCACCATGATCCGCGCACCGCGATCCTGCGCGTCGCGGGCATTCAGGACAACCAGACGCGAATCTTCGATCCAGCAGTCGGAATATTCGAAAGCCTTGAGAAACCGGGGGTCCAGCGGCGCGCCTTCGGGCGTCCCGGCAAGGCTGAGGGTGCGGGTGGCGGGCAGGATCTTGCGCCCGCCCAGATGGTCATAAAGGAACAGGCCAAAGCGGATCATCCACGCCGGTCGCCGCCCCTTCATCCAGGGCATGACGACGCCCAGCACCCGCGAAACAGAGGTTTCCCCCTCGTACCGCATATCAGGACTATAGGGCAGGACGAAACGCATCGGCCAGCTGATGTGCGGCATCGCCCGCAGCAGGGTTTCCCGCTCGGCAAGGGCGTGACGCACCAGATTGATTTCGAAAAATTCCAGATAGCGCAGGCCGCCGTGAAACAGCTTGGTCGAAGCCGAGGAGGTGGCGGATGCAAGGTCGTTCATCTCGGCCAGCGCAACGCGCATCCCGCGCCCTGCCGCATCCCGCGCAATGCCGCAGCCATTGATTCCCCCACCAATGACAAAGAGATCATAGATGTCAGGATTGCGATCCGCGTCCAACAAATGACCCTCCCCTGTCAGTTGTTCGTGCCTTGGGACCATGGATAGGCGCGCGTATTCGTTTTCACAACAAGTTTTTTCGCTTTTGTTCGTTTTTGGCACTCTGGGCCCGCACGCGCTGATAAGACGCGAATTATGTTCCCCTATATTCGCTTTGTGCAGAACGGCATGATCCACTTGCGTTTTTCCGGTCGGCGTCCTTAATTGAAAACGCAAGGGGGCCCCATATGTCGCAAACATTCCGCCATCCCGAAATTCTGGAAGCCGCACGCCGCCAGGGAAAGGTGACGGTCGAGGGTCTTGCGGAACAGTTCGGTGTTACGCTCCAGACGATTCGGCGCGACCTGACGGATCTGGCCGAAGCGGGCCGCCTTGAACGGGTCCATGGCGGCGCGATCCTGCCCTCGGGCACCACGAACATCCTTTACGAAGAACGCCGGATCCTGAACCAGTCGGCCAAGACGGACATCGCCCGTGCCTGTGCTGAGCGCATCGCCGAGGGCAGTTCGATTTTCCTCAACATCGGCACCAGTACCGAGGCGGTTGCGCGCGAGCTGCTGCACCACCGCGATCTCATGGTGGTCACCAACAACATGAACGTCGCGGGCATCCTTGCCGCCAACCGGGATTGCGAAATCGTCCTCACGGGCGGAACGCTGCGCCGCACAGATGGCGGGCTGACCGGCCCGCTGACGATTGCCAGCATCCGCCAGTTCAAGTTCGACATCGCCGTCATTGGCTGTTCGGCGATGGATATCGACGGCGACATGCTCGACTTCGATATACAGGAGGTTGGCGTCAGCCAGACCATCATCGCGCAGGGCCGGAAGACATTTCTTGTGGCCGATCACTCCAAATTCAAACGCATCGCGCCCGCGCGTATCGCGTCGCTTTCGGAGATCGACTGCTTCTTTACCGACACCCTGCCCGCCCCTTCCCTTCTCGACGCCTGCCGCGGCTGGGGCACAGAAGTGGTGCCTGCCACGAAACTTCCGCCTGCCACGTCCTGAAAGACGGAATTGATCGGGATGGTTCCGTCGCGGGCCTTGGCGCGAAGGTCCATCCGCACGGCAAAGGGGCTTTGTTGATCAAATCAGATTTTGAATCTGCATTCATTTCGCCCGGACAGACTTCTCCAACTGCGTATCGGGGCGAACGGGCCGTATCTCTGAGGTGTTGGTCTTTCCCGACCTGCGGAAGTTTGCGCTTACGTGGCTACAGGGACGTTTCGCCTGACGTGCGCAAGGAAGGCCGAAGCCGTTGGGGAAAGGGACCGGCCCGGTTGGTGAACGAGACCAATCCGTCGCTTCACCCCGAAATCGGAGATGGCCCGGCGGATCAGCCGGTCCATCGGCAGGACCGGCAGGGTCAGGGTCGGCAGCAGCGTGATGCCGAGATTGACCGCGGCCAGCGCACCCGCTGTGGCGAGGTGGGCGACTTCGAACCGGGGCGAGAGCATCCTGTCGATGCGCTGGCACGCCCCGTCCAGCAGTTCGCGGACGCTGGTGCCCGGTTCCATCGCAATCAGCGGCATATCAATCAGTTCCGCCATGCCATAGATGCGGTCCTCGGCCAGCGGGCCCTGTGGCGCACCGACGGCGACGAAGAAATCGTCCATCAGCGGGTGAAAAGTGAGCCGCATCCGGGCCGATACCGTACCAGCGGTAAATCCGATATCCGCGCGCCCGGTCTCGATCGCCTCCACGACGCTGCCGGACAACGCGTCGATGATGCGCAGGTCGATGTCCGGATGCGCCCGTGAGAAGCTCGCCAGCAGGTCCGGAAGCAGACCGGCGGTCACCGAGGGCAGTCCGGCGATTGTCAGCCGCCCGTTGCTGGCGGACAGATGTGCGTCGAATTCCGCCATGACATCGGTCGAGGTGTTGATCATCCGCTCGGCCAACCTCGCAAAAGCCAGTCCGGAGGCTGTGGGCGTCACATTGCGCGTGTCGCGGTCAAAGAGCCGCGTCCCGAGCCGTGCCTCCAGCGCCGCGATCTGTCGCGATAGCGCCGAGGCTGACATGCCCAAGGCTTCGGATGCCGCGCGAAAAGTGCCGCTCTCGCTCACGGTCAGGGCTGCCCGAAAATCGGCGATAGACGGTATGTTGCGATTCATGCATCAATTATCAACAATATCGCACTTTTCACAATAGATGGCCTGAGGCACTCTCCAATTGCCCGCAATGCGGTGCAAAATGGGAGGATACCATGAAAAATCTCGTACACGCCCTGCTGGGCGCCACGCTGCTTGCCGGCCCCCTGGCCGCGCAGAATACCGACCTGCTGATCGGATCGACCTCGGCCTCGTCCAGCCACTACGGCTATTTCGTCGCCGTGGGCCAGCTGATCAATGAAAACGCCGAGGGCCTCCGCGCCTCCGTGGTGGAGACCGGCGCCACGATGGACAACATCCGGCGGATGGAGCGGGGCCAGGTCGACCTCGGGCTGGTGACCACGAACGTCGCGCAGCACGCCGTTGCGGGCAGCAATGAATTCGAGGGTAATCAGCAGGACCTGATGCTGCTCTGGGTCTATACCGGTGCGCCGCAAAACGTGGTCATGCGGGCGGATGCGGGTGTTACGGACCTTTCCGGTCTTGCAGGGGTGCGCTTCAATCCTGGCATCAAGGGATCGGCGACTGAATCCACGACCGAGGCGGTGTTCAATACACTGGGCCTGACGGCGGACTACGTGCGCGGCTCGACAACCGATGTCGTGGACATGATCAAGGACAACCGGGTCGCCGGGTATGTGAAATCGGGATCGGGCAACAAGCTTGACGGCTCCACGATGGACATCGCGACCTCGACCGACATTGCCATTCTGGGTCTGACCCCCGAGCAGTCGGACAAGCTCAGGGCCGAGATGCCGGACATCTCCGTCGTCGACATTCCCGAAGGCGCGGCGGATGGTGTCCCCGCCTATACCACCTGGAGCTTTGGTGTCGGTGTCGGTGCGCCCTCCACGATGGACGAGGAGACCGCCTATCAGATCGTCAAGGCCGTGATGGAGGACAAGGAAGCGCAAGCCAACGCGATGGCCAGCCTCAAGGGTGAGAACCTTGCCGACATCACGCTTCAGTTCGGGACGATCCCGCTGCATCCCGCTGCATCCCGGTGCCGCGCGGTGGTTTGCAGAGCAGGGGATTGACCTGCCCGCCAAGCTCAAGCCGACGGAATAGGCTCGCGCCATGACACTCCAGCGCGTTCAGCGGGGTCTGGCGATCATCGTCGGACTCTTCGTTCTCTATACGGCAGCGACCGGTCCTTTCGAGGGACTGATCCAGAGAGCGTTGTTTCTTGCGCTGGTGACCTGTCTGGGCTTTGCCCTGTATCCATTGGGCGCCGGGAAACCCTGGCGCCCGGCGGGGCTTGTCCTTGATCTCGCGCTTTGTGCGGTCTCGGTTGCGGCCTGCGCCCATGTGGTCGTGAACTACGACGAGATCATGACGACACTTCCCTGGGCCACCGCCCTCGACAAGGCGCTGACCGTTGGTCTTGTGCTGGCCGTGCTGGAACTGGGGCGGCGGACCGTCGGGATCATCTTTCCGATCCTCGTGCTGCTGGGGCTGGGCTACGCGCTGTTCGGGAATTATCTGCCGGGACCGCTGAGGCATCGTGGGTTCGACACGGCCTTCGTGACCGAGACGATTTTCCTGGGTGATCTGGGCATCTGGGGCATGCTGACGGGTGTGGCTGCGACCGTCATTGCGGCCTTCGTCCTCTTCGGCGCGCTGTTGCTGCACACGGGCGGCGGGCAGGCATTCATGGATCTGGCGATGCGGCTGGGCGGTCGCCAGCCCGGCGGGGCGGCCAAGATCGCCACCATTGCCAGCGGACTTTTCGGGATGATCTCGGGCTCGGCTGTGGCCAATGTGGCGACCACGGGCAACTTCACCATCCCGATGATGATCCGCCTCGGCTACCCCCGCCCCTTCGCGGCAGCGGTCGAGGCGGTCGCGTCGACGGGAGGCCAGATCGCGCCACCGATCATGGGGGCGGCTGCCTTCGTGATGGCCGAAATTCTCGGCGTCCCCTACCTGACCATCATCGTCGCCGCGATCCTGCCAGCGGTTCTGTTTTACCTGTCGGTCTTTATGACCGTGCATTTCGTGGCGCTCCGGCGCGGCTTGGCCATCGTGCCCGAAGACGAAATGCCCGGCTGGGCGAGCATCCTTGCCCCGCGCCGCGTACTTCCGATCATTTGCGCGCTTGGGGGACTTGGCATCGGGATATGGATGGGCCGGTCAATCTCCACCTCCGCTTTCTACGGCATCATCGGGTTGCTGATCGCCTTCTTCGGGACGGAAACCGGACGGTTGAGCCTGCGCGAAATGGCAGCCAAACTGCTGGATGGGCTGGAGGATGCAGGCAAGGGTCTCGTCATCATCGGCGTGTTGCTGGCCGGGGCGCAGGTGCTGGTGTCGATGATCAACCTGACCGGGATCGGCGTCACCTTGTCGTCGCTGATCGTCAATCTGGCCGGAGACTCCGTGGTGCTGGTCGCGCTCATCGTGGGGGCGGTCTGCCTCATCATGGGCATGGGACTGCCGACAACTGCTGCTTACGTTCTGGTCGCTGCCGTTCTGGCGCCCGCGATGACGGCGGTGGGGGTCGACCCGCTGGCGGCGCATCTCTTCGTGTTCTATTTCGCGACCATATCCGTCATCACGCCGCCCGTCTGCGTCGCCGTCTTCGTCGGGGCCGGGATCGCCGGGACCAACTGGCTGCCCGCCGCGGGAGAAGCCGTTCGCCTGGGTGCCGTCACCTATATCGTGCCCTTCCTGCTGCTGCTCTATCCGGGGATGCTTCTGGGCGGTGGCCCGCTCGATATCCTCGAAGCGGTCACCGCCGGACTCGTCCTGGTGCTCGCGGTTCCGGCGCTGCTGTCCGGCGCGCGGCTTTTCGGGCGCAAGGCTGTCGACTTCGCAATCTACGCACTCGTCATCGCGCTTGCGATCTATCCACAGCCAGTGACGCCATTCCTGGCCCTCGCACTCCTTCTCGCGGCACATTTCCTGGGACGTGTACAACGGAGGGCCATGGCATGAGCATTCTTCGTTTGGGGGCAGGCGCCGGATTTCAGGGCGACCGCATTGCACCTGCGGTGGATCTGGCCGAACGCGGGAAACTGGACTACCTGATCTTCGAATGCCTGGGTGAACGAACCATCGCGCTCGCCCAGCAAGCACGCAGCCTCGATCCATCGCAGGGCTACGATCCCCTGCTCGAACGTCGGATGCGCGCCGTGCTGCCCGCCTGCGTCCGCAACGGCACGCGCATCGTGACCAACATGGGGGCGGCGAACCCGCTCGCTGCCGCCGAACGGACGCGTGCCGTCGCCCGGGAGCTTGGGTTGACCGGGCTCAGGGTCGCGGCAGTCACGGGTGACGATGTGCTCGACCGGATCGGGGAGTTCGTGCTGGATGAAACCGGCAAACCCGCGTCAGCCCTTGGCGACCGGCTGGTCTCGGCAAACGCCTATATCGGGATCGACGGGCTGGTCGCCGCTCTTGACGCGGGGGCCGATGTGGTCATCTGCGGGCGCGCCTCGGACCCCTCGCTTTTCCTGGCCCCGCTGGTCCACACATTCGGCTGGGCCCGCGACGACTGGACGCGTCTGGGCCGGGGCATCCTCGTCGGACACCTTCTGGAGTGCGCGGCACAGATCACCGGCGGCTACTTTGCCGATCCCGGCGTGAAAGACGTGACCGATCTGGCGAATATCGGGCATCCGCTGGCCGAAGTGGACAGCGATGGAAATGCCGTCATCACCAAGCTGGAGGGAACCGGAGGATGCGTCAGCCGGGCCACCTGCATCGAGCAGATGCTCTACGAGATCCACGACCCCGCCCGCTATCTGCAACCCGATGTCGTCGCGGATTTCTCGAAGGTGAGTTTCGAGGAAGTCGGACCGGACCGGGTCGCCGTGATTGACGGTGCGGGCGCGCCCGCCACAGGCCTTTTGAAGGTCTCGGTCGGATACCGCGATGGCTGGTTCGGCGAGGGCCAGATCAGCTATGCCGGGGCAAACTGCGTGGCGCGCGGCAATCTTGCCATCTCTCTCGTGCGGGAACGGCTGGCGCAGATGTCAGGGTCGATTATGGAGGAGCGCGGCGAACTGATCGGGGTGAACTCGGTTTGGCCCTCCGCGACCGCCAACCATCAACCCGCCGAAGTGCGCATGCGCTATGCCGCGCACTGTCGCGATGCGCAATCTGCCCAGGCAGTCGGGGAGGAGGTCGAGGGCCTCTACCTTGCCGGACCGGCGGGCGGAGGGGGTGTGACAAAGGGCATCCGCGAGGTCCTCGCCATCGCCTCGACGCAGATGCCCGCGACCCAAGTTGCCACGACGTTCGAAATGAAGGAGGTCAAGCATGAAGCTGCATGACATCGCCCACGCACGCACCGGCGACAAGGGCGACATCTCCAACATATCGGTGATCGCCTATGACCCGGCGCATTGGCCCCTGATCCGCGATACGGTGACTCCCGAACGGCTGGCCGCCCATTTCGAAACCTTCGATGTGCAGAATATCTCCCGGTTTGAACTGCCGCAGCTTCAGGCTCTGAACTTCGTGATACGAGGGGCGCTGGCCGGGGGCGTGACCCGTTCACTGGCCCTCGATGCACATGGCAAATGCCTGGCTTCGGTCTTGCTGGAAATGCAGATCGACTGAATCTGCTTTCATGTCGATACACGGCCTTGCCGGTCTCGATGCCCGGGTTGTTGCCTAAGCGCATTCTGGACGCTGGTGGGGCTGCATGTTCCGCCCGATCTCCTCCGCCAGGTTGAGCGAGTGGCAGACGCGCCGCATGGGTCCGCGCGATGGCCGCACCAAGTCAGATGCGGCAAATGTTTTCTAGATCATCATTTTTGTATGCAAGGCATTTGCAATTGCGTTTTTCAAAACGGCAGTCTAGCATTTTGAGTTATGGAACAACGTAGTGCCGTCAATATAGCCAACTCTCTGGAACACATGATCTTCGACGGCACCTTTGCCGACGGGGAAAGACTGGACGAGGTGCGGCTTGCCAAACAGTTCGGCGTCTCCCGGACACCGCTGCGTGAGGCCCTGCAACGTCTCGAAAGCTCGGGGCTGGTCACGCTGAAACCGCGCCGTGGTGCATTCGTCCGCCAGCCCGGTCCGTTGGAGTTGCTGGAGATGTTCGAAGTAATGGCAGAGCTGGAGGCTGTCTGTGCCCGGCTGGCCACAAAGCGCATGTCAGACGCTGCCTTCGACGAATTGCGCGCGGCAAACGCGCGGTGTCAGGCTGCGGCCGAGGCCCAGAATCCAGACCTGTATTATGCCGAGAACGAGCGGTTCCACGCCACAATCTACCGCGAATCAGGCAACAGCTTTCTTGAGCAGGAAAGTCTGAAACTGCAAAAACGCCTGCGTCCTTTCCGCCGTCAGCAATTGCGGTATCGCGGTCGGATGGCGCAATCGCTGGCTGAACACGAAAGTATCGTCGAGGCGCTTCTGTCCGGTGCGCCCGAGGCGGCAGGCAATGCCCTGCGCAGTCATGTGGCCATTCAGGGCGAGCGGTTTCACAGTCTGATGTCGAGCCTGAAGGCGGCTGCTACCTGATTGCCTGCCACTCGAAACTCCGACTGGGACAGCTTCACCCGCATGCTGCTGAATGCGCAGCCGGGCCAGCACTGGGTTGTGCCCGATATCGCCAGCCTGCCCCCGGCCCCTGGGGCGATGCCGTGACCGAACCTGATCAGACAAAGGCTGCACCATGACCCTGCACGATACCGCCCGCGCCGACATCGAACGTTATTTTGACACCGGTGCGTTCCAGGCCGATCTGGCAACGCTGGTGTCGCGCCCGACCGAAAGCCAGGACCCGCGCGGCGAACCACACCTGCTCGCCTATCTGCACGAGGACATGGCCCCCCGGCTCACGGCAATGGGATTTGCCTACCAGTTCCACGACAATCCGGCTCCCGATGGCCCGCCGATCCTGACCGCCGAGCGCTTCGAGGATGCCGCCCTGCCCACGGTGCTGACCTATGGCCACGGCGACGTGGTACGCGCGCAGGAAGACCAGTGGCGCGCGGGGCTGACGCCATTCACGCTGATCGAGGAAGGCGACCGCCTGTACGGGCGCGGGGCTGCCGACAACAAGGTGCAGCACCTGATCAACCTCGCGGCGATGGGAGCCATCATCACGGCACAGGGACACCTGGGTTTCAACGCCAAGGTCATCATCGAAATGGGCGAAGAGGCCGGGTCGCCGGGGCTCAAGGAATTCTGCGCCGCCAACACCGATCTGCTGAAGGCCGATGTCTTCATCGCTTCCGATGGCCCCCGCCTGCGCCCCGCCGCCCCGACGATCTTTACCGGATCGCGCGGCGGCGTCAGTTTTGATCTTGAAGTCAACCTGCGCGAGGGGGCCAACCACTCCGGCAATTTTGGGGGCCTGCTCGCCGATCCGGCGATGATCCTCGCCCATGCGCTGGCCAGCATCACCGATGCACGCGGCCAGATCCGCATTCCCGAATGGCGCCCCACCAGCTTGACGCCTCGCATCCGCGAAGTGCTTGCGATCCTGCCCGCCCATGACACCGGCATCGCGCTTGACGCGGATTGGGGCGAACAGGATCTCACGCCCGCCGAACGTGTCTTCGGCTGGAACAGCTTTGCCATTCTGGCGATGACCGCAGGTGTGCCCGCCGCCCCGCTGAACGCCATCGCAGGGTCGGCCCGCGCCACCTGCCAGTTGCGCTTTGTGGTCGGCACCGAGGTCGATGACATCCTGCCCGCCCTGCGCCGCCATCTGGACCGCACCGGCTTTGACAAGGTCGAGATCGTGGCCCACGCGCGCAACAGCTTTCCGGCCACACGGCTGGACCCCAATCACCCGATGGTGCGCTTTGCCACGGCGTCGATTGAAAAAAGCCTGGGCGTCTCGCCCGACATCCTGCCCAATCTGGGAGGCTCGTTGCCCAATGATTGTTTTGCCGAGGTGCTGGATCTGCCGACGATCTGGATCCCCCATTCCTATGCCGGCTGTTCGCAGCATGCGCCCAACGAACACGTGCTGAAATCGCTCTCGCGTCAGGCGCTTGTGGCGATGACGGGGCTCTTCGCGGATCTGTCCGATCAGGGCCTCCCGAAGGACTGACATATGCCCCGGGAGATAACCCAATCACCGACCCCGCCAGCATCGGCGCCATCGACGCCCGCCGCCAGATCGCGCGCAGGCAATTGTCGCCGGTCGAACTGGCCGAAGCCTGCATCGCGCGGGTGGAGACTCTGGACCATGCGGTCAACGCGCTGATCGCGCGGGATTTCGATCGGATGATGAACAGCGCCCGCGATGCCGAGACCGCCGTGATGGCAGGCGATGCGCCGGGGCCGCTGCACGGGTTGCCCTTTGCGGTGAAGGACATGATCGACGTAGCGGGCCTGCCCACCACCTTCGGGTCGCAAGCCTTTGCCGGTAACATCGCCACCGGCGACGACGCCATTGTCGCGGCGATGCGGGCGGCGGGCGGGCTGGCGATGGGCAAGACCAACACGCCGGAAGAGAGGGCTGGCAGCAACACCCGCAATCGGGCCAACGGCGTCAGCGCAAACCCCTATGACCTGACACGCAGCTGTGCCGGACCGTCAGACGGCTCGGCAGTGGCCCAGGCGCTCTTCGCCCAGGGGCGCTATCACCGCGATTGGCAGGCGTTTTTCGAGATACATGATTTCATCACCTCACCCGCCGTCACCATCAGCCCCCGCCCGTGGCGCGAGATCTATCCGACCGAAATAGATGGCACCCCGACCAAAAGCTATTATCACTGGCTGGCGATGGCCTATGCCTCTACCATTCCAGGACACCCGTCCATTACCATTCCCTGCGGGAAGGGTGGCAACGGCATGCCATTTGCCCTGCAAATCGTCGGACGCCGCCATGATGATCTGGGCGTGCTGGCCGTCGCCGCTGAACTGGAGGCGATCATCGCAGGCACCGATCTGGCCGTGCCCGCGCCCGACCTGTCCGCCCTGCGCGCCGCACCACCGCTGTCGCAGGCGGACGAGTTCCTGACATTCAACTGAAAGAACACCCCATGAATATCCCCCTCTCGAAAACACGCCGCATCGACAACACCCTGTACCTGTCGGGCGAGTTGGGCTTTGACGCCGATGGCAAGATCCCCGAGGGCATCACCGCCCAGACCGAAAACTGCATTGCCAACATCAAGGCGAGGCTGGCCCGCGAAGGGCTGGACCTGTCCAATGTTGTTTCCGCCACCTGTTATCTGACCGATCCAGCGGATTTTGCCGCATTCAACGCGGTCTATGCGGCGGCCTTCCCCCAGCCCTATCCGGTGCGCACCACCCTTGCCGCAGCGCTGATGATCGATGCCAGAGTCGAAATCACGGTGATCGCACAGGGCTGACGGCAATGGCGGATTTCATTGTTCTGGGTGCAGGGATGGTCGGCATTGGCACCGCCCTTGCCTTGCAGGCACGTGGCCATGCGGTACGCGTGATCGATGCGCGCGGCCCGGGCGAGGAAACCAGCAATGGCAACGCGGGCGTGATCCAGAACGAGGCCCGCGCACCCTATGCCATGCCACGCGACCTGCCCACCCTGATGCGCTACGGCTTGGGGCGCAGCAATGACATGCGGCTCGATCCGCGTGCCCTGCCGGGCGCGGCGCGGGCGTTGCTGGAGTACTACTACCGATCTGCGCCCGCCCGTCACCGTGCGGTGACAAGGCACTATGCCACGATTGTGGCCCGCGCGACCGAAGATCACGCCCGATTGAGTACCGATGCAGGGGCCGAGGCCCTGATCCGGCGCACGGGTCTTGGCGAAATCCACGAAAGCGGGGCGGCGTTTGAACAGCGCCAGCAAAGCGCACAGGCCCTGGCGGCGGAACACGGTCTGGCCCTGCGGACCCTATCGGGCGATGCCCTGCGCGCCGAAGAGCCGGCCCTGATCCGCGCCCCCGCAGGTGCGATCATCTGGAACGACAGTTGGAGCACATCGGACCCCGGCGCATTGGTGCGCGCCTATGCAGACCTGTTCGCGGCGCGCGGCGGCACCCTCCTGCAATGCACCGCGCGCAGGCTTACGCCCACTGCAACCGGCTGGCGCGTTGACGGCGACGGCCAGCAGCTTGGCGCGGAGCATCTGGTGGTCGCACTGGGACCGTGGTCGCCCGCGCTGCTGAAACAGTTGGGCTACCGGGTGCCCATGGTGATGAAGCGCGGCTATCACGGGCATTACGACATGCATGGCCAGCTGTCTCGGCCCTATCTGCTGGCCGATCACGGGGTGGTCCTGTCGTCGATGACGCGGGGCTTGCGCATCACCACCGGCGCGCATCTGACGCGGACCTCAGCCCCGCGCAATCTGGCACAACTCACCCATGGCGTAGCAATGACAAGCAGCTTGCTGACGCTGGACGGGGCTGTGCCCGACAGCCAATGGCACGGTGTGCGGCCCTGCCTGCCACGCATGTTGCCGATGGTGGGCCGCGCCCCGCGCCACGACAGGCTCTGGTTCAACTTCGGGCACGGGCATCAGGGCTTTACCCTTGGCCCCACCACTGGCGAAATTCTGGCCGAGATCGTCGCAGGCCGCAGTGACAGCCTGACACAGGCACTCGCCCCCTAAAACGGCAGCGGCGCGTTGTCCTTGACCTCTTTCATCACGAAAAAGCTGCGGATCTGGCGCACGCCGGGCAGCGCGATCAGCATCGTGCTGTGCAATGTGTTGAAGCCCGCCATATCGTGCACGCGGATTTTCAGCAGGTAATCGAAATCACCTGCAACAAGGTTGCAGTCCAACACTTCGGGCATCTTGGTCACCGTTGCCTCGAATGCGGCAAAGCTTTCGGGGGTCGAACGGTCCAGCACCACACCGACCATCACCAACGCCCCCAGCCCGATCGAGGACGGGTTGATACGTCCTCGTACATCCAGCACATGACCCTCGGCAAACAGCCGACGCATCCGACGGTGACAGGTAGCGGGGCTGATGTTCACACGCTGGGCAATCTCGGCATTGGTCAGCCGCCCGTCGCGCTGCAACAGGCGCAGGATCTTGTGATCGATTCTGTCGATTCCATCCGTGGAAGATTCTTCCATATTCAATCCTGGCTGGTACTAGATTTCAGAATTTCTTGGCCAACTATTTCAGAAACTGGCGTATCTCAGGCCGAAAGTAGGAAACACCTTTCATCCTCTTTGCTCTAGCATGAGCGCGATTCAATCTGAAAGGAAAACCATGTCCCTGCTTGCGAAATTCGAACGCTATCCGCTGACCTTCGGGGCCACGCCCATCGAACACCTTCCCCGCCTGACCGCAGCACTGGGTGGCAAGGTCGAAATCTATGCCAAACGCGAGGACTGCAACTCGGGCCTTGCGATGGGTGGCAACAAGCTGCGCAAGCTGGAATATATCGTGCCCGACGCCATTGCCTCCGGCGCTGACACGCTGGTGTCCATCGGTGGCGTGCAGTCCAACCACACCCGCATGGTCGCCGCCACTGCCGCCAAGATCGGCATGGACTGCGTTGTGATTCAGGAAAAATGGGTGCCACACCACGATGCCGTCTATGACCGCGTCGGCAACATCATGATGACCCGCCTGATGGGCGCGGATTCGCGTCTCGTCGATGACGGCTTTGACATCGGCATCCGCAAAAGCTGGGAAGACGCGATCAAATCGGTCGAGGACAGGGGCGGCAAGCCCTATCCGATCCCCGCCGGTGCCTCGGTGCACAAATACGGCGCGCTTGGCTATATCAGCTTTGCCGAAGAGGTTGCCGAGCAGGAAAAAGAGCTGGGCTTCAAGTTCGACTATATTGTGGTCTGCGTCGTCACCGGCTCGACTCAGGCGGGCATGATCGTGGGCTTTGCCGCACAGGACCGCGCCGAAAGCGTGATCGGCATCGACGCCTCGGGCACCCCCGAACAGACCCGCGCCCAAGTGCGCAGCATCGTCGACAACACCGCGGAACTCGTCGGCCTTGGCCGTGCGGTGCGCGACGCCGAAATCGCGATCAACGAAGACTACGCCTATCCCGCATATGGCGTGCCCTCGGATGAAACCAACGAAGCGATCCGCCTGTCGGCCCGCACCGAGGCGATGATCACCGACCCCGTCTACGAAGGCAAATCCATGCAGGGCATGATCGACCTGACGCGCAAGGGTTTCTTCCCTGAAGGGTCGAAGGTGCTTTACGCACATCTGGGCGGCGCATCCGCGCTGAACGGCTACGCATCCTATTACAAGGACGGTTGAGCCTGCGGAGCTTGCGCTGACACCGACATGGGCTGCCCCCAAGGGCGGCCCAAATTGAAGGACAGGGGCTCCCCATGGAACACACACATCTCAAGACAATCGAGCAGCGGCTTTTGTGGCTGTCGCACTGGATGGTGCACAACGCCAATCACCTGCGCCCCAAGGTGGACGATATCAAGGTGGGCGGGCATCAAGCGTCTTCAGCATCAATGGTGTCGATCATGACGGCGCTGTATTTCTCGGCCCTGCGCCCCGAAGACCGGGTCGCCGTCAAACCACACGCCGCCCCCTGTGTTCCACGCAATGCAATACCTGATGGGCAACCAGACCCGCGACAAGCTGGAACGCTTCCGTGGTTATGGCGGCGGCGACCCGGACGAACGCACATGGCTGCGCGACGAAATCGGCGGTTCGGTCTATCTGCGTCTGACCACCAAGCCGCTGGAGCAGCCCGGCCAGCGCCACGACGATGCGTGCCGGCAGGGCGCCATCGACGGCGCCTACTGGCTGCGCCCGCCGGGGCCGAACTGTTCCGTGGTCATCGCCTATCAGGGTGCCGTCGCAGACGTCGCGATTGCCGCCGCCGGCCAGATCGGCGAACACCGCCACGACGTGGCGGTGCTGGCCGTGACCTCGGCTGACCGGCTGAGCGCGGGCTGGTCCGCCGCTCAGCGTGAACGTGCACGCGGCAACCACGCGGCGCGGAGCCACATTGAGACCCTGCTGAACCCCGTGCAACGCGATTGCGTGAAGGCCAGTGGGAACCTGCCGCCGTCCCGAGATTCAGGGCGGCGTCAGCGCCAGATCCAGCACCACCGGATAGTGATCTGAGGGCCATTCTCCTTGGAACTTGTCCGCAAGGACAGTGGGCGCGCCTTTGGGCGTTATCGGCCCCGCATACCCGATGTGGTCGATCGCACCGAAGATGTTGAAGCCCCGGTTGAAGTGATAGGTCGTGTGATCCACATCGGGAAAGACCACGCCCTCGGCTTCCAGCAGGCCAAGGGTCTGGCTGCCCCGCCGCGCGTTCAGATCGCCCACAACAATCACCGCCTCTCCCGCCGCGACCCATGGCTTCAGGCGGCGGGCGGCGAGGGCGACCGATTGCAGGCGGTTCGACCGGCTGCCGTAATCGGTGTGGATGTTGAGCACCCGGAACATTGCCCCCGACGCACCGTCGCGGAACCGCGCCCAGGAGGCGAAGGCGGGGTAGGAGCCGTTGAAGGTGCGCGAATAGATCACGTCCGGCGTGTCGGAGAAGAAGAACCAGCCCTGATCGAGCAGCGCAAGCCTGTCGCTGCGATAGAGGATCGGCTGGGTCGAGGGGAAAACCGCCGCATCGCCCACGGCGGCAGCAGTGTAGCCGGGGTTGTTGAGAAGCAGCCAGTCCAGCGTCAGGTTGGTGTCGCTTTCCGACCCGCCCGCGAAACTCTCCATCTCCTGAAAGCCGATGACATCGGCACGGATCGCCTTGAACGCCGCGTCCATAGGCCCCTTGCGCCGCTCCCAGTCGCCCCGCGACCATGCGCCCGTGGCCTGCCGCAGGTCGATGTAATGCACATTGTAACTCGCGACCCTCAACGCGTCAGGGGTGGGCCGCGTGAGGGGGTCGGCCCCCGAGTTGCGCAAGACCTGGCAGCCGACGGCACCGACAGCCAGCAGGCAGACCAGCCCTGCCATTCTCAGCACCCGCATCACGCCGCCGACCCCCGTGGCAGCACAACCATCGCGCAGATCCCGCCTCCGGCGCGGTTCTCCAGCGTGATGCTGCCGCCGTGTGCGCTGATGATGCTGCGCGCGATGGACAGCCCCAGTCCCGCGCCACCGGTATCGGTATTGCGGCTGTCGTCGCCCCGCGCAAAGGGCTGGAACATTGCCTCCAGCCGGTCAGGCGGAATGCCGGGGCCGTCGTCTTCGATGGTCACACGGGCGCTTTGACGGGTGGCGGTCAGCGTGGCATGTGCGGTGTCGCCGAACCGCAGGGCGTTGTCGACGAGGTTGCCGAAGGCGCGGCCCAGTCCCACGCGGCGGCCTGTGATCGTAACTTTGGCTTGTAGGTCGCAACCCGCACCCCGGTCCGCGCAGACTTGCGCGAGCAACTCCCCCAGATCGAGCGCCGTGTGCGCCTCTCCGTCGTGCCCCTCGCGGGCGTAGATCACCAGCCCGTTGGCCATCACCGCCATCTCGTCCAGCGTCCGTATCATCGCGTCGCGCTGGCCCTCGTCCTCCACCATCTCGGCCCGGATGCGCAGACTGGTCATCGGTGTGCGCAGGTCGTGACCCACGGCGGCCAGCGTGCGCATCCGCTCGGCGTCGAACTGCGATATCTCGGCCTGCATCGCGTTGAAGGCATGGGCCGCCTCGCGCATTTCCCGCGCGCCCGTCTCCGGCACCCGCGCCGCCCGATCCCCCTGCCCCGCCGCCCGCGCGGCCTCGGCAAGCGCGCCCAGCGGTTCGGTCAACCGCCGCACAAAGACCAGCCCCACCCCCAGCACGCAAGCCAGCGAGAGCACGAGCACCATCAGAAACACATTCTGATCGACCCCCGGCGGCCCCGGCCTGCTGCCGCGCGTCCGCATGTTCAGCCATTGCGCGGGAGCGTCCTCGGCCACACTCAGCGCGATGGAAACAAAAAGCGCCTCGCGCGCCTCGCGCGGGCCGGGCCCATCACGGTCGGGCCGCTGATACAGCGCGGCACGCACCTCCCTGCCGGGCAGGGCTGCCTCCAGATCCGCCGTCAGCGCGGCAGAGCGCCGCGCCCGCTGGCCCTTCTGGACAAGGGGGGTCGGATCGACCGTTACCCGCGAAAAACGGGTGGAACTGTCGCGGGCGATGGCCTCGCGCCGCGCGGGGTCCGCTGCCTCGATCCCCGGCACCACCGAAACCACCCGCTCCAGCTCGCGTGAGGCCAGTACCTCGCGGTCGATGCGCGCGCGCTGCAACGTCATCAGCCCGAGCGCGATCAGGTTCGCCGCCACTAGCGCGACGAAGAGCAGCAGCGCAAAGCGCCCCGCCAAGCCGTCGGGAAACAGGCGACGCGCCGTCATATCGGGTCGACCTCCGCCGCCAGCATGTAACCCCCGCCCCATTCGGTGACGATGAGGCGCGGGGCGCTCGGGTCCTCCTCGATCTTGCGGCGCAACCGGCTGACGCTGTTGTCGATGGCGCGGTCATAGGCCTTGGCGTCGCGTCCCGCCGTGAGATCCAGCAGGCGGTCACGGCTCAGCACCATGCGCGGGTTGTCCAGCAACACCCCCAGCAAACGGCTTTCACCGGAGGTCAGCGCCACCGCGCGCCCATCGTCATGGCGCAGCGCATGCGCTGCCGGGTCATGGCACCACCCCGCGAAACGCCGCTGGTCGGAGACCTGCTTCTCCTCCGTCCCCGGCGCACGACGCAGCACGGCGCGGATGCGCGCCAGCAACTCGCGCGGGTTGAAGGGTTTCACCAGGTAGTCATCCGCCCCAAGTTCCAGCCCCACGATGCGGTCCGTCTCATCCGCCATCGCGGTCAGCAGGATCACCGGCGGCCCGCCCTGCGCCACCAGCCAGCGACACAGGCTCAGCCCGTCCTCCCCCGGCATCATGATGTCGAGCACCACCAGCGCGATCTTCGCCTCCGCCACCACGCGCCGCGCCTCGCCCGCGTTCGCGGCCAGCTGCGTGCGCAGCCCCTGCTTGCGCAGGTACTGCGCCAGCGGTTCGCGGATGTCGCGGGCATCGTCGACGATCAGGATCTGTGGCTCAGCGGGTTCCAAGGGAGGGCTTCTCTGCTTCAGGTGTGCTTTCCGGTGATTAGCACCTAGTTGCACCCGTTTGGCCAGCCTGCGGTGGGGTGCCCGCCCCGCAAGTTTGTCGCGAAATGTGTCAGCGGGCGGCACCGCGACAGATGGCGACAAAACCGCTCTTCCGCTGACACACACCGGGGCGCAGGGTGGTCCATATGAAGAGCATCGGAGGCACCAACGCCCTCCGTCGCACAGGACATCAAAAAGGAAGACCCAATGATCAACGCAAAAATTCTCCCCCTGAGTTTCCTCGCCATCGGCCTGGCCGTTTCCGGCGCCGCGATTGCAACGGCGCAAAGCACAGGAACAGCCCCCGAGCAGGCCCAGATGCAGCCCACCGACGCACAGGGCCAGAAGATGGAAGGCCGCATGAAGAAGCACGAAAGAATGCGCGGGGAGCGGGGTCACGGCCGTCACATGGGCGGACACGGGCGCGGCGGCGAGATGATGCGCACCATGTTCAAGGCGGTCGATGCGGACGGTGACGGCTCCGTCACTCAGGCCGAGATCGACACCTACCGCGCCGCGAAGGTCGTCGAGGCGGACACCTCCGGCGACGGCGCGCTGACCATTGAGGAGTTCGACACGCTCTACCGCGAATTCACCCGCTCGCGGATGGTCGACATGTTCCAGGACTTCGACGCGGATGGGGACGGCGTCATCAGCCAGGCCGAGATGGACGACCGTTTCGGCGACGTGGTCAAGCGGAT
>JBBSJO010000004.1:0-50288 GCA_038257185.1 Rhodobacterales bacterium | reverse complement strand
CGCCCGTTCACCCAGTATTTGCGAAGTATTCTTTCGCAAATCCGTAATAGTTCCAACCCAACCGCCAGACGATAAAACCGCCTTTATCTCGGAGACAGCTTTACGTTCACTTGCGATTCTAGCAACTGGTGCTGAAGCCTCCTCGGTAGTCTGCCAACGATTGCGGAGCAATTCGTCAGTTGCAGTCTCGAAAGCCGCCTTTAAAGTTGCATTCCAATCAGCGCTTTTCAGACATAGGCTCGCTCCCACCAATTCGCGCAATGAACGTAGTCCAATATTCTTAAGGAGTGGTAGGCGGTATTCTAGGAAATACTCATACTGGGTGGTTGAGGCGTCAGATAGTGTACGCTCGTCAGTATCTCGCATTTCGCCAGAATCAACCAAACGTTGGACGCGACCGTAGGTATTAAGCGAAGAAAGGTCGGGCGGGTCTTCATCACCATATTGCAGCACAGTACATTCGTTTAACCACGCTTCCATGCGCAAAGGATCAATGACCTGTTCAACCCTTGCGCGCAGAACCTCAATGCAGCGCAGGTCAACGCTCCATGTAAAAGGGTCAACGAAGCACCATAGCCTTTCTTGGAAAACCGGCAGTTCCACGTAAGCTCTAAGGGTCTCTGGCGCGAACGCACCTTCTTCTATTTCGTTTAGCTCGTCATCCCAAAATTCTTCAAAGAAAGAGTACTCGTCGATGGAAGACAACAGTTCGGGAGCAGCTCTTAACGTTTTGCCCTGATGGCATACGTACAGGTCATTTTCTCCCACCTTTTCGACGAATAGCCCTAGGCTATTCTTCTCGGCCATCTCTCTCACTCGATTACAGGCAAACTCAAACAGGTCTTTGTGAATACGCAAATTGTTTTTGTCAGCTTGATATGTATCGTACTGTTCTCTAGCGGCAGGACCTAACACCTCGTTTGAGAGTAAGTTCTCCGCCATTTCACGTTTTAGCTTATCGTCCATGGTAGCGTGCCAACTATTCAACGCGCTCCCTAACGGCACAAACTCAATCTCGCTAAACAACTAAATTCTCCTCGAAACATTTTCTGACCATGCGCCCATCAATACCCGTCGCCGCTCCAAAAGGTCAGACCGCGCATATGCCCGTTCCACGTCTGACCCGACCTGATGCGCCAGCGCCGCCTCGGCAACTTCGCGCGCCACGCCAGCCTCTTCCCCCGCCCAATCTCGAAAGCTGCTGCGGAAACCATGCACCGTGAACTGCTCTCGCCCCATGCGCCGCAGGAGCATCAGCATCGACATGTTCGACAAGGGCTTGCCTAGAACCCGTCCCTCCGGAGTCTTGCTGCGCCCCTGCCCCCGGAACACGTAGGCACCGCCCAAAGGCCGCACCACCTCCAGCACCCGCACCATTTCGTCAGTCAAAGGCACCCGGTGCGTCACCCCGCCCTTCATCCGCGCCGCCGGGATCGTCCAGAGGCGAGCATCTAGGTCGAGCTCGTCCCACGTAGCCCCCAGCACCTCGGATGTGCGGCAGGCGGTCAGGATCGTGAATTGCAACGCCTTCGCCGCAGTCGCGGTGCGCTCTTCCAGTTCGGCATAGAAGGCCGGAATGTCGCGCCAAGGCATCGCGTCGTGGTGCGTCACCTTGGTCTTCACCTTGGGCAGAACCCCAGCCTCTTTTACTGCCGTGACCGGGTTCTCCCCGTCGCGGAAACCTCGCGACCGTGCCACGTCCAGCACCGCCTTGATGCGCTGGGCCAAGCGCCGTGCCGTCTCGTGCTTGTCGGTCCATATTGGAGACAGGCACATCAGCACTTCCGGCTGCCCGATGGAATCAACAGGCATCCGGCCAATTTTGGGGAAGGCATAATCGCGTAGAGTGTTCAACCATTGCGAGCCGTGCTTGGCGTTCTTCCACGTGGGCATGCGGTCGATGTGCACCAGCTGGGCCAGCTCCGCGAATGAAGGCACCTCGCGCTGCGCGTTGAACCGTGGATTCAAACCGGACTTTGCCATACGACGATACTCTAAAGCGCGCTCACGCGCGGCATTAATTGTTACTACGTCAGCGCCGCCCAAGCCGAAGTCGGTCCTGAGCGGTGCGCCCTTCCGGTTCTTCTGGCCCTTCACCGTGACGCGCACAATCCAGCGCCGCGCGCCGGACGGGTCAACCACTAGATAAAGGCCTGCACCATCCCCGTGCCGCCCCGGCCCCAGGTTCTCAACCAGTTTCTTCGTCAGCTTGCCAGACAGCGCCGCCATTTCTACCACCCTTCATACCACGCAAGGAAAGAATACAGGCGATACCGAATGAAAGCTAGTAAAACCTTAAATAAGGCCAAAGCCCATGTTTTACGGGACTTTAGTGCATTGAGAGAGGATGGATGAAAGTGGGGGAAAGGTGGGGGTGGCGGAGGCTCAGGGATTCGAACCCTGGGGACGCTTTCACGCCCGTCGGTTTTCAAGACCGGTGCAATCGACCACTCTGCCAAACCTCCGCAACCCCGCTGTCCTAGTCTGCCGGTTACGATTCGGCAAACGGGCAATTGAGGGCGCAACTCTCGCCTGGTCAGGGGAATATTGCCGATCGGGCAAGGCCAGCCTTTTCAGCGCGGGGCTAGCAGGTTAGACTGCGCCAAAGACCTCCTTTCAAGGGGGCGGTGAGACGTGTCGGGTCACCGGCGGAACAGGGCCCGCAAAACGGGTCGACAGGCAAGGACGACAGATCATGAGCAGGCCCCCCCCCCGCATGCGTTCCCCGCACCGGCGCTTGAGACTTCTCGCCGGGGCCGCCCTTTCGCTGGGGGTGCTGGCAGGCTGCGACGATGCAGGGAATTTCTCTCTCGCCAGCAAGAACGACACAGGCAACACCACAACGGCATCGGCCCGCTCCACCAAGCTGGTGGAACGCGATGTGGAAGCGCCCGAAGTCTTCTCGGAAACCGATCAGGGCCTTTGGGACGGTCGCCCTTCGCTGGGCGGTGTCTGGGTCGCGCATCCCGACGTGACCGACCCCGAGCGGGTGATCATCCGCAACGAAGCCAACGGCAAGTTCGTCATCGGGGCGCTGTTCCGGCGCGAACGTGACCTGCCCGGACCCAAATTGCAGATCTCCTCGGATGCTGCTGATGCACTCGGCATCCTTGCCGGCGCGCCCGCGCCGCTGAATGTGACCGCCCTTCGCCGAGAGGAAGCGGAAGAGCCCGCAACCGATACCGCCCCCGTCGATGGTGCCGTCGCCGCACCGCCGGAGGTTTCGGAGACCGGGCTCGACCCCATCCCGCTCGACGATGATACCGCCATAAACCCGGACCCCTTGAGCCCGGCCCCCGTCACCCCGGTCGCGGCACCCGCTCCGGCCCCCGCCCCCGCTGCCCCGTCCCCGAGTGCGGCGACCTCAACCCTTTCCAAACCCTACGTCCAGCTCGGCATCTTCAGCGTCGAGGAGAACGCGACGCGCACCGCCAAGCAGATGCGCGGCGCGGGCATGGTGCCCACCGTCAAGCGCTCAGAAATCGACGGCAAGCCGTTTTGGCGCGTGCTGGTGGGTCCGGCCACGACCAATTCCGAACTCGACCGGCTGCTCAAGGCGATCGCGGCCGAAGGCTTCTCGGACGCCTATGCCGTCACCAACTGACCGGACCCCTCGAAAAGGAGCATTCTGCCAATGATCCGACTACTCTCCGCCAGCCTCGCGCTGATCGTTCTGGCCCTGCCCGTTCACGCGTTCGAGACGCGCGCCACGGCGGCCTATGTCATCGACCAGACCACCGGCACCGTCCTCCTGAGCAAGAATGCGGACGAGCCTCTGCCGCCGGCGTCCATGTCCAAGCTGATGACGCTCTACATGGCCTTCGAGGCAATCGAGCGCGGCAAGCAGAACGGCGGGCTGGATCTGGTGGAGGAACTGCAGGTTTCCGAACATGCGATGTCCTACGGCGGGTCGTCGATGTTTCTGCGCTCGGGCGAGCGGGTCAAGGTGGAGGACCTGCTGCGCGGCATCATCGTGCTGTCGGGCAACGACGCCTGCGCCGTCATCGCCGAGGCGCTGAGCCCCGATGGCACTGAATATGGCTTTGCCCGCCTGATGACCCAGCGCGCGCAGCAAATGGGCATGACCAGCTCCACCTTTGCCAATTCCAATGGCTGGCCGCAGGCGGGCCACCTGATGAGCGTGCGGGACCTGGCGCTCGTGGCCAACAAGATCATCACCGATTTCCCGCAGTTCTACCCGCTCTTTGCCGAAGAGGAATACACCTTCGACAACCGCGTCCCCAGCAACAAGAACAACCGCAACCCCTTGCTCGGGCTGGGCATCGGGGCCGATGGCCTCAAGACCGGCCACACGTCCGAGGCAGGCTACGGTCTCGTCGGCTCCGCCAAGCAGGGCGACCGGCGGGTGATTTTCGTGCTCTCGGGTCTGGACAGCACCGCCACCCGTGCCCAGGAATCCGAAGCCATCGTGAACTGGGCCTTCCGCCAGTTCACCCAGCGCGCCCTGGGCAATGCAGGGACGCGGATCGCGGAAGCCCCCGTGTCACTCGGCACCGCGCAGTCGGTGGGGCTTGAGCTCAAGGACAACCTTTCGGTGTTGGCCCCCGTGGCAGGCGGCAAGAAGATGGAGGCAGAGGTGATCTACACCGGTCCGTTCCATGCCCCCGTCACAAAGGGCGATGAACTGGGCGAACTGGTGCTGACGCGCGACGGCCTGCCGGAGGTGCGCGTGCCACTGGTGGCCTCCGACTCCGTGGCACCGGGGGGCTTCATGGTCAAGGTCACAGCAGCCGCCCGGCACCTGATGGAGCGGCTGAACGCCGGACCACAGGACGCTTCGTGAGCCAGAGCCTGATGGGCGCAGGCCTTTTCATCAGTTTCGAAGGCATCGACGGCTCCGGCAAATCCACCCAGGGGCGGCTCTTGGCCGACCATCTGCGCGCGCAGGGCCGCGACGTGGTGCTGACCCGCGAACCCGGCGGTAGCCCGGGGGCCGAGGAAATCCGCGCGCTGGTCTTGCAGGGTGCCCCCGACCGCTGGTCGGCGGAGACGGAAATCCTGCTGTTCACGGCTGCCCGCCGCGATCATCTGGAGCGCACGATCCGCCCCGCACTGGAGGCGGGCAAGGTGGTGATCTGCGACCGTTTTGCGGATTCGACGCGCATGTATCAGGGCCTCAGCCGTGGCGACCTGCGCGGGGTGGTGGACGTTCTGCATCGACTGATGATCGGGGTGGAGCCCGACCTCACGATCCTGATCGACATGGACCCCGGACAGGGTCTCGCCCGCGCGCTTGGCCGCAACGGGGCAGAGGAGCGGTTCGAGGATTTTGGCGAAGATCTGCAGGCCGCGATGCGCAAGGGTTTCCTGGCACTGGCGGCGCAGTTTCCTGCGCGCATCGTGGTCATGGACGGCGCGCGCGCGGTGGAGGACGTGGCCCGCGATGTGAACCTGCTCGTGCAGGAGCGTCTTTCGCGAAAGGATCAATCTGCCAAGATCTGATGCATTGGCATTGCAGGGCAACCCTGCACAGGTCTGACACACCGATCCTTTCCCCTTTCCGTCTACAGGTCGAAAACGACAGCGGGTCCCGTGCCTATTGCCTTGCCCTTCCGTAACTGCCCGAATGCGCCGAACGCTCCGGCGAGGTCGCGCGGGACCTTCTTCGCGCTCCCGCCGCCATCCCGCCGCGCGAGGCCGCACTGACAGAACCGATCTGATCGAAGGACTGGTGCAACCAGCCCTCTTCCCTCCCCCGCCAGCCGTGCTAAACGCAAGGGCATGACCGACGAAGCCCCCCAGCCCGACCGCCTGAGCGGTGCCCTGCATCCCCGCGACACGTCCCGCCTGATCGGCCAGGGTGCGGCGGAGGCGGCGTTTCTGGATGCCTTCAACGCGGGCAAGCTGCATCACGCCTGGCTGCTCACCGGCCCCCGCGGCGTCGGGAAGGCAACGCTCGCCTGGCGCATTGCACGCTTCCTGCTGGCCACGCCCGAGTCCGACAGCGGTGGCATGTTCGATAGCCCCGCCTCGGCCTCGCTCGACATCCCGCCAGACCACCCGGTCGCCCGGCGCATCGCCTCGGGGGGTGAAGGCGCGCTGCGATCTGTCACCCGCACCGCCGATGACAAGACGAAGCGCTTGCGCAAGCAGATCGTCGTCGATGACATCCGCGCGCTGAACGGCTTCTTCCACATGTCCGCAGCCGATGGCGGACGCCGCGTGGTGATCATCGACGACGCCGACGAGATGAACCCCAATGCGGCCAACGCGCTGTTGAAGATGCTGGAAGAACCCCCCGCCCGCGCCATCCTGCTGCTGATCAGCCACCAGCCCTCGGGCCTTCTGCCCACCATCCGCTCACGCTGCCGCATGCTGCGCCTGGGCACGCTGGATGCAGCCGAAATGGCGCAGGCGCTCGCCGCCTCCGGCGTCACGGTGCAGGGCAATCCTGCGGCCCTCGCGGAGCTTTCGGGCGGCTCCGTCGGCGGGGCGCTGCGGCTCTCACTCTTGGGCGGTCTGGAAATCTACGCCGAACTCATCGCCCTCATCGCCACCCTGCCCCGCATGGACCGCGCCCGCGCCATCAAGCTGGCAGAGGCCGCCGCGGGGCGCGGTGCCGAAACGCGCCTGGACCTTCTCTTCACCCTCGTCGATCTCGCGCTCTCGCGCCTTGCGCGCACCGGCGCCACCGGCGCCCCGCCCTCCATTGAGGCTGCCCCGCATGAGGCTGAAACCCTTGCCCGTCTCTCCCCCACTGCGCATCAGGGCCGCCTCTGGGCTGAAGCGGCACAGGAGATTTCGGCCCGGACGCGCCACGGGATCGCGGTCAACCTTGACCCTGCTGCCTTGGTCCTAGATACCCTGCTGAAGATGGGCCAATGCGCGCCCCGATGAACGACCCGGGACAGGCATGACCGACACGCCCCAAGACATTGTCGAGATTACCGACAGCCATTGCCACCTCGATTTCCCCGATTTCGAGGGTGAACTGGACGCGGTGCTGGCCCGCGCGGCAGAGGCAGGCGTGACCCGCATGGTCACGATCTGCACCAAGCTGCACAACCTGCCCGCCGTCCGCGCCATCGCCGAGGCGCACGCCCCGGTCTTCTACGCCGCAGGCATCCACCCGATGTCCGCCGCCAAGGTGCCGCTGGTCAGTACAGATGAGCTCATCGCCCTGACCCGCCACCCCAAGATGGTCGGCATCGGAGAGACCGGGCTAGACTATCACTACACGGCGGACAGCGCTGAAACCCAGAAGACCTCCCTGCGCAACCACATCGCCGCATCCCGCGAGACCGGCCTGCCCCTGATCATCCACGCCCGCGAAGCCGACGACGACATGGCCCGTATCCTGTCCGAGGAACACGCCAACGGCGCCTATCCTTGCGTCATGCATTGCTTCTCCTCCTCCGCCGCCCTCGGTCGGACGGCGCTGGACCTCGGGTTCTACCTCTCCATGTCGGGCATCACCGCCTTCCCCAAATCGCAGGAGCTGCGCGACATCTTCGCCGCCGCCCCGCTCGACCGCATCCTGGTGGAGACTGACGCCCCCTACCTTGACCCGCCGCCCAAGCGCGGCAAACGCAATGAGCCCGCCTACACGGCCCATACGGCGCGCCGCGCGGCCGAGACCTTCGGGCTCGATTACGCCGATTTCGCCGCCCGCACGCAGGAAAACTTCGACCGGCTCTTCACCAAGGCCGCAGCCTGGAAGGCAGCCGCCTGATGGCCGAGATGCGCCTCACGATCCTCGGCTGCGGCTCTTCCGGCGGCGTGCCGCGCCTTGGCGGGCACTGGGGCGACTGCGACCCGGAGAACCCCAGAAATGCGCGCCGCCGCTGCTCCCTGCTTGTGGAACGTGTGACCGACGAGGGCACGACCACCGTGCTGATCGACACCTCCCCCGACATGCGCAACCAGCTTCTGGACGCGGGCATCGGGCGCCTCGACGCGGTACTCTACACCCACTCCCACGCGGATCACGTGCACGGGCTGGACGATCTGCGGATGGTCGTGATCAACATGCGCGCGCGGCTGCCGGTCTGGGCCGATGCCCCGACCCGCGCCGCGCTGTTGCAGCGGTTCGGCTATGCCTTCGAAACGCCCGATGGTTCCATGTACCCCCCGATCCTCGACCTCTACGACATCGACGGCGACGTCACCATCGACGGCCCCGGCGGCGCGCTGACCTTCACGCCCTTCACGGTCAACCACGGCGGCATGGACGCGCTGGGGTTTCGCATGCACGATGTGGCCTACCTGCCGGATGTCGCCAAAATCCCCGACGCCGCGATGCCACATCTCCAAGGGCTCGACTGCTGGATCGTCGACGCCCTGCGCCGCGCGCCGCATCCGACCCACAGCCACCTCGCCAACACCCTCAAATGGATCGAACAGATCTCCCCTAAGACCGCCATCCTGACCAACATGCACAACGACCTCGATTACGCGACACTCTCCGCCGAGGTCCCCGACCACATTCAACCCGCCTTCGACGGCATGACGCTGAGCTTCCCCCTCCCCTGATCTTCATCTTGCCAGATAAACCTCCACGGGGGTGTGGGGTGTGAAACCCCCACTCCTGCCCTCTCCACCCCAGCGAAAGCCTGAATTTGCAAACCCTGCTCGAAGTCATCCTGCCCGTCTTCCTTGTCATCGGGTTCGGCTACGTCGCGGTCTGGCGCGATCTCTTCCCGATCTCCGGCATCGACGGGGTGATGAAGTTCACCCAGAACTTCGCGATCCCCTGCCTGCTGTTTCAGGCCATCGCCCGCCTCGACCTCTCCGCCTCCTTCGATCCGCGCCTGCTGGCCAGTTTCTACGGTGGCGCGGCGCTCTGCTTTGCGGCGGGCATCTTCGGCGCGCGATTGCTCTTCAAGCGCGACTGGGAGGATTGCGTGGCCATCGGCTTCTGCTGCCTCTTCTCCAACTCGATCCTGCTCGGCCTGCCGATCACTGAACGCGCCTACGGGCCGGAGGCCCTTGCAGGCAACTACGCGATCCTGTCGTTCCACGCCCCCTTCTGCTACGGCCTCGGCATCACGGTGATGGAGTTCGTGCGCAACAGGGGCCAATCCGGGCTGAACCTGACCCGCGCCGTCGTTCGCGCGATGTTCCGCAATGCGCTGGTCATCGGAATCGTCGCGGGCTTTGCCGTGAACCTTTCCGGCCTGCCAATCCCCACGGTGGTCGATGACGCTCTTTCGCTGATCGTCCGCGCAGCGCTTCCCGCAGCACTCTTTGCCCTGGGCGGGGTGCTGATCCAGTACCGTCCCGAAGGGGACATGAAAGCCATTGCCATGGTCTGCGCCATCGCCCTGCTGCTGCACCCGGCCCTCGTCTGGGCCTTCGGCTCTGCCCTGCACCTGCCCCGCGATGCCTTCCGGTCGGGCGTCCTGACCGCCGCCATGGCCCCGGGCTTCAACGCCTATATCTTCGCCAACATGTACGGCCGCGCCCGCCGCGTCGCTGCCAGTTCCGTGCTGATCGCAACCGGCACCTCCGTGCTGAGCGTGTGGATGTGGCTGGCACTGCTGCCCTGACGCCACTCCCTTTCCGAAACACCGATCACATGACAACAAGACTTTACGTGGGGTGTCTGATTTCCAGGCAAAACAGAAATCCGCGTGGCAGGGGGCATCAGGCAAGCCTGACCCTCCGCCCGTCCCGACTTGGGGGCCGACAAGCCCGCAATGCCCAGTTTTCGCCATGGAAGGCCTAACTGACACCAGCCACATCCTTGCGCTTAATCGGTCATGCGACTGAAATACAAAGTGAATATTCCAAGCTGCACCTTTTCGAAACAATGTGTTTCGCACAAACTCCCTAGAATATGACGAAAATATGCTAAATCACCTTCAAGGCTGCTGCGTCCATCCGCTATGATTCCACGGACCTCCCGCAAACGAGAAGCGGGATTGCCGCAGGGTTGTGGCACTGCAGCGAAACGATCTGACCCGCGCGCCGTCTGCCGCTGACGCTTGCAGGTTGCGACCCGGCGGCAGTGAACGGTGAACTCGCGGGACAGCGTCCCTTCCTGCGAGATGTGTGTAATGATGAACCCCTGGGGGGAACTATGAAGAATTTTTCGCCAGACGGGCCGGAACACGGCCTGTTTGAATTGTCTTTGCGGTCCCCCGCCATGGAACCTGTGTTTTCCCGCCATGCTGCGGCAGTGGCACGCCCGGCCCCTTTTGGTGTCAACGGAAACACGGCCTCTGGCCGCGGGGTGGTGCGGGGCGGCTTCTATCGTCGCTTTGCCAAGCGCGGTTTCGATCTTCTGCTGCTTGCGTTCGGGCTGCCTCTTGCCCTGCCGATAATCGGATTTTGCGCGCTGGCATTGTGGATCGAAGGGGGATCGCCGTTCTATACCCAGAAGCGGATCGGCCGAGGCGGCAAACAGTTTTCCATCGTCAAGCTGCGCTCCATGGTGCGCGATGCGGATGCGGTGCTCGAAGACTACCTCGCCCGCGACCCGCACATGCGGCGCGAGTGGGACACCCTGCAAAAGCTGAAATCCGACCCCCGTGTGACCAGGGTGGGTCGCTTGCTGCGTGCCACGTCGATAGACGAATTGCCCCAGCTTTTCAACGTCCTGAGCGGCGACATGAGCATTGTGGGCCCCCGACCGATGATGCCTGAACAGGCCGCGCTTTACGGCAATGCTCGGGCCTATGAGGCGCTGCGCCCCGGCATCACCGGCCTGTGGCAGATCTCGACCCGCAACAACAGCCATTTTTCCTACCGCAACGAGGTCGACGCAGCCTACGAGCGGGCCCTGACGTTCAGGGCGGATCTTTCGATCCTGATCCGCACCGTGGGCGTGGTCCTGCGCGGCACGGGATGCTGACCTGATGACGCAGTTTTATCCGCTGCGAATTGCATATAGACTGCGCCCATGTTCCGGAAACGAAAGGCCGATCAGATGAAAGACGGTTCCCTGTCCGACAGGTCGCGCGACGTTGACTTCGTGGACCCTGCGGCGACGGCCGGTACTGGCATGCGTCACAGCATACGCCCGCGCCGAACCGTGCTGGAACACGCGCAGAAGCGGATGCTGGAGCATTCCCTGGCCGCACCCTTCGACACCCCCGCGACATATGACGCACGCGCGCCGCGCTGGGAGGACCTGTCCGTCGAGGAACCGGGCCCGGATCGCGCGCAAGGCTCCGCCATGCCGGTTGCCGATGCCGACCGTGACAGCACCACCTCTCGCGCCTTCGATCTGCTGCGCACCCGACTGCGCCAGACCACCCAGGAACACGGATGGCGCAACATCGCGGTCACGGCCCCCACGCGGCACTGCGGCAATACCTTCACCGCCGTGAACCTCGCGCCGAGCCTCAGCCGTATTCCCGGCTCCCGCACCGTTCTGATGGACCTGAACCTGCGCAATCCAGGGCTGGTGGAGGCCTTTGACATGACCCCGCGCTCCAGCATGCGCGACTACCTGTCGGGCGATGTCGCGATGGCGCATCACCTTGTGCGCCTTGGCGACACATTGGCGCTGGGTCTTAACGATGGCACCGACGTGGCTCCGGCGGAAGTCCTGCAAAACCCCGCAACGGGCCGGGCGCTGGAAGAGATGCGTGCGGCGCTGCGGCCTGATATCGTGATCTACGACATGCCGCCGATGCTCTCGCATGACGATGTCTCGGCCTTCCTGCCGCAGCTGGACGGGGTGCTCTTGGTGTCGGACGGCACGCAGACCATGGCGCGCCAGCTGATCGAATGCGAACGCATGCTGGACGGCCAGGTGCCGCTTCTGGGCGTGGTGCTGAACCGCGCACGCCGGTCGAGCATCCCGCTTTACCGTTAACCGGAACGGTTGAAGCCAGCACGATTGCCCTATTGTCGCCCGAATTTTCTGGTTAGACGGGCGCACCACGGGCAGGCTGCCACGCACCGTGGATGAGGTAATGGGAAAAGCAGGCCGATGGGTCCGATCTATTCGCTGGACGACTTCCTGGACATGCTGCGCCGCCGGGCGTGGCTGGTTCTGTTTGTGACGCTCGTTGGCTGCGTGGCGTCGGTGTTCTGGGCGTTGTCCAAGCCGCATCTCTATTCCTCTTCCGAAGTCATCCAGATCGAACAGCCGAAGATCGACAGCGATCTGGCCCCGACCACCGTCGCCGGGTCCTCCGCGCGACGCCTGCAATTGATCCAGCAGCAGCTGATGGCACGCGACAGCCTTACCGAGGTCATCGAAAAGTTCGATCTCTACGACAACCTGACGGCGCTGAGGCCCTCCGAAAAGGTCAACCTGTTGCGCCGCGCGGTCACGATCAACGGGGTCGCCGCCGTGCGCGAGGGCTTTGCCGATGACGGCACGATTTCGGTCCTGACCATCACTGCCGAGATGGACAGCGCGGAACACGCGCAGGAGGTCGCCCACGAGTTCGCTGACCGCACCCGTGCCCTGTCCGTCGCGCAGCGCGAGGACCAGACCCGCGAGACGCTCGATTTCTTCGTCAAGCAGGAGCAGAACCTGATCCGCGACATCTCCGGTCTGGAGAAAGAGCTGGCCGCCTTCCGGTCCGACAACGACCTGTCGATCGAGGGCAGCCTGGAGTTCAGTCGCAACCAGATCGCCAGCCTCAACGAATCGCTGCTGGAAATCGATCGCGAGATCATCACCGCGCAGATGGCCCGCAGTACCATCGACAAGACCGCCCGCGCCGCCACCGTGGCGCGGCTGCAAAAGGAATATGACGAACAACTCGACAACCTGACGACCCAACGCAAGCTGCTCGATGACCGCCGCACGGCGCTGACCTCCAGCATCGAGACCAGCCCGGAGGTGGAGCGCGCCTTGGCCAATTATGAACGCAGGCTGACCCAGCTACAGGGTCAGCTCAATGTGATCTCCACCCGCCGCAACGAGGCCGAGGTGGGCTTTTCATTGGAAAACGCGGCGCGGGGGGAGCAGATGATCACCATCGAAGAGGCTCCCCTGCCGGACTTCCCGGTCACCATGAGCCGCAAGAAGCGCGCGGCGATGGGCGGTGTGGCGTCGGGGATGCTGGCGGTGGTGCTGGCGTTCCTGCTGGACCTGCGCCGTCCCGTAATCCGCACCGCCCGCCAAATGGAGCGCGAGACGGGTCTTCGCCCGGTCGTGTCGATCCCAAAGGCACCGCGCACCCGGCAACGGGGTGGTCTTTCGGGTCTATGGCAACAAAGACGGGTGGCGGGGCAGAAGGGCCGCGCGGCACGGCTGGCGCGGCGCAACTGATCGACTGGCTCAGCGTGTCGCTGCGGCCATGGCGACGATCGGCTCCCAATGCAGCCAGACTGCGAGCGTGCCGGCGACCAGCCCCAGTGCGGCAAAGGTCATGTCATGTCGCGGTTCCCAGACACGGTGCGCGCGGGCAAGCCATATCAGGACCCCATGGGACAGCACCAGTGCCACCCCCATGCCGACAATCGCGCCAAGCAACCCGCCCAGGATTGCGCCCAGCAGCAAAAAACCGACCTGAAGGCTGGAGCGCAGGGCCGAATAGATGAAGAACCGCCGCGAGTCTCCTGCCGCCAACGCCGCCTGATCGTAGGTCATGCCGATGGCCTGCGGGATCAGCGCCACCGACAACATCACCACAATCGCCCCTGACCCCAGATAGCGGGCATCGTAGAGCTGGTCCACCAGCCACGGACCCGTGAGTGCCATGACGATCAACAGGCCGATGACCCCCGCACTCAGCCCATACCGCATGCGGCTCAGCTTTGCGGGATCCGCCTTGTCGCGGTAGACAGGGATCATCACGCGGCTGGTCACATTCAGCCCCAGCAGCAGCGGGAAGGCGGCGAGGAAATAGCCGATGTTGTAAATGCCGAGGTTTTCGAGCGTCAGAAATTTGCCCAGCACCGCCTTGTCCCCCTGGCTGGCGAAGAACCAGAAGACCGTGGACAGGAATATCCATTTGCCGAAATGGATCAACTCCTGCGCGGCCGAGCGCTCCCAGCGGAAGCCGTTGCGCAGGCCCGGCAGGCCGTAGTGGGTCAATGCCAGCTTGGCCATTGCCCCGATCACCCCCCCGATCACCAGCGCTGCCACTGATTGCAACACAAGCGCCAGCAGCACCATGGCAGCGATGCCGATGACCTGCGAGGCGAGGTCGAGCGCCATCAGGCGGCCCATCAGAAGGTGGCGGTAGGCCGTTTCGATACGCGTGGGGTTGAACCCGTCCACCACCAGCGACAGTGCCGCGATGGGCAGGTAGATCATTAGCAGCGGCTGGTCGTAGAACTGTGCAACCGGCCAGGCCAGCGCGCAGGCCGCCAGCCACAGCCCGAACCCGCGCCCGACCTGGATCGTCCATGCGGTGTTGAGGAAATCCGGATCATCGCCGCGTTTGCTTTGTGAAATCGACGGTGCAATGCCGACGTCCGAGAACAGCGTCAGCCCCACCGTGATCACGCTGATCAGCGCCATCAGGCCAAACGCCTCGGGAAACAACAGCCGGGTCAGGATCAGGTTGGAGACCAGCCGGATGCCCTGGCTCGCCCCATATCCCAGCACGATCCACGAGGCGGAGCGCATGACGCGCGCCATCAGACTGTTGTCGCCGAACAGGTGGATCGCACGTGACAACACCGGGATTGATCGCCTCATTTCTGCCTTGCGGGCAGGATAGTGCCTGCGCCACTCTTGTACCAGCGACAAGGCAAGGGATACAGGAAACGCAGCGTTCGGCCAGGGACACCAATCGTGAAAATCGCCTATATCCTCAACACCTACCCGCAGCCCTCGCAAAGCTTCATCCGCCGCGAGATCCAGGCGCTGGAACGGCAGGGCCATGAGGTGCTGCGTTTTGCAATGCGGCCAAGCCCGACGCCGCTGGTAGATCCTCAGGACCAAGCCGAGGCCGCCAGAACCGAGTATGTATTGGCCGAAGGCAAGGCGACGCTGGCCCGCAACGCCGTCGCAGCCCTGCGCCGCGATGCCGCCACTTTGGGCGAGGCACTGAAACAGAGCTGGGCGATGGGTGGCCCGTCGGACTCCGGTCGGCTGCGGCACCTTATCTATCTGGCAGAGGCGTGCCACATCGCCGGGCGCGTGGCCGAAGAAGGTGCAACGCACCTGCATGCGCATTTCGGCACCAATGCCGCTGCCGTGGCGATGCTGACGCATCTGTTGGGGGGATTGCCCTATTCCTTCACGGTGCACGGTCCCGAGGAATTCGACAGCCCCCGCGCGCTGTCATTGGGCACCAAGATGCACCACGCCGCCTTTACCGTCGGCATCAGCCAGTTCGGGCGCAGCCAGTTGTGCCGTTGGGCCAATCCCGCCGACTGGGAGCGCATCGAGGTCGTGCACTGCGGCATCGAACCGGACCACTTCGCCGATCCCGCGCCCCTGCCCAAGGGGCCCCGCCGGGTGGTCGCGATCGGGCGCTTTGTGGAGCAGAAGGGGCAACTGGCCCTGATCGACGCGATGGCAGGGCTTGATGCCGACCTGCACGTGACGCTCATCGGTGACGGAGAGATGCGCGGCCAGATCGAGGCGCGGATCGCGGGGCACGGGCTGGGGTCGCGGGTGACTCTGACCGGGTGGGTGGACGAAGTGCGCGTGAAATCGGAGCTCGACAATGCCCATGCGCTGGTCATGCCCAGCTTTGCCGAAGGCCTGCCGATGGTGGTGATGGAGGCGATGGCCGCAGCGCGCCCAGTGATCGCCACCTATATCGCCGGCACCCCCGAACTGGTGCAGGACGGTGTCACCGGCTGGCTGGTGCCTGCGGGCGACACGCAGGCCTTGGCTCGCGCATTGGAGACCTTCGCAAAGACACCGCAGGCAAAGCTGGTGGCGATGGGCGAAGCTGGTCGCAGGCGCGTGCTGGAGCGGCACGATATCGGCGTTGAAGCCGCAAAACTGGCGGCGTTGATGCGCGGCTGAGGGTCCTACCGTCCCCGGACCCAACGGTCGCGGCTGCGCAGGACCGGCAGGTGAATCGCCAACCGCACCGCGACGAAAACACCGAAAGCCACCGGGTCCTTCATCGCGCGTCGCCACAGGGGCACCGTCCGGTCGTGGGCGTCGTCATTGTCCATCAATTCCGGATACCGCTCCGCGATCTCGGCCACACCGGCGTCCTGACGGCGGCGCACCCGCACAAGGCGGGCGAACCCTTCGATCATCGGCCAATCGTAGGGTGCCGGCACCGTCACCCGTTCTGAGGGAACGAAGTTAAGCCGGGCGAAGGTATCGTCCGAGATGATGTCGGGCCATTCCCCCCAGCGCGACCGCCCCGCCCGGTTCATCGCGAAGATCCCGAACCCTGGCACCCCGTGGATCATGAAAGGCGTGGTGCGCCAGAACCGGGTGTAATGCCGTGTCACCGCGTTGCCTTGCGTCGTCACGCGCGGCCGCCCGCTGGCGTAGCGCGGGGCGTCGGTATCCAGCGCCACGGCGATCCCCGCCACGAGCGGCGGCGAGACTTGCACGTCGGCATCGAGGTAGATCAGCGCCAGCCCCGACGCCGCCGCCTCACCCGCATTCCAGGCGCGCAGCTTGCCGCCCTCTTCAAGCTCCAGCACCGTCAGCGCCCAGCCCATCGCGGTGAAAAGGCCCCGGTACTCCCGCGCCACGTCCGCCGTCCGGTCGGTGCAGCCATTGGCGATCACGATGACCTCGACCGAGCCCGGCACCGGGTCGGAAGCCAGCAGCGCGTCGAGACATGCAGGCAGCCACGCGGCCTCGTCATGTGCCGGGATCATCACGCTCACGGAACTCACTGGAACGCCACCAGCGCATCCCAGCGCGGGTTCTCGTCATCCAGATGCCTCAGCGCGCCCCAGGACCCCCATTTGGTCGGCGCGTAGATATCCGAATAGGCATTGAAGAGCTGCCCGCCCACGGCCTGCCAGCCCTCCAGTAGCGTGGTATAGAGCGCGCCCATCTCGGCGGAATAGTTGAAGTCGTGCAGGAAGGCCGTGAGGTCCGCATCCTCCACCTGCGGGCCGATCCCCACCACGTGGCTGCCGCCCTCGTACATGACCAGATCCAGCCCCTGGCTGCGCGCAACCGCCGCGTGATAGGGCCAGACCCGGCCAATCAGGTCACTCAGCGTGTCCGCCGGTTTCCCGCTGACCGCCCCGTCGCGCAACTCGCTTGCCGCCATCGCGACCGCGTGGTCATAGCGGTGCTGCGCCACATAGGCTTCCGCCTCCGCCCCCTTCAGTCCCGCCGCCGTGGCAGCCGCGACAGCCTGTGTACGGCTCTCGTTTATCCAGCCGTGCACCATGTCCCCGGACTCTTCCAGCCCCAGCACACCGCCGAAATAGCCGCTGACCGCATAGGCGTCGAAGGCCCCCGACGGCGCGGGCAGCCCCTCCGCCACGACCAGCGGCGCAGACAGGATGTCGACCTCAAGCCCCAGCCAGCCGGTCTGGGTGGAGATCACATTGACCAGTCGCGCCTCGGCCTCGGCCCCGTAGACGTCCGACCAGATGCGCGCCACTTCCGCCGCCCGCAGCGCGTAGTGCTGCACCCACTTGTCCTTCTGATCCCAGCGCGCGCGGGCCTGTTCGTCGGCCCAACCGGCCTGCGCGAACTGCCAGTTCCAGACCTCGTTGGAAAACTCCACATAGGCTTTCAGCTTTGGGTCGAGGGTCGCGCGGACATAAGTCGCGAAATTCCGCACGTAGTCATCATCCGCCAGATGCGGCAGGGTGAACCAGGCATCTATCTCAAGCTCGTTTGCCAGCGCCGCCAGCACCTCTACCGGGACGCCGTTGGCATATGTCACGTCGCCGGGCTTCGGGCGGTCCTCCCATCGCGAAAGGGTGGAATTGTTGGTCGCCATCCAGTCCATGAACCGCAGCGCGCGGAACTGGCCGATCCGGCGCGTGAAGTCGGGGTTGAAGATCGCGCCGCCCGCGAACCGCTCCACATTCTCGACCTTCACTACCGAGACCTTGCGCGGCGGGTCCGTGACGTTGATGCGCTGGATGCGGATGTCGACGCTTCCCGGACCGGGCGCATAGTCGAAGGTCACCTCGCCCTCGCCATAGCGCACCTTCTCGGCCCGACCCGTGACCTCGATCACGCCGGTGCCCTCAAAGGCCAGACGGTACCGCCCCTTGAGCGACACCGCCGCCTCCGGCATGTCCGTCAGGATCAGCGTGCCGATGCTGCCCAGTTCAGGCGGCAACATTACCGGCCATCCATCCGCATCCAGATAGCCGCCCGCGCGCAACGCCTGCAATTCCATACCGCCGAACAGGCCCGGCAGGTGACCGATCCAGGGTCGCGCGGTCTTCATGACATCGATAAAGGGCTGCTCGACGCTCCAGTCGGCGATGGCTGCAAGGCCGATGGCCACCGCGTTGGTTCCGGCCACGGCACCTTCGGGTGCCATCACAATCTTGGCGACCGGGGCCGTCGGCGGCCCTGTGGGTGCTGCGGGCGCGGAGGCTTCCCGCGCGGCCGGGGCAGCGGGCGGGACCGGGGCAACCACAGCGCCGTGATATGCGCGCACCGCCTCCCAGGCGACGCGCTGCAAGGCGCGCGCGAGATCGGCATCGGGGGTGTCGAAGGGTTTGCCCCAGCGGTCGTTGAAATCCGTGGGCAGCCCAAGCGGGTCCTCCCCCGTCAGCACCGCGTATTGCACCATGGCGACGAAGTAATGGCCGAGGTCGTTGAGGTGGATATCATCGGCAAAAAGCGCCGTGATGTCGTCAAGCCCCGCGATGCGCCCGGCGGCGATCTCGTCATTGAGCCGCGCCATCGCCTGCCCCGCCGGGATCAGCTCGATGCTCGCCGTTTCGACCCTGTTGCCTTGCGCCACCGCATCCACGAGCCTTTCCCAGACCGGCAGGTCCTGATCCAGCCGCAGCCGCCAGGGGATATTCGCCTTCTCGTCATTCTCCACCGCCTCGCCACTGCCGCTTTTCAGGCTGTGCCAGGTTTCCTGCAGATAGACCTTGGAGTCTGGATTGGCCGAAACCGCGAGGCCGAAGAAGGCCTGCAGATAGACCTCCGTGTCGGACCATTGTGTGTGGTTCGCCAGCGGGATCGCTTCGGTCAGGATCAGGTGCGTGATCCCGGCACCGGGCAGCACCGCGCGGGCGTCCAAACCCTCAGCCTTGTCCGAGTTCTCCCAATTGTAACGCAGCGGCGCGCCGTTGATGATCTGCGCCTGAACGGTGCCTTCACCCTGTCCCGCGCGCAACGCCTCCTGCAGCATGTCCGGGCCGTCGTTGCCGAACAGGCTGTGGCCGACCATCAGGACGGAGAATGCGGCGGCCAGAAGGTTCATGCCCCCACCCCCGTTTCGGGAAACCGCGCGACGGTATCGCGCACGGTGCGTTGCATGAGAGCCGCCGCTGCCGCCGACGGGGCGGAGGCCGCCGAGCCATCGGCGCGCGACAGCGCGTGTGGCAGACCGACAGGGTCGCGGTGATAGAGGACCGCAAAATGCGTGAGAGCGACAAGATAGGCCCCCAAGTCGTTGAAATGGATAGTATCGCGCGTGCCATCCTCGCGGACGGCAAAGAGGTCATGCGCGGTCGCGATACCTTCTACGCCGCCTGCCGCCTCGACCGCACGGGCAAAGGCCGCCATGACCTGGCCTGCTGGGATCAGGTGGATCGGGGCCTGCGTCGACTTCAGCGCGGGGCATTTGACCTGTCCTTGCCAATAGCGATGCAGGTCGCTGTCGATGCGGTTCAGCCAGCCTTTCTCGTCATCAGTATGGTGCCAGGTCTCGTAGATATAGAGGCGCGTGGCAGGGTTCGCGGACCAGGCAAGATCGGCCCAACGGGCAAGGTACTCGGCACTGTCGTGGTACCGGATGGCGTCGCGGATCTCCACCATCTCGGTCAGAACGACGGCGTCGTAGTCACCCGACCCGATGGCGTCATGCGCATCGCGGAAGTGGGTGTGATCGTTCTCTTGCGCGTAGCCCGGGATCGTCTCGCCGGGCTCCCAGTGCTGCTTGAGAGACGTGCCCCAGCCGGTTTGCGTTTCATAGCGGTGCCCGAGCCCGGCCAGTTGCGCCAGCATCGCCGGCATGTCGCGGCCCACCAGCGAATGCCCCAAGTGGAAGACCCGCTGTGCGTCGGCCGGCACAGCCAACGGTACGGCGTACCGTTCCCGCATTCTCCGCTTGGTCCACAGGCTGTTTGCCTGACGCCAGATGACCGCCGCTCCGGCAGCGGTAAGGCAGGCCATGGCAAGGCGTCGGGTCACGGGGCGCATGTCAGGCTCCTTTGACCGCACCCTGCCCAATCGTAACAGCGGTGACAAGGTGCCCCGTCGCACGTGCATAGCGCCCCGGCAGTGTGTCGCCGATCGCGAACCGGCCCGCAGGTTTGAGGAAAGTCGCGGTGAAACTTCCGTCTGTGGGATGCAGGGTGATGTCGAGGTTGTCAAAGCCGAAAAGCAGGCCGGTCAGCGGGTACTGCGCCTTGTACGCCGCCTCCTTGGCGGAAAAGATCAGGGTGGCGTGGTGCGCCATTTCGGGTCCAGAAATTCTGCCTATTTCCATTTTTGAACAGATAGTTGCGATGATATTTTCATTCATCGCATGATCCGGCTCCAGATCGACACCAAGCGTCAGCGGCGCACGCGTGACCACCGCAAGGCAGAGCGTGGCACTATGCGAGATGCTGCCCTGCCATCCCTCCGGCCAGATCGGCGCGCGGTCTGGCGCGGCGGGGATCGGCAAGGGTGCGCCGCCGAGCGCCGCGATCGCGGCACGGGCGGCGGCGCGGCCGGCCGCGAACTCCCGGCGGCGGGCGACAATTGCCCGCGCGAGATGCGCCGCCTCGCCCGGCAGAAGCGCAGGCTGCGGCAGACGGGGATCGCAGGTTGCCACGGCGACGTCGTCACCGAACAACCCCCGCGCCGCCGCCTGAAGCTGCGCGCAGGCGTCAGGCACTGTCATCGGCATCACGCACCCGTCCGGCTGCGCCCCGCCCGCATCATGCGGCGTTTCGATATCGTCTCGGTCGGTGCTGGCTCCGGGGCAGCGGGAGCAGCGCCGGATGCCTCGCCCTGCCCCTTGTCGAGATGCGCCGCCAGCCCTTCGAGCGTCGGGAACCGGAAGATGTCGGTGATGGACAACCTATCGGCCCCCAGCGCCGCCTTGATGTCGCGGTGCGCCTGCACGGCCAACAGGGAATGCCCGCCGAGGGCAAAGAAATTGTCCTCCCCGCGAATGTCACCTACGCCCAGCAGCCCGATCCAGATCTGCGCGATGGCTGCCTGCGTCTGGCTTGCCGGCGCAGTCGCGGCAGGACGCGGTGCGCGACGCCGTTCGGGGCGCGGCAGGGCCTTGCGGTCGATCTTCTTGTTCGGCGTCAGCGGCATGTGATCCAGCGTGACGATATGCGCGGGCACCATGATGTCGGGCAGATCGCGAGCCAAGGCGCGGCGCGCGGCGTCCTCGTCCAACGGTTTCGTGGTCGTCACATATCCCACCAGCTGCGCCCCACCGTTGTCCTCGCGGGCAATGACCACAGCCTGTGTAACTCCGGGCAGTTCCGACATCCGCGCCTCTATTTCCCCAAGCTCGATCCGGTGGCCCCGGATCTTCACTTGCGCATCGACGCGCCCGCCGAAATGCACAACGCCATTGGCATCCCGGGCCGCAAGATCACCGGTACGATAGAGCGTGCCTGCACCGTGCGGATTGGTGACGAACCGCTCCGCCGTCATGGCCTCGCGCTGCCAGTATCCCAGCGTGACGCCTTCGCCGCCGATGTACAACTCTCCTTGAACGCCAGCGGGTTGCGGACGCATCTTGTCATCCAGGATGAAGAGCTGTGTGTTCGCGATCGGCGTTCCGATTGGTGCGGTATCTGCGTCCCCTCCGGCAACCATGTGGGTGGTGGACCAGATCGTCGTCTCGGTCGGCCCGTACATGTTCTGCAGGCTGGCCCCGGTGTGCGCCTTGAGCGCAGTAACGAGCGATCCCGGCAGCGCCTCGCCACCCACCATCAGGTGCGTGAGCCGCGACAGTGCCTTCGCGGCGTCTTCGTTCGTCACCAGCATCTGCGCCATCGAGGGCGTGCATTGCATATGCGTGACCCCGTGCCTCACGATCTGCGCGGCGAGGGAGAAGTCGTCCTCCGCCATCTCGACCACGCGGTTGGCCTGCGCCAGTACCTCGGCAAGCGGAGTCAGCCCCGCCATCACCTTGTCCACCGCGATACCGTAGTCAATCAGGCAGGCGACCTCGTCCACGCCGATGCGCTTGAGTTCCTCGGTCCGCGCCAGACCATCCGCGACGGTGCCGAACATGCCGCTGTCGTTGAAATAGCGCTGGAAGGCGAATTCGAGGATCGCGTCCATCTCCTCCGCCGAGAGGCCTTCGAGGTCGATCTCGAAGGGATTGGTCGCCCCCTGCGGTTTCTTGAAGGCAGGGAAGGCCCAGGCGTATTGCTTGATGAGGCCGGCGGCAGAGCGCAGGTAATCCTTCATCGGTTCGCGCGCGACATCTTCCGCCTGCGCCCGCGTCTCGGCCAGATAGGTGTGCAGCATGACCGTGACCTTGAAGTCCGCCGGGTCATGGCCCGCGCCGCGCAGCGCGTCGTGGTAGACCTTGATCTTGCCCGCGACCTCTTCGACCGATTGGCCCAGCAGGTGGGTCAGCACATTGGCCCCGATCTCGCCCGCTTCCTTCCAGGTCTGCGGGTTGCCGGCGGTTGTGACCCAGATCGGCAGCTTTTTCGACACCGGGCGCGGTTGGGTCACAACGGCGAAGGGGGTGCCGTCTTTCGTCGGAAATTCAACGGCTTCCCCCGCCCAGAGCCTGCGCAACTGGTCGATGGCGGCGTACATCGCGGGCTTGTTGTCGGGCGGGGTATTTTCGGGCCGCAGGACGAAGTCGTCAGGCTGCCAGCCGCTGGCGATGGCAAGCCCCACGCGGCCGTTGGTGAGGTTGTCGATGACAGCCCATTCCTCCGCAATGCGCGCGGGATGGTGCAGTGGTGCCACGCAGGAGCCTGCGCGCACGTCGAGGTTGCTTGTCACGGCGGCGACCGCGGCGCCGGTCACGGAGGGGTTCGGATAGGGGCCGCCGAAAGCGTGGAAGTGGCGTTCGGGCGTCCAGACGGCGTTGAAACCGTGGGTGTCGGCGAATTTCGCGCCTTCCAGCAGCAGTTCGTATTTCTTCGGCCCGACCCCGTCATCGTTGCCCCAGTAGAAGAGGTTGAAGTCGATCTTGCGCGATGATGCCGCGACGGGGCCATTGGAGACCAGCGTGCGGCTCTCGTCCCCCGCAAGCACCAGCTTGAAGCCGCGCGAAAGGGTCCAGAAGAGCTCCAGCACCGAGATGTCGAAGGAGAGCGATGTGACGGCGAGCCAGACCGCGCCTGCCCGGTGGTCGATGCGGTCGTCCATGCCGGTGAAGAAGTTCGCGACATTGCCGTGGCTGACCATGACGCCCTTCGGGGTTCCGGTGGAGCCGGAGGTGTAGATGAGATAGGCCAGATCGTCGGGCGTGGCGGTGGCGGATGGGTTGCTGTCGGAAGCCGCCGAGAGGCGCTTGTCGGTATCGAGCGTCAGCACCTGTGCAGCATGGTGGGGCAGCGCGGGCGCGAGGGGGCTTTGCGTGACGATGATCGGCGTCGCGCTGTCGGTGATGTAATGCGCGATGCGATCGGCGGGATAGGCGGGGTCGAACGGGACGTAAGCGCCGCCCGCCTTGAGGATGCCGAGCGTGCCCACAAGCAGGTCGATGCCGCGCGCGACGTATAGGCCTATGGGGGTGCCAGGGGTCGCGCCCATGGATCGCAGGGTATGGGCAAGCCGGTTGGCGCGGGCGTTGAGCGCCGCATAGCTGAGGCTTTCGCCTTCGCAGACGAGGGCCGTGGCGTCGGGCGTACGGTTGACCTGTGCCTCGAAGGCCGCGTGAATGGTGACGGGGGCATAGGGCTTGTCGGTGGCGTTCCATTTCTGGAGCAGCGCCTGCTCTTCGGCATTGGGCAGGGCCCAGACCTCGTCGCAGGTGGTGGCCGTGGTGAGCGCGGTCATGGCCGCCTCGATCCGGGCGGCAATCAGCTCTGCCGCAGCGGCGTCGATACGGTTGGCGTCATGGATCAGCCGCGCGCCGGTGCCGTTCAGGCAGAGCGACAGGGCGGCACCCGGCAGGGGCTCATCGCCGAGGCAGATGGCGAAGGCCGGGGTTGACGCCGGGATCGCCGGGTCGCGCATAGCCATGTCGCGCGGGAAGCCGGGGCTCGCGGTGGCGCGTTCGATCTGTGTGGCCAAGACGGCAGTGACCTCGGCCAGGGTCGTGGCTTCCTCTGCCGCGATGCGCAGTGGGACCCAGGGGTTGGCCAGCGGGTGGCCGCTCTGTGCAACACAAAACGCCAGATCGCCCTCCTGCAGGCCGGACCCCTTCAAGGCCACAAGCGCGGTTGCGGTGATCCGGGCGGCCGCGTCGAGGCCCGGTGGCGTACACAGATCGCGGCTTTGCAGATCGGGCTGCCTGCCGGAGGGATGCCCCAGCGGGACGGGCAGCGGTTCGAGCTTTTGCAGGGCCGCGCGCCAGTGTGCCTGATCGGTCACATCGAAGGCGGGCCAATCGGGGCGCGTGATCGGCTCGCTCACTTGCGCGCAAGTTGTCAGGTCGACGTCGGCACCGGACAGATCGGTGAGACCGCGCAGCGTGACGGGCGCGGTGGCGGTGCCGACAGTCACGCTGTCGGCGCTGAGCGCAAGGATGTCGCCGGGGCGCGCGCCCTGCCCGTCACTGATCTCAAGGCTGCCGACCCGCAGAACAGTGTCGCCCAGAACGATCTTGGACAGACCCAGCGGGTTCCAGTAATCGCCGAAATCGAGACCGCGCACGAGCGCCGAGAGCGCCGCCGCGTCCTGCGTGAAATCCAGTACGCCGTCGCCTGCGGGCCGCCGGTCGCGCGCAATGTAGCTGCGCTGCGTCAGGTCCTGCGGTCTGCGCTCCAGTGTACCACTTTCAAGCTGGGCCAGCACCGCGCCGAAGCTCTCCATCCCCGCAGCATAACACTTGGAGTTGAGGCTGAAGGCGGTCTCCATTGGCGCGATCTCAACGATCTTCTGTGCCAGCAGGTCGCCTTCATCCACGCCGCTCTCGATCATGTGCCAGCTCACGCCGTGGCTGTCCTCGCCGCCCATGATCGCCCAGGCGGGGGTGTTCAGCCCCGCATAGCGCGGCAGCGGGCCATCGTGGAAGTTGATTGCGCCCTTCGCGGGCACCGCCAGAACGGCATCGGGGATCAGGCGCAGGTTGGCGATGCTCAAAAGCCAGTCGGCATCCACCGTGCCAACGAGTGCCTTCGCGTCACGCTCAATGCGCAGGCCCTGCCCTTCGGCCCAGCCACGGACGGCATCGTCGCGCGTCACGACCACGGCAAGCCTATGGCCCCCCGCCAGCAGCATGTCCCCGCAGGCGATGGTCAGGGATTCGTCGCCCATCAGGATTGCGGTAAAGGCGGCGGGGTTGAAGGTGGCGGTCATGGGGTGTCTTCCCTGGCAGTGCGGGGGGTGATTTGGGGCGGGGCCTTGCGGCGCAGGCCGAGGCCGTGGCGCAGAAGGTCGCTGAGGAAATGCGGCGGGTCCTGCGGCGGGCGGCCCGTGAGGGCGCAGCGCAGATGATGCAGCGCCCCGCCCGCGAGGCGCGCGGCCAGCGCAAGGGCCGCGTAGCCGCGCCCGTGGTTCTTGACGAAGTAATGGCGGCGCGAGTCGAACCAGTAGTCCGGCATGCGCTGCCATTCCTTCATGCCGGTGGAGACCGAACCGATGTGAACGACCCGCGCGGAGGGCACGTACCAGCCGGTCCACCCGGCCTGGGCCGCGCGTTTGCAAAGGTCGGTTTCCTCGAAATAGAGGAAGAAGCTCTCGTCAAACAGCCCGATGTCGCGCAGCATCTCGCCCCGCATCAGGACGGAGGCCCCTGCGACCCAGTCGACCTGCGTGGTGGTGTTCGGCAGCTCCGGCGCCACGATTGACCCGCGCAGCAGGCGCGAGACCGGGCCGAGACGGGCTGCACCCTCGAACTCCCCGGCGATGGAGGGGAAGCGGAATGCGGTCGTATGGGGCAGGTCATCCGCGCCGCGCACATGGCTGCCCGCGAAACCGGCGCTTGGATGCGCGGCAAGGTGGTCCATCAGCGTGGCGATGCAGCCGGGATCGGCGAAGGCGTCGGAGTTGACGATGTAGAAGAAGTCGGGCGCGCTCCCGTCCGACATGCCCGCCCGGATGCCGATGTTATTGCCTGCGCCGAAGCCGCCGTTCACCTCTGACGCGATGAAGCGGACGCGGTCGGACCATCCCCTCTCGGCCACGGCGCGTCCGAGGATCTCGGCGGAGCCGTCGCCCGAGGCATTGTCCACGATCACCATTTCCGCACCCGCTGGCATGTCCGCCAAAGCGGCCTCCGCCGCGCGCAGGGTCATCAGCGCGGTGCGATAGTTCAGCAGGACCACCAAAAGGCTTGGAGCGTGTGCAGCGTTCATTCCGCCGCCGTCGCGCGGGGCCAGTCGGCGTCCTTGTCCTCGTCCAAAGCCGCCGCGATCACCTCGCGCAACTCCTGCGCCAGCGCCGTGACGTTGGGCGTCAGCACCATGCTCACATGGTCGCCGGGCACCTCGATGACCTCCAGCCCCGGCGCATACCGGCGCCAGTCGTTGTCCTCGAAGACGTACTCCTTCTCCGCACTCACCCAGTTGCCGTTCGAGACACGCCAATGGCGGTCGAGCGGGGGCCGGAAGAGCGTGAGCGCGCCGTCCCAATCCGGCGTCTGGTAGGCCCCGACCGCCCCAAGGAAGGTCTGCTGGATCTTGACGTTGTTGAATTCCGCGCCGGCCCCGGCATTCTCGACCACGCCCGCCCGCTTTTGCTTTTCCCAGTCCCAGCGATTGCGTGCCCATTCCAGCAGGTAGCGCGGGCCTTTCGCCCGTATTTCCGCCAGCTTAATCATCGCCTTGTCGCGCCGCGACAGCGACGGGCGCACCGGCAGCGGCGTATCGAGAAGTGCGGCGACCGCAACCTCCTCGCCCGCAGCGCGGAGTTGTTGTGCGATCTCGTAGGCTGTGATGCCGCCGCCGGAATATCCGGCCAGCAGGTAGGGGCCAACTTTCTGCACCCGGCGGATTTCACCGATGTAGTCTGCTGCCGCCGCCTCCACCGTGGTATGCGGGTCTGTATCGCCGATCAGCCCGCGCGCCTGCACGCCAAAGACGCGGCGTTCGGCGCTGAAAGGCAGCGCCAGATGGCGCAGATTCAGCACGTTCCCGAACATGCCCGCCACGACAAATAGCGGCGCGGCGTCCTTCTGCGCGCTCCGGTTCAAGGGCACGAGGTAGTCGAACTTCTGTACCGGAGTCGCCTCTCCCGCCGCCGGGGCCGCCTCAAGATCGCCGGTTTCCGCCGCGATCAGGGCCGCACATTTGGCGATGGTCGGGGCCTCGAACAGGACGGAGATCGGGAACTCCACCTTGAACTCACGCTTGACCGAGGCGAAGAGGCGCACCGCGATCAGGGAATGACCACCGAGGTCGAAGAAACTGTCCTCCACCCCTACGGGGCTCACGCCCAGCAGGTTCTCCCACATCGCGGCGAGACGCTCTTCGATCCCGTTGCGGGGGGCAACGAAGGTGCCGTCGAGGTCGGGACGCTCGAAGGATTGCCCGGCCTGTACGGGTTCCTGTGTGGGTTGGTCTGCCTGCGCGATCAGATCCGCCAGCGGCAGGGAAGACACCATCACTTGGGCGCGCCCAAGGCTAAGCGCGCGGCGCAGCGCTTCGGGGCCCTCGGCGGCACGGATGCCCTGGCTCACGAGGTAGGCGAGACGCTCTTCGGCGGCGCTCAGGCTTTCGATGCCCTCGCCCTCGTCCTCGAAACGGACCTCCCTCGTGTCGAGCGGAGCAGTGGCAGCAAAGCCATCGGCAAGGCGCTTCATGGCGAAATCGCTGACCTCGACCAGTGCGCGGCCTTCCGGATCGGTGATCGTCACGTCGAAGCGGGCAAAACCATCGCTGTCGGCTCCAGCATGCAGGCGCACCCAGGACCGGATCTCGGCAGGCAGCGGGGCATGGATGCGGATTGTGCCGTATGACACCGGCACCCAGAGATGTCTGGCGCCGTACCCCTCGATCAGTGTCATGGCCCAGCCGGTGGCAAGGTCCATCAGCCCTGCATGGAGCAGATGACGCGCCGCCAGATCGCCCTGCGCCGCTTCGGGCAAGCTCAGATGTGCCAGCCCTTCGCGGTTGCCCAAGGCGGTTTGTTGCAGCACATGCCAGCGGGGGCCGAAGTCGAGGTGCGCCTCCTGTGGGGATTTCAGGCGGTCGCCCAAACCCCTTGCCGGAGTGCCGCAGCGCGCGGCGAGGGCATCGAGGTCGTGCGTCTGCGGCTGCGTTTCGGCCAGCGGCGCGAGGGTCGCTTGTGCATGAAGTTGCCAGCCCGGCTTGCCATTCAGCACGCAGTCGCTGCGCATCTCGACGGCAAAGCCCGCTCCCTCGGGTCGCAGGGTGACCTGCATCCGGCGGGTGGCTCCGTCAGCCACGGGCATGGCGCGCAGGAAATAGAGGTCGCGGATCTCGAATTCCTTGAGGCCCTGCGCCTGTGCCGCCTCGGCCAGAAGCTCGATGTAGCCGGTGCCGGGCATGACCATCTGGCCGTCCCGCGTGCGGTGCTGGTCGAGAATCCATTTGTCGCCGGAAAGGGTCATTTCGAAGACCGGGTTGCCTTCGGTGTCGGTGCTCGCTGTCTCCAGCAGGCCCGCGTTGATCGCGCGGGGCGGCAGGGTGTCGCTCGCCTCCCCCCCCATCGCGCGGGCGGCCATGCCGACGTCAGCCCAGATGCCCCAGTTGATCGCGGTCACGCGGGTTTTCGCATCCTTGCGGGATTGGGCAAAGGCATTGAGCCAGGCGTTGGCGGCGACGTAGTCCACCTGCCCTGCCGCGCGGGTTGCGGTCGAGGTGGAAGAGAAGAGCACCATCATCTCAAGCGTGCCATCGGGCAGCAACTGGTCGAGCACGCGAAGGCCCTGCACCTTGGGGGCGAGCACCGCGTCGATCCCGGCGTCGGACTTTGCCAGCAGCGGCGCATCGTCAAGCGTGCCTGCGGCGTGGATCACCCCCGTCAGCGTACCGTGGCGGGACGTCAGATCGTCCACCACGCGGCGCATCTGGGCGAGGTTGGCGACGTCGGCCATCGCGGTCTCGACCGAACCACCAAGCGGCTCCGCCGCCTCCTCCAGCCGCAGCACCGCGCGAATCTGGCTTGCAGTGCGGTCGGCGGCAGGGTGTTCGGCAAGGTAGTCGGCCCAGACGTCGCGCGGCGACAGGGCGCTGCGCGCCAGCAGGACGACGGTGGCCTTATGGCGGCTCAGGATGTCATTGGCCAACGCCTGACCGATCCCGCCGAAACCACCCGTGATCAGGTAGGTGCCACCCTCGCGGAAAACGGGCGTGTCGGTCGGTTCGAGGGCGATTTCGCGATAGCCCATCTCGAAGCGCTTTGCGCCCCGGTAGGCCGCGATGGTATTGGCCGAGGTCGCCATCAGGTCTTCGATCATCCGCTCCGTGAGGTCCTCGCCGGGGGGTGCCAAGGACATGGCGCGGGCGAACCAGCCCCTTTTCGCGATAGCCAGCGTTTGCGGAGCCTCCACGTCGATCTGAGCGCAGGTCACGCCGGGCATTTCGCGGGCGAAGACTCCGACGGGGCCAGAGATCAGCGCCTTTTCCGGATGGCGCAGCGCCTCGCCCTGCACCTGTGCGGCGGCGGTGGTGAAGACGCTGAGGTGCAACAGTCCATCGAGGCCGTTCTTGGTAATCGCCTGCGAGAGCCAGGTCAGGCTCCAGAACCCCTGTTCGATGTTGCGATCGAAGGTCGAGGAACCGGGGCGCGGTGCGCTTGCATCGTCGGTGAGCCAGAAATGCGCGATCCGGTCGGGCATCTGCCCTGCCTCGCGCAGGGCGGCGATCAGGCGGTCGTATCCGCCCCGCCCGTCTTCGGCAGCCAGCGAAAAGGCGGTCTCCTCCTGCTGCCCGAAGGTATCGCCGGCCTTGACGGTAATGACCCGGTGGCCCGCATCGCGAAGCCGCAGGGTGACGGGCGCGGAGAGGCCGGCCTCGTCCGCGAAGATCAGCCAAGTGAGGGGTGCTGCGCCCAGCTCGGTCAGCACGTCCGCCGGGGCGGCAGCGAAGGCGGGGCGCCAGACCGGAACGGCGCCCCAATCGGCGATATCGTCGCGCCGCGCGATAGTGGGTGCGGGTGCGGTTACGGCTGCCTTGCCCGGTTCGATGAAGTAGCGCGACCTTTGGAAACGGTAGGTCGGCAGGACAACGCGGTTGCGTTTGGCCTCGCCCCAGATCTGGGTCCAGTCGGCCTCGACCCCGCAGGCCCAGAGCCGTCCGATGACGGAGATGAAATACGCGTCGTCGGCTATTTCCTGATCGGGATGACGCAAGGTGGAGACCACCTGCCCCGCCGCAAGCGACGGGTTCATCTGCGCCAGTGCGCTCAGGGCCTTGCCGGGGCCGACTTCGAGGAAGACGCGCTTGCGCGGGGCCGCCAGCGTGGTGATGCAATCGGCGAAATTCACGGTATTGCGCAGCTGACCGACCCAGTAGTCGGGATCGGTGGCCTGCTCCGCCGTGATCATCTCGCCGGTGCGATCGGACACGAAAGGCATCTGCGGCGCTTGCAGGTCGAGTGATGCAAGGAAGGCGCGGTAGCGGGCAAGGATCGGCTCCAGCATCCGGCTGTGGGCGGCGATGTCGATGGCGATGCGCTGGCATTCGATGTCGGCGGCCGCCAGCCGTTCGGCCATGGCATCAAGTGCAGCCTGCGGGCCGGACACGGCCATGAGTTCGGGGGCGTTGACCGAGGCAATGTCGAGGTCGTCGCCCAAGAGCGGGGTGATCCTCGCAAGCGTGGCGGAGATGCTGAGCATGCCCCCGGCGGGGACTTCATCGAAGAGCCGCCCGCGCAGGAGCACGAGGTCAATGAGGTTCTCGAACGTCATCACGCCCGCGAGACAGGCGGCGACGTTCTCGCCCATCGAGTGGCCCACCATCGCGGCGGGTTTCACGCCCCAGCCCATCCAGAGCTGCGCCAGCGCGTATTCCACGATGGCGATCAGCGGCAGTTGCACCGAAGGCTTCTTCAGCCGTTGCGCGGCTTCATCCTCCTGGCCGGGTTCGGGCAGCCAGAGGGCGCGGATGTCATAGTCAAGCTGCGGGGCCAGATGGTCGAGGCCGCGGTCCATCCACTCGGCAAAGACCGGCTCCGTCTCGTAGAGGTCGCGCGCCATGCCCGCGTATTGCGCGCCGCCGCCGGGGAACATGAAGACGACCTCCGGCTTTTCGCCCAGCCGGTCGTGGGTAAAGACGCGGCGGGTGTCGCCGCCCTCCAGCAGGTCGGCGGCCTCGGCATGGGTTTCGGCCACCACGACGCGGCGCTTGTCGAAGCCGCGCCGCGCGTTCTTGAGAGTGAAAGCCACATCCGCCAGCGGTTGTTCGGGATGCGCGCGCAAGTGAGCGGCCAATGCGGCGGTATTGGCGTCGAGCGCGGCCTTGGTGCGGCCCGAGATGCAGAGCGGGTGGAAGGGCCAGTCGCTTTCCTCGGATTCCGCGCGCGTCGGCGCTTCCTCCAGAACCATATGCGCGTTGGTGCCGCCGACGCCGAGCGCGTTGACGGCGGCGCGGCGCGGAGTGTCGCCTGCGGGCCAATCCGTCAGTCGGTCGTTGACACGGAAAGGGCTGCCTTCGAAGGGGATCGCGGGGTTCGGAGCCTCAAACCCCAGCGAAGGGGGCATCTGTGCGTGATGCAGCGCCAGCGTGGCCTTGGCCAGCCCCGCTACGCCCGCGGCGGTATCCAGATGGCCGATGTTGGTCTTGACCGACCCGATGCGGCAGAAATCCACCGCGTCGGTCTGGGCGCGGTAGGCCTCCGTCAGGGCGGCGACCTCGATGGGGTCGCCGAGATAGGTGCCGGTGCCGTGGCATTCGACCATGCCGATGGTTCGTGCGGCGACGCCCGCAGCATCGAGCGCTTTCGTGATCGCGTCGGTCTGCCCGTCTACCGAAGGGGCAAGATAGCCCGCCTTGGCCGCCCCGTCGTTGTTGACGGCGGAGCCTTTGATGACCGCCCAGATATGGTCCCCGTCCGCAATCGCGTCCGACAGCCGCCGCAGCGCCACGGCCCCGGCCCCGGATCCGAAGACGGTGCCCTGCGCGCGGTGGTCGAAGGCATGACAATGGCCGTCGGGCGAGAGGATCTCGTTCTCCTTGAAGAGATACCCCCTGCCCTGCGGCAACTCGATCGTCACGCCGCCAGCCAGCGCCATGTCCACTTCGCCCGCGCGCAGCGCGGCGCAGGCATAATGGATGGCGACCAGCGAGGTGGAACAAGCTGTCTGCAGATTGATCGAGGGGCCCTTGAGGTCGAAGACATGGCTGACCCGCGTGCACAGGAAATCCTTGTCGTTGCCGGTGTGGCGCAACAGGAACATGCCAACGTCGTCCACCAGATCCGGGTTGGAGCAGATGTTGAAGTAGAAATAGCTGCCCATGCCGCAACCGGCATAGACGCCGACCGGGCCGGGGATGGTCTCCGGCGGATGGCCCGCCTGCTCCATCGCCTCCCAGGCAACTTCGAGGAACTTGCGATGCTGCGGGTCGAGGATCGCGGCGTCCTTGGGGGAGAAGCCGAAGAACTCCGCATCGAAGGTGTCGAAACCCTCCAGCGGGGCGGCTGCGGGAACGTAGGTGCGGCGCGCGATAGTGGCGGCAGTCTCGCCTGCGGCCAACAATTCCGCCTCGCTGAGGCGGCGAATTGATTCCACCCCGTCGCGCAGATTGGCCCAATAGGCATCGACGCCCTCGGCCCCAGGCACATTCACTGACATGCCGACAATTGCGATGTCGTCGCTGTTCAAACTCTTTACCATTTTCACCGTCTTGGCGCTCATTCCCTCCCCGACCCGTCGACTGGCAGGGGACCCTAAGGATGCGAGAAATTATCGACCCCATTGATCAGAAAATCGTGTCAAAAAGAAGCCATGGCGTGTGTAAAACGGCGGACTTCATATCTTTTCAATACATTAAGACGCTGTGCCGATGAATATTAGCACGACAAAGACCGCCGCAGGACGCCATTGTTACATCGTGGGAAACCGGGACGCCACATTTTACGGAATCGCCCCGTCAGAGTACCGTGCGTTTGCCGTCTCGCTGCGGCTCGGATGCCGTCAGGGCGGTCTGTCCCATCGCAAAGCGCCGGGTGCGGGCGGGGCGTGGCATCAACTTCTCCGCATGGCCCAGAATCGCCCCTGCCGTCAGCCATGTCAGTGGCGTCAGCGTGGCATTCAGGAGCATATCCATCATGGTGATGGCGAGGATCATCACCAGCGGGGCCACGAAGGGCGATAGCGTCGCATCGCCTTGCCTGCGGATGTAGAGCCCCATCAGGAGCACCGGGAGCGCCAGCAAACCGAATTCACAGATGTAGCCGAGCCAGCCGAAGGTGCCGAAGACGATGATCCAGCGGCCATCGGGGATCGAGAGGATATCCCCCGTCTCACTGTCGCGGATCAGGCTGCGGCCCCAGCCGCCCCAGCCGAATAGGGGCTTTTCCGCCGCGCGGGCCAGCAGTTGCTGTTCGTTGTCGAACCGGTACTGCAGCGATTGCGCGCGGGCGGGGCTGATCGCCTCTGCCTGCGCCACGATGGCGTCCAACGGCACCAGGTTCGCATTGCGCAGCATCGGATAACCCACGGCGATCACGGCAAAGACCACCGCAAGACGGATCTGCCAGCGGGACGGGACGAATAGCACCATGGGCGTGAGCAGGATTCCATAGGCCATCGACGCAAAACTCTTGCACAGGAAAAGCACCACTGCGAGCCAGGCCACCAAAAGACCCATCTTCCAGCGATCCACGGTTGCGGCGTTGCGCGCCAGTGCGGCGGTTGAGATCAGGGCGATGCACATGAAGAGCGCGAGCCACAGCGCGTGTGGCAAGAATACGATTGGCCTGAAGCCGCCCGCGCGCATCATCTGTTCAAACGAATGCTGGAAGAAGCCGTAGACCCAGACGTTGATTTGCGGGCTGAACCGGACCTCGAATACCGAAAACACGGAGTAGATGAGGCCGCCCAGCATGAAACCGAAGAGAATTTCGCGCAGACCCTTTTCGGAAGACAGGAATTGCCGCGCCAGCAGGAAGGGGACCAACGTCAGCGCCTGCGCGATCAGCACGGAGCCCACATCGCGGATCGACTGGCCCGGAAGGGCGTCGACAAAGAAAACGATGGGGTCCGCGTTTTGCAGCACCTCGAAGATGATCGGATCGCCGTTGGTCATCACGGTCGGGATTGCACTTAGAACGAGACCCAGCACCAGCAGTTGCGCACTGCGGGTCTGCGGCCACAGATGCACCTTCTCCTTCATGGCGAAGACGAGAATCAGGAGCACGCTGAGGTTGGGAATCGACACCTTGTCCATTGCGGGGACCAGCGGCAGGTTGAACTCCGCCAGAGGGGGCAGGAACAGGTGGCCGCCAAGGATCGACCAGATCAGAGCACGCTCCACAATCATGGTGCGGAACATCACCAGACAGGCCACTGGCCAAATCAGCAGCATCAGATAGGCGATCCCGTTGGGCATGACGGTCCTGAAGTTGAGGTGGCGCTAAACCAAAAATTTAGCATCTGGCGGTATGGCTGTCATCCCGCTAGATTTGTTAATGATCCTAAAGTGATGGATGAAGTTTCCCGATTATGACGCTTTAAAATATGAATAATTCGTCTATTGCAGACTCCATTGCCCGCCCCGGGGACGTACCCGTCGTGGAGGTAACCGTGTGAAATTTGGCACGGGGGCCGCGCACATCGAGATCAATGTCGCCACCCGCGCGACTTTTTTCAGTGACGTAACAGAACGGCTCACGGCAGGAACCGGTTTTGCGCTGGCCACGCTGAACCTCGATCACCTGACGAAACTACCCATCGATCCCGCCTTTGCGGAAGCCTATCGCGCGCAGGACGTCGTGGTGGCGGACGGGCGGCCGGTGGTCTGGCTGTCGCGGCTGGCGGGCACCCCGGTGGAGCTGATGCCCGGCTCCGACCTCATCCTGCCGCTCTGCGAGCTGGCGGCAAAGCTTGCACTGCCCGTAGCCTTGGTCGGAAGCTCGGATGCAGCGCTGCGCGGGGCCGCGGCGGAATTGATGGAAAGCGTGCCCGGCCTGAACGTCTGTCTCACCCATGCGCCGCCGCTGGGGTTCGATCCGGCGGGAGAGGCGGCGGCCGCAGTGCTGCGGCAGGTGGCAGAGAGCGGGGCCGGCCTCTGTTTTGTGGCGCTCGGGGCGCCCAAGCAGGAGATCTTTGCTGCGCGGGGACGGCAGATCGCCCCGCATGTGGGGTTCGCCAGCATCGGGGCGGGGCTCGATTTCATCTGCGGCCACCAGATCCGCGCACCGATGTTCCTGCGGACGCTGGCGCTTGAGTGGCTGTGGCGTGCGATGCAAAGCCCCGGGCGGATGGTGCCACGCTATGCGAAGTGTTTTGCGATCCTGCCCGGCTTGGCGATGCAGGCGTTGCGGCAGCGTTGAGCGGCGGGTGCCGCGGTTGGGTTGCTCTTGAGTTTATCTGGCAAGATGAAGCAGGGGACGGTGGCTATTTGTATTCGATGATGCGGGATTGTCTGCGGGTGTGGAATTGCAGCACGCCGGCGGCTTCTGGGAATTTTCCCAGCACGGTGAAGAAGGCCCAGGGCAAGGGGCCGCGCCGCGCCAACCGCAAGACCTGTGCCGGGTAAACCAGCAGGGCCAGCAGCGCCCAGGGGGTGATCAGTATGGCGCCCGCAAAGATCAGCAGCGGCAGAACAGCCCCCCACAGCAGGGCGCGGCGGGTCTCCGCGACCCACTGGCGGTCGGGGCGCGCGCCGTGCAGGGACGCGCCTTCTGCAAAGGCATGTCCTGCCCGCCTGCTCCGCTGCCACCATTGCGAAAATCGCGCGATCTGGGCGTCGTGCCAGGTCATTTCCGCGTCCAGACGCCAGATTTTCCAGCCCTTCCGGCGGAGGCGCAGGCAAAGCTCCGGCTCCTCCCCCGCGATCAGCGTCTCGCGGTAGCCGCCCACGGCGCGAACCGCCGCTATGCGCATCAGGGCATCGCCCCCGCAGGCAAGGGCTTCGCCCGGCGGCGTGTCCCATTCTCGGTCGATCAAGGCGTTGTAGACCGATGCTTCGGGGGCGCGTTCCCGCCTGCGGCCGCAGACCACGGCGACCTCGGGGTGCCTGTCGAGAAACGCCCGCGCGGTGTCGATCCAGCCTTCGCGCAGCGCGCAATCGCCATCGAGGAACTGCACCAGTTCGACGTCCCGACCAAGTGCTGCCACCCCGGCGTTGCGCGCGCGGGCCGCCGTGAAGGGCTGGCTCATGTCGAGCGCGATCACCTGCGCCCCCGCCCGTTCCGCCACCGCGAAGGAGCCATCTGTGGAGCCGGAATCGACATAGACGACCTGCGCCACCTGCCCTTCCAGCGCCGCGAGGCAGGCCAGCAGCCGCGCGCCTTCGTTGCGGCCGATCACCACGGCGGCGATGGTCATCGCGTGCCTTCGAGAAAGGCGGAATAAGTCTTCGACGGCACCAGAAACCCGGCACGGTACAGCAATTCAACCCGGTTCCAGCGCCGCGCCTCCAGCGAAAAGAGCGCCACATCCGGCGTCTCGGCCATCACGCGGGCGCGGGCGGCATCCTCTCCATGTGCCACATCCCCGCGCGCCAGCGTCGCCTTGTCACGTGTCGCCGCGTCGCCCGCGAACTTGTAGTGCTTGATCACGCCCGTCACATCCGCGACCCGGACCCCCGTCGACAGGTGCGGATGCGGGGCCGGCGTCACGCCCGGACCGTTGAAGACGAGCGGATGCTTGGTCAGGCAGCAGTTCTCCCCAAAGACCTTGCCGCGCACCCCGCCAAAGCAGAAGCGGATCGAAGGGGTCTCCATCACGTTACCCTTCAGCAAGTCGGAAAATTCGATTGCCGGGTCGTGATAGTCCAACTTCCGCACCGTGCTGATGTCGAAATAGAGGAAGTCTACCAGTACTTGCTTGTAGGGCAGTGCGGCGGCGGCGCTGAGGGGGCCCTTGGGGAACATCTCCAGCATCTGGGCGACCATTGCGGTGTAGCCTTGCGCGTCGAGATATCCCGTCAGCCCCCGGACCCCCGCCGTCGTGCGCCCCTCGAAATCGAAGATCTCGTCCATGTCGACATAAAGGCACCAGCGCCCGGCACCATAGGTCTGCGCGGGGTACTGCCGGATCAGGTCTTCATATTGCGCCAGCGGCAGCTTGCACTGGTCGATCACGGTGCCTTTCTCGCGCTTGATCCTCTCGATCGTGCCATCGGTGGAGCCATTGTCGATGAAGACAAAATGCTGCACCCCCATGGCGCGATAATGGCGAAAGAAAGCGTCAAGGTAATAGGCCCCGTCGCGCACCAGCGCGATCAGCACCACGTCGCCCGGAGCCACCTCCAGCGCCTTTGGCCCGTGCAGATGATGCAGGGCGGCGGCAAAGCGCGCGCGCCGACGGGCTTCGGCGGCGCGGTGCCAGAGGCGGCGCAGGATATGGAGCGGACCCTTCATGGGGGCGTGATACTTGAGCGCGCGGCGGCGGTCCACTACTCAGCCCGCGCGCGCCGTTCTTTCCAACGCAAATAAGCATTTGCAGCCCGGGAAGCGAAGGGCAACGGCGGCAATTTACGGGGGCTGCCTCGGCCGCGAAATCTGCGACTTTGGCGGCGGTGTACTTGGGTTACAGACCCAGACGGGGTTTCAGAGCATCCAGCCCCTCGATCAGCGCCGCAGGTGCCCCTGCATCCTGCATGTGTTTCTTCAGGCTGTCGTTCAACCCGCCTTCGGTGGCGAGGGTGCGCAGCAGGCTGTCGAAATCCGCGCCGCCTTCGGTCATCTGACGCAGGAAACCGGCGATCAGACCGGTGATATAGGTTTGCGCCGCTTCCGCGTCACCGGTCTGGTCAGCCAGCCAAACAGCCGCAGTCTGCATCAGCGCGATCAGCGGGGCGGAAACCGCGCATCCGCCGAAATGCGCGTTCAGCGCGCTTTCGCTCTGTACCGGAATCACTGTGTCACTGCTGCCGAAAAGGGCGTCGAAGGCGGCAGAGGCGGGATAGACCGGCAACATAGACATGCCGGTCGCGATGGGTGACAGCGGGATCGTCAGGGCGATCTCGCGGGCCGGGGCGCAGAGGGTATGCAGGTCGGCCAGCGGCACGTCGACCATGACCGACACCACCGCCTGATCGGCGCGAAACGGCAGGCCGGGCAGGACGGCGCGGGCGACATCCGCCATCAGGCAGAGAAACACCGTTTCGCAACCCGCCACTATCCGGGCATTCTCCGCGATCTGCACGTCCGGCACCTCTGCGGCGAGGCTTTCCGCCAAGGCCGCATTGCGCGGCGAGATCATGATCTGGTGCCCCCTGCCTGCCAAACCCCGCACCATGGCCGCCGCTATCTTGCCGGTTCCGATGAATCCAACCCGCATCAGCTGACAACCTCGTCCGTAACCTCGGCAGGGTCTGTCCGGATCGTCTTCGCCTGGGTGTCATGGCCGGGGGTGCAAATCGAACTGTCGCGCCCGCTGAAGGGGTTGAATATCCCGCCCTCACCTTGATCGGCCAGCCCATCGACGTTGAATGCACTCTCGGGGTTCAGCGGTGTGACGGTTGGGATATGTCGCCCGAAGAAGCGGAAAATCGGTTTCATGCTGGTATCATACACGGAGTGGCAGTGGCCTCCAAGGGCAGGTCGTGCCCGGCCGACATCACGAGATGTACGAAACGGTCGCATGAAAGGTTCCAGTGGCCGGTGTCAAGCTGCCCCTCTGCCGCTTCGTCCTTTGCCTCGATGTCGCCGATGTTGCCGCCGCGTAAGACGGCGCGAACTGATGCAGGACGTTCGCCTCGCCATGTTTCGCAGACACCGCCAGCTCCAGCCATCCCGGCGACCCCAGGCGTCGCTTTGGAAGGTCTCTAGCATCGCACACATAACAGACAAAAGTCAGGTTGCCCGCTGGTCCCGCCCGCCCGGGATGCCGCGCATGTCGGAGTCCTCGCGGAGATCGGGCGTATAGATGGTCTGGCGCGCGCGCCCGGCGTGTTTGGAGGCGTAAAGGGCGAAGTCCGCATCCGAGAGCAGATTCTGAATGCTGCGCCTGTGGTCCGGGCGGACCCGCACGGTGCCGATGCTTGCCGAGATGCGACAGATCTGGCCGTTGAAGGGCACCGGCTCTTCGAGCCGTTCGATGATCCGCGTCCCGATCCGCACGAGGATATCGTCGTTGTGCACGCCCGGCAGGATCAGGGTAAACTCGTCCCCGCCGACCCGCGCGACGGTGTCGCTGGCGCGGGTTTCCTCAACCATGACCCGCGCGACATGCTGCAGGACGTGATCGCCTGCCGCGTGACCGAGCGTATCGTTGACCGCCTTGAAGTAATCCAGATCGATATGCATCATCGCGAAAGGCGATGCTCCCTCTGCCATTCGTTCCAGCACCAGATCCATGGCGCGGCGGTTCTTGAGCCCGGTGAGCGTGTCGGTGTAGGCCTGTTCCTCTGCCGCGATCTTGGCCCCCTGCAGGCGCAGGTTCAGCTTGCGAGAGGCCTCCATGGCCGCCGTCTTCGCCTCCACCAGGTAGAGCATTTCGATGGCGAGGTCGGTTGCGGCGAAGTCGGCGTTGGTCAGAGCGTAGTCGCGTACCCCGTCCATGATCGAGATGCCGAAGGACAGGTTCACGATCATCTCGCCCCTCGTATCGCCCAGCGTGACCATGATGCCCTTGAGCGCGGTGCGCGGGGTATCGCGCATTTCGAGGTGCAGCTTGAGGTTCGTGGCGCGACGCAGGTCGTCCATGCAGGTGATGGAGCGCGGGCGCTTGACCGCAAAGACCTCTAGAAAGCGCTGGCCCGCCATGGGGGCGCCCTCGCGCAGCTTCTGGATCGTGGGACCCGCATGCGTGATATGTCCCGTCGCGTCCAGTGTCAGATGCATCGGGCACAGGACGTCGAGAACGGCGGCGCAACTGGCATCGCTCATCCCGTCCGCCCTCCCAGCTGAAAGGCGCGGCCTTCCGAAAACTCCGCCGCGACCAGCGTGATTGCAAGGGTTTCGACCCCCTTTCCACTGCCCGCAGGTTCCAGCAACGCCAGCGCCCCGTAATCGTCAGCCATCACCCGCAGGATTCCCATCATCACATGGGCATATCCTGCGACCGAGGCGTGGCAGATCAGGCTGAACTGCCCCTCCGCGTGTTCGCGCAATTCAATGCGCGGCAGCTCAAGGTCGGACACGGCAAGGCGCGCGCGGTCCGGCAGGTCGTCCAGCGAATGCAGAAAATCCTCGAAATTCACGCCCCCGAACCGCAGCAGGCGGCGCACGGCCTCGAAACCTGGACAGGAGACGAGGTAGGTGCCGATGTCCTCCATCACCTCCTCACGGGGGCGATCAAGAACCTTGGCAACTGCATCCAGAATACGCGGTGTAAGCACGTCGTCGTAGCTCAGCATCGCCTCGAACTCGGTAAAATCGAGCCCTGCCGCGCGCGCAGCCTGTGCCCAGCGATCCTTGCCGTAGCTGTCGCAGACGTAGCTTTGAATGCTGCGATTGATTAGCCCGTGCATGAGTGTCTCATTCCCGTAAATCCCTCGTTACCATGGTCCGAATGGTGTTAACATTCGCCCAACAATCGCAATTGTCGCTATTTTGGGGGACCTAAACCTGCGACCAGAGGGCGGTCCAACGCCGGGACGCGGCAAGTATCGAGAAGGAAAGAGCGGTCATGATCAGAACGGATGTTCACGAATACGGCACGGGCGGCGACCGTTTCATCGGCAGGCTCGCCTGGGACGATGCCGCCCCCGCCCCGCGCCCCGGGGTGCTCATCGCGCCGGCCTTCGGCGGGCTGTCCGACTTCGAGATCGAACGCGCCACGGACCTCGCGGCAGAGGGCTATACCGTGCTGGCAGTGGATTACTACGGTGACGGAAAGCGGGCCGGGGGACCCGAGGAAGCCTCCGGATGGATGCAGGCGCTCAATGCGGATCGCCCGGAACTGGCGCGCCGCATGATCTGTGCGCTGGAAACGCTGAAGTCCCTCGATCAGGTGGACGCCGCGCGCACCGGGGCCTTCGGTTATTGCTTCGGGGGCAAGTGCGTGCTTGACCTCGCCCGCACGGGGGCAGCGTTTCAGGCGGTTGCCTCGCTCCACGGTGTGCTCGACGCGCCAACGGAGGCCACGGCAGACATGATTCCGGCGACGCTGATCCTGCATGGCTGGGACGATCCGCTTGCGACACCGCAGGACGTGCTGGCGCTGACCGAGGAACTGACGAAAAAGTGCCCAGACTGGCAGATGCTGGCCTTCGGCCACACCGGACACGCCTTCACGAACCCCGCCGCGAACCGCCCGAAGGACGGGATGGCTTTCAGTGAAAACGCCAACCGCCGGTCTTGGCAGGCTTTGCTGACCTTCCTCGACGAGCACCTGCGCGGCTGAGTCTTTCAGAAGTCGGTCGGTGCCCCGCCTTCCGACTTCCTGCGCGCCACAAAGTCCGCCAGTTCGTCGCGGATTGCGATATCGAGCGGGGGCGGCTCGAAGCTGGCGACGATCTCCTTGAACATGTGATGCGCGCGCTCGGCCGTCCAGATGCCGCCCGCGACCTCCCAACCCTCGTAGTTCTTCCAGTCCGACAGGAAGGGCTGGTAGAAGGCCGTGGTGTAGCGCTCCTGCGTGTGCTGGATGCCGAAGAAATGCCCGGTACTGCCCACCGACTTGATGGCATCGAGCGCAATCTCGTCCGGGCCGGTGGCGCAAATCTCTGGCTCCATATAGCGTTGAATTTGCTGCAATATCTCGCAATCCATGATGAACTTCTCCGGGGACGCGATCAGCCCGCCCTCCAGCCAGCCCGCCGCGTGATAGACCATGTTGGTACCCGACTGCACCGCCGCCCAGAGCGAATTGGACGTCTCCCACATCGCCTGCCCGTCCGGCACGTTGGCGGCACATACACCGGACGACCGCATCGGCAGATTGTAAAACCGCGCGAGCTGCCCGGTCATCTGCGTGGCGCGCATGTATTCGGGTGTACCGAAGGCGGGCGCGCCGGTCTTCATGTCCACGTTGGAGGTGAAGGTACCAATGGCGCAGGGGCAGCCGGGCTTGATGATCTGCGCCAGCACCACGGCGCAAAGCGCCTCGGCCAGTGATTGCGCCACGGCGCCGGACATCGTGACCGGGGCCATGGCTCCGGCCAGCGTGAAGGGTGTCACCACCAGCCCCTGCCCGCGCCGCGCCATGCGTATCCAGCCGTCCATCATGGGAAAGTCGTGCTTCAGCGGCGAGGTGGAGTTGATGTTCGTGTACATCCGGGGGGAGGCGTCGAATTCCTCGTGGGTGAGCCCGCCCGCAATGCGGACCATCTCCATCACGTCCTCGACACGCTCGCGGCCCAGCGAGTAGGCGTGCATCACCTTGTCGGTCAGCGTCAGCTTGTCGTAGAGCACGTCGAGGTGCCGCACGGAGGCGTGGATGTCCACCGGCTCCACCGGATAGCCGCCGGCGAAGTGGATGCAGTTGAAGTATTGTGTCAGCCGCAGCAGGTCCTTGCACATCTCGCGGGTGCCGGGGACCTTCTTGCCGATCGCCATATCCCAGTAGTTGGGCGGGGAGGAGACGTTGCCGAAAAGCAGGTTCTTGCCGCCGATCGTGATCTTGCGGTCAGGGTTGCGCGGGGTCAGCGTGAATTCTGACGGTGCCTTCGTGATCCACTCCATGACAAAATCGCGGCCCATGCGGACATTTTCGCCGTTCACGGTGCAGCCTGCCTTGCGCAGGATCTCGACCGCTTCGGGATTGAGGAACTCGATCCCGATCTCCTCCAGGATGCGCATCGCGCCGTCATGGATTGCGGCCACCCCCGCCTCGTCCAACGGTTCCGTGGGGCGGTCGATATTGACCGGCGGCTTCCAGGGCATCTGCTCGATCACTGCCGTGCCACGGCGATCCTTGGCACCGGCACGTCCGCCGTGGCGCGTTCTGGGGGGGGGTGCATCGGCCATGAAGGGTCCTCCTGGGGTATGGCCCCCAAAAGGCCTCAAGTCCGGCGGTCCGGCCTTTCCGTTCGCGACGACAAGTGTCGCTTTCCTCTCCGGGTTGCGCAAATGCGCAAGGCGCGCGTCAGCCTTGTGGGCTGTCGAGCCAGTCAGGCAGATGGCCGATGTCGGGCAGCACGACGTCCGCGAGGGGTACCAGGTCGTCACGTGTGGCAAGACCGGTCAGCACGGCGATCGTGCGCATTCCGGCGGCGCGGCCCGCGCGCAGGTCATGGGTACTGTCGCCCACCATCACGATCGTGCCGGGATCGAGTCCGACATGGGCGGCGAAGGCGAGCATCTGACCCGGCGCGGGTTTGCCGCCAAAGCCTGAATCGAAGCCGGCGATGAAGTCGAAAAGGTCGGTGATCCCGGCGGTGTTCAGATGAGCGCGGGCGGGCGCTTCGGCGTCATTGGTGGCGACGCCCAGTTTCAGGCCCCGCGCCCGCAGGGCCCCCAGCAGCGGCACCAGCGGCACCGCCTCGCGTTGCGGGGCGTTTTCGGCCTCCTCGTTCAGGATCGTGAGCAGGTCCGGGCCCGCCATCCCCGGCACATGCGGCAACAGCGCTTCGGCGACCTGACCCGCCGTCCCCGCGATGACGATGCTGTCGCGGGCAAACTTGCAGCTTTGCAGATCGAAGCCGATCTGCGCGCCCAACCGCATCGCCTGCCCCCGGTCGCCATCGGACAGACGCAGCAGGAACGATTCGGCCCAGGCCTCCCAGGTGGCGGCGAAATCGAACAACGTGCCGTCCTTGTCGAAGAGCACACCCTTGATACGGTTCATGTCCAGTTCACCTGCTCGCCGCCCGGCAGCGCCGCGCGGGCCTGCATGAGTCGGTCATAGTGGATGGACCGATGATCGCAGAAGCCGATGACCCAGGCATCGTCCATCATGAGAAAATCGAGCACACCGCCGAGAAAGGCGGGATCGGCGGCGCGGTCGCGCAGGTCGGATTCGGAGGCACCCGACGCCCCCAGAAACACCGGCAGCAGGTCGTCGTTGCCTGCAAGCCAACCCAAGGCCTCGAGCGCCAGGGTTTCGGCAGATTCTCGCGATAATTGCATTGGCTCAGTCCGATATCAGGGCACTGGAAACGCTTTATTAACGAATAGTGTCAAAGACTGAGGCGTGAAACCCGTATCTTTTGGGAAGGCGAGGTCGTGCAGGGAAAAATCCTGATCGTGGACGCGATAGCGACAAACCGTATCGTTCTGAAGGTGAAACTTGCGTCGGCTTATTATGATGTCGAACAAGCCGCCTCGATTGACGACGCGATCCAATCTGCTCGTGCCTGCGGCCCGGACCTGATCATCACTGCGCTCGACCTTCCTGGCGGATCTGCAGCGGATCTGTGCAGGCGGCTCAAGTCCGCTCCGATGACACAGCACATCCCTATCCTGGCCATCGGTCCCCGGCCGCAGGACGATACGCGCATGACCACGCTGGCGGTGGGAGTGGAGGATGTCATGACGAAGCCTGTTGACGATACCTTGCTGCTGGGACGGGTGCGCAGCCTGATCCGCGCGCATAACGCCGCAGTGGAATGGCATATGCGCGACGATACCAGCCGCGCGCTGGGAATGGCGGAGCCTGCGGCCGATTTCGGGCCACCGGGGCACTGCCTGCTCGTGGGGGCCGATGCAGTGCAATTGCAGAGCTGGACAAGACAGCTCCGAACGCAGATGCGCTCGAAGCTGACGATGGCGCATCCCCGCGATGCAATGACCAGCGGGACGGATGATGCGGCGCCGGATATCTACGTGTTGATCCTGCCGGAAAATGCGGGCACCGATGCCGAGGCGCTGCGCCTGATCTCGACCCTGCGGGCCAGTGCCAACACCCGCCACGCCGGGGTGCTTGTCCTGCAGACCGCCCCTGACCCGCGACTGGCAGCAAACGCCCTGGATCTGGGGGCGGACGACCTGATGACGGACGGCTTCGACGCGATGGAACTCGCGCTGCGCCTCAAGGCGCTGCTGCGGCGCAAGCGCATGGGCGAACAGTTGCGCGCCACGGTGCGGACGGGCCTCAAGGCCGCAGTTTATGACCCTCTCACCGGGCTGCACAACCGGCGGTATGCCATGCCCCATCTGGCACGGATCGCCGAGCATGCGCGCACATCGGGGCGACCCTTTGCCGTGATGGTCGCCGATCTGGATCACTTCAAGCAGATCAACGACGCCTACGGCCACACCTCGGGCGATGCCGTACTGGTCGAGGTCGCGCGCCGCATGCGCGGGGCACTGCGGGCCGTCGATATGGTGGCGCGCATCGGCGGCGAGGAATTCATGATCGTGATGCCCGGCACGTCGCTGGCAGATGCCCGCTCGGTCGCGCTTCGATTGTGCGGTGACATCGGGCGGACGCCCTTCACTATTCCCGGCAGCGCGAGCCCCATCGGGGTCACGGTGAGCATCGGCATGGCCATCGGCGGCCTGCCGAGCCAGAACGCCGATCTCTCCGCCGCCTCCGGCGAGAAGCTGCTGGAACAGGCGGACAAAGCGCTCTATTCAGCGAAGATCAGGGGCCGCAATCAGGTTAAGCTCAGCCGCCCCGCCGCATGACAGGCGAGAGGATCGCTGCATTTTCGGTACTTGTCACTCTCACTGACAGGTTTGGCATTGACCAGCCCGCGCCATCAACACGCCAGTGCCAGGGGCCGAGCCAAATTGTCCGGGGTACGGCCGATTTGAGGCAGGTGATCGCGTAGCAGGTCGCGCTCCATCCCTGTCATCGACGCGCGCCAAGGACACAAAGAGTTGCACCTCAAGACGCTTGCCCGCACCAGGTATTGCAGGCAGACTTCCGCCCGAACGGGATGTGTGACTGCAACCAAAAGCTGCACAAGCAGCGACCTAGAAAAGCGTGCCGCAATGACCCGAGACAACCCTCTCCTTGGAATCGGCCTGATGCTCGGCTTTTGCGTCGTCGCCCCCATCGGCGATGCGGTGGCCAAGAAGCTGGGCGCCTCGGTGCCGCTGGGTCAGGTCGTCCTGATCCGCTTTGCGCTTCAGGTGCTGGTGCTGGTCCCGCTGGTATTGCTGTCGGGGCGGCGCTGGCGGATGCGGGGACGGGTGCTGTGGCTGACCTTCCTGCGCACCGTCCTGCACATCCTCGGCATCGCCGCGATGTTCACCGCGCTGAAGTACCTGCCGCTGGCCGACGCCGTCGCCATCGTCTTTGTGATGCCTTTCATGATGCTGATCCTGGGCCGCTACGTGTTGCAGGAGGAAGTCGGCCACCGGCGCCTGATCGGCTGCATCGTTGGTTTTATCGGCACGCTTCTGGTGGTTCAGCCCAGCTTTGCCGAAGTCGGCTGGCCTGCCCTGCTGCCGGTTTTCGTGGCGGCGAATCTTTCGATCTTCATGCTGGTCACCCGGCAGATCGCAAAGGAGACAGATCCGGTCGGCCTTCAGGCCGTGAGCGGTGCAATGGCGGTTGCCTTGATGCTTCCCCTGCTTCTTCTGGGCACGCAGACCGCTATCGCACCGCTGCAGATCATTTCGCCGGATGGCCGCGAATGGACTCTGCTCGCAGGGATCGGACTGCTTGGTACCATTGCACACCTCCTGATGACCTGGGCCCTGCGCTATGCCCCCAGCGCCACGCTTGCCCCGATGCAGTACCTCGAGATCCCGATTGCGACGGTCATCGGTTTTGCGGTCTTCGGTGATTTTCCCAACGGTCTCGCCGGTCTCGGCATCGCTATCACCATCGCTGCCGGGCTCTATGTCATCCTGCGCGAGCAGGCCATCGCGCGAGATCTGGCCGCGACAACTGCGCCGTCACCGGCCGAATGAGTCTGCGCGGCACGATCATCAGCATCCCCGGCCCGTCCATCTGCAAATGCACAGGCCCCGTCGCCCGATTGGATGTGCCGACGAAGGTCTCCGGCGCGAAGGTCAGGCCGTCGATAGGCCACTCCAGCCCGGTGCTGTGTCCCGTGACCGCCGCCAGCGGAAACAGCGACACGACATCGCCCCGGGCCGTCGGCAGGTCGATGGCGGGCGGGGCGAGAAAGATCAACTCAGCCCCCGCCAGCAGGACGCAAGGACGGTGGGGCAGGGCAAACAACGTATGCAGCGCCGCCAGTTGGTGATCCACCCGCCCGCCCGCGAACCCGACGCCGATCACCAGCGGGGCGTCGATCCGCGTCAGCGCCTTTTCGAAATCGGTGCTCATCTGTTCCGCGATGCGGTGCTGGCGGTCGCGGGGTATCCGGGCCAACAGATCGGCGGGAAGGGAGTCAAAATCGCCGATCACAGCCAACGGATCGATCCCCGCCTCCAGCGCCAACGCCGCGCCCCCGTCCGCCGCGACGCAGAGCGGTGCAAGGCTCAGGGCCTCCCGCAGATCCGCTGGCACGGCACTGCCGCCGCCAACCAGCGTGACCGGATCCGAACTGTGAACAATCGTGTTAAGCATCGCCCATTAGTGCCATTTTAGGAAACTGGTCACAATCTCGCCTTGAAATGATACGTTACGGGGCACAGATTCGGGCCGCTTTGGTCTTGGACAACGTGGTAAACAGGAACCTGCAAATGCGCAGAGGACGAGCATCCGATGATGAGCAATAACAAGATCCTTACGGTCTCCTATGGCACGTTCTCGTGTACGCTGGAAGGCTTCGACGATTCATTCGGCACGATGAAGGCCATAGCAGAGTATTTCCGGGATCTGGCAGCGGATGATCGCTATTTCGGCGCCGAACCACCGCAACCCGATGCAGAGATGCTGGCGCGGATTGCGCAGAAAGAGATTTCCCGGCGGGTCGAGGCGCGTCAGCATGACGGCAGGATCGTGCTGAGCGCGATGCAAGATACGGTACAGACCGCGCCTGCTCCGCTGAGCGCCGCCGCACCCGCCGCCATGGCCGCCGCTGCTGTCTCCGCACAAGAAGAGACCGCCGATCTGATCGCGGAAGACGCCCCCGCGTCCGCCCCTCAGCCGTCTGTGCCCGAAGCGCCACATGCCGAATCCGAGAATATGGCTCAGAAAGTCGCGGAGACCGCTGACACCGCCGAAGCGACGCCTGATGCAGCCGCAGAGCCGATTGTCGTCGCGGAGCAAGCTCCCGTCGCAGCGGCGGAGGCGCCCGTCGCGATAGAGCCGATGTCAGATGTGGCTCAAGAGACAACAGTTGCGGTTGAAGACGTACCGGAAGCCGAAATCGTACCTGGTCAGCCCGATGCCGATGTCGAGGCCTTCTTTGCCGAAACCCGCGACACGGCGCTCGCAGAGGACGATGAGCCAGAAGCAGCGCCCATCGAAGCCAGAACGATGGACGACGACGCCGCAGCAGATGTTATCGAGAGTCCGGCGCCGCCCGACAACAGCATTGCCGCGAAGCTTCAGCGTATCCGTGCGGTTGTGGCACAGCATTCCTCTTCCGAAGATTATGCCGAGGATGAAGAGGCGGAAGCCCCCGTCGCAACCCAGTCGGACGCGGCCTGGACGGTCGACGAAGCACGCGCCGACATCGAGGATGCGCTGCAGGCCGACGCCGTAGCCGACCTTTATGCCGAAGAGGAAGAGGACGACTCCGACGACATCTCCGCGATCCTGAACCGTCTCGGCTCCGATGCGCCGGAGGCTGTGAGTGACGCCGAAGACGATCAAGCCGATGAAGGCGAGACTAGCGCCACAGACGACGCAACGGCGGACACGATGGTTGACGACGGTGACGACACAGAAGAAATGCCAGCAACCGCCAGTGGCGTTGCTCAGGTGTCCGCAGGGTCTGACGATCTGCGCATCGTGCCGCGCGCCCGCGTGATCAAGGTGAAGCGCGCCGATCTCGAAGCCGCCATCGAAAGCGGCGATCTGGAGGAGTACGACGGCGCCGACGCACCCGAGGTTTCAGCCGCACAGTCCTCTGTCCTCGGCCGTCAGTCCACGCTTTCTGCCGAGCAGGAAGACGAGCTGACACGCGAGCTGGCGGCACTCGAAGCGGACATGGATGAGGGTGAGGACGGGGATGACCTGTCCCTGATGGATGCGGACTCTGATCTGGACGGCGACGATAAAGGCGCAGGCGAGGATTCGATCTTTTTCGAGAGTGCCGAGGACGATTCGATCTTTGCCGAGGATGACAGCGACGAACTGACGCCCGCACATGCCGGCCCGACCCGGCCTGCGCGTTCGGTACTGCCGTCGATCGACGATGAGCGCGACACCTCGGTGACCCGCCTCATGGCCGAGACCAAACAGCAGATGGACGAACCCGAAAGCGCCACGCGCCGGGATGCTTTCTCGCACCTGCGTGCGGCTGTTGCGGCCAAGAAGGCGGACGAAGCCATGAGCCCGTCCCGTGACGACGGCCGCGACGAGGACAACGCCTACCGCAACGATCTGGCAGATGTGGTGCGCCCGCGCCGCCCGGTCAGCAGCGGCGAGCGCAGCGCGCGCCCGGAAGAGGCACGCCCCGCCCCACTCAAACTGGTCGCGGCACAGCGGATCGACGTGGATCGCCCGCGCACCGCAGGCCCCGTGCGCCCGCGCCGCGTGGCCGCAGTGGAGGATCCAGTGCAGAGCGCCGAAGGCGAGAGCTTTGCCGATTTCGCAGCCGAGATGGGCGCGACCAAGCTGCCGCAACTTCTGGAAGCCGCGGCGGCCTACATGTCCTTCGTGGAAGGCCGCGAGCAGTTCTCGCGCCCGCAGTTGATGTCCAAGGTCCGCCAGGCTGGCCCCGAGAATGGTTTCAGCCGCGAGGACGGGTTGCGGTCCTTCGGCCAACTGCTGCGCGCAGGCAAGATCGAGAAGATCAAGGGCGGGCGCTTCACCGTCTCTGACGACATCGGTTTCCGCCCGGATCACCGCGCGGCGGGCTGATACTGCCTTTGCAAAGAAGTGACACGGCGGTGCCCTCGGGCGCCGCCGTTTTCATGTCTGCGGTGTGGATTGCCCGTAGCCACCGTCCCATCGTGTGCAAAATATCAGCCGGTTGCCGTTGGGGTCACTGATCGCCATATCATCCCGACCCCACTCCTGCCGCTGCACGCCCGGACGTGCGTGGCGGTAGTCAAGGCAATCAGATCACGCGCATAGCCATGGACATCCTCCACCTCGATCCGCAGCGCGGCACCGGGGGCCGCGTCTCCGAAGTGTTCGGAAAGATGGAGTTCACAGGCCCCCCTGCGGACCCCCATATAGAGCGGCAGATCAGGCGCGAAACGATGTTCGAACAGCCCCTCGAACCCGAGGAAGTCGAGG
>JBBSJO010000003.1:0-58380 GCA_038257185.1 Rhodobacterales bacterium | reverse complement strand
GGTGGTGACGGTATCCAGTGTGCCACCAGACGTCCTGCTGTCTGCAAAGGTCAGCGTATATTCCCCGATCACGACGCCCGGATTGACGGAATCGGTCAGCGTCATCGTCCATTCGTTCGACGATCCGCTGCCCGGAATGGTCGGGGTAAAGCTGATGCTGATGTTCTCGGACTTGCCAAGGTTATCGTAGTATTCCACCGACAGTTCCTGAACATCGCCGGAGGCACCTGCTTCCGTTTCCGTGGCAGGCAGGTTCACGCCCAGCGTCATGCTGGTCGTCGGCTCCCCCGAAAACTGGTTCACATTGATCTGCACCGGCTGGAGCCCGTCGGAGGTATCGCGAGGATAGGCCGGGATTGTGCCGTCGGGCAGGGCAGGCCAGCCCAGCAGGACCAGCCCGGAGCTCGAGCGCAGATAGCCTTCGGAATCGGTACGGAAGGACCCGGTCGTTGTGAGAAACATGGTGGTATCGCCGTTCGCGACTTCGATCTCCGTCGCATGGGCGACGGGCAGGAAGCCGCGCCCGCGCACCGCAAGGTCTGTCGCATTGGACGTCGAAACCAGCGGCCCGCGCTGGTCGATCAACCGTGACGTGGTCGCGCGGACGCCCCCAGCCGAATAGGTGCCGCCCTCTGACGAGATGACCATGGAATGGAAGTCGGTTTCGACGCGCTTGTACCCGAAGGTCGAGGCATTCGCGATGTTGTCAGAGATCGACGCAAGGCGCGTGGCATTGGCCTGCAACCCCGCGACACCTGCATTTAGTGAGGATGAAATCGTCATAGACACGCCTTTCTGCTGTACCGATCACTGTTGGTGCAAGACATAGACGTCCCTCGCTTAACAGCGGCCTAACAGATAAAAGGCGGTCTATTCGGCAGTTCAGTTCCGCCTCACCTCGCGCAGCAGGATCATCTCAAGTCGGTTGTTGCGCCGCGCCATCGTGTCGGCCACGACCGGATCACGGTCCGCATGGCCGGTGACTCGCCGTACGCGCCCGGTATCCAGGCCGGCATCCTGCAGGAGCAGGCGCATCTGCGTCGCACGCTGGGAGGACAGTTCCCATACAGGGCTATCGCGAAGCACGACCGGATTGGCGCGCACGTATCCCTCCACGGCGACGCGATTGGTGACCATGCCTGCGGCCTGAGCGATCACGGTCGCCAGGTCCCGCAGCAACTGCGTCGGTTGATCGGTATCTTCGAGAAACAGTGGCACGTCCTCAAGCTCGAAGATCTCGATCACCAGACCCTCGTCGGTGATGCGCGTCACGATATGACGCAGAAGATTCTCCATGACCATGGTCTCGCCCCCACGCCCCATCAGCCTGGAATCTACTTCCTTGAATATCTCCTGCTCGGCAGTGCCGTCGGTCTCCGACCCACTTCCGATCCTGCCGCGCGATTGATCCTCCCGCGTCGCATGGAGCGCCGTTGCGCCGGTGCCGTTCTTGGGCAGGGTGTTTTCAGTAAACACACTCTCCCCCCCGAAGGCCCCGTTGCCGCCACCCGACACGCGGTTGATCGGAATCGTCGGAGAAAAGTAATCCGCGATTCCCTTGCGTTGCTGTTCTGTCGTCGCGTTCAGCAGCCACATCAACATAAAAAAGGCCATCATTGCGGTTACAAAATCCGCATAAGCGACTTTCCAGCCACCACCATGGTGCCCGCCGCCGCCGACGACCTTCTTACGTTTGATGATGACTGGTGACGCATTGCTTTGCGCACCCATCTACACCACCTCAATTCACCCAAGGCCCCTTGTAAGGGCAAGGCTTTACTGTGCCCTTAACAGTTCAAAGTCTCTCTACTTCAGCACGGCCTTGCACTTTCGCCGACTTTGTCGGCAGATGCGGGAAGGCTTCGGGGGGCAGTATGGAAAGCGACGGAACGGACAGCCGCTATGCATGGATCCGCCTTGGCCTGACGCTGCTTGTCGCCGCCATCGCCAACGCCGGCATGTGGGTCATCATCGTGATCATGCCTGCGGTGGAAACGGAATTCGCCGTTGGCCGGGCGGACGCGGCGCTGCCCTATACCCTCACCATGATCGGCTTTGCGCTGGGAAACTTCTTCATCGGCCGGGCGGTGGATCGTTTCGGTGTTACCTTGTCCCTCATCGGTGCGGCCCTGACCCTCGTCGCGGGGCTGGGGCTGGCGACTCTCTCCCACTCCATCGCGATTCTGTCGTTGGCGCAGTTGGTCATCGGATTTGGGTCTGCCGTCGGTTTCGGTCCCCTGATTGCGGACATCTCGCACTGGTTCGTGCGCCGACGCGGGATTGCCGTGGCAGTCGTGGCTTCCGGCAATTACTTCTCCGGCGCGATCTGGCCGATGGTGCTGGCGGGAGTACTGCAGGACAACGGCTGGCGGGCGGTCTACGTGGTTATGGCGGTCGTCACGGCAGCTACCGTCATTCCCCTGGCCCTGGCCCTTCGGCGTCAGGTGCCCGAAACGGCGCGCGAGGCCGCGCAGATCGCCTCTACCCTCAATGCGAAATCCTCCGGCATCAGCCCCCGCGCGCTGCAATACCTGCTGGGTCTGGCCGGGATCGCGTGCTGCGTGGCGATGTCGATGCCGCAGGTCCATATCGTCTCGCTCTGCGTGGGTCTGGGATACGGTCCGGCAGTGGGCGCGCAGATGCTTTCGCTCATGCTGATGGGCGGCGTCGTTTCGCGTATCCTGTCGGGATTGGTGGCGGATCGGCTGGGCGGCGTTCGGACCCTGCTGATCGGGTCGGTCCTGCAATGCCTGGCCCTGTTTCTCTACCTGCCTGCGGGCAGCATGGTCTCCCTATATATGGTCAGCCTCGTCTTCGGGCTGAGCCAGGGCGGCATCGTGCCCAGCTACGCCCTGATCGTGCGCGAATACATGCCTGCACGCGAGGCCGGTGCGCGGGTGGGTTTCGTGATCATGGCAACGATCCTGGGCATGGCCCTTGGTGGCTGGCTGTCGGGCAAGATCTTCGACTGGACCGGATCCTACGAGATGGCTTTCGTGAACGGCATTGCCTGGAATGGGCTCAATATCGCGATCATGTTCTGGCTATTGCGGCGCTCGCGGCCCAGCCGCCGAAAAATCGACCCCGTGACCATACCGGTCCCAGGCTGACCCACCTGGCAGAAACACATTGTTTTTTGCGCGGCAGACAGAATAACGCTCTCGCACCCTCGTCCTAATTTTTGAGCAATCGCGCCATGGAGATGCGACCAGCTCGAATTGGTGCGAAAAAATGCTTTGCAGATCGCAAATCCTGTGCGACGCTCGAGATGAGTTCAACCAATGTAAAGGAGGTGATCCAGTGTCAAGAAAGGTATTGGAGCGAGGTGTCGGAACAGCTTGGGAGGGTTCCTGCTAGAGCAGCCTCTGGCAGTCTGAACCCCTCAGGTGGATCGCCGGTCTAACCGATCCCGCCTCCTGAAACCATTCGATTGGGCCGCTCCGTCACCGGGGCGGCCCATTTCGCATCAAGCCGCTGCGGCTTCGGCCCCGAGCGACCGCCAGGCAGAGATCTCCTCGTCGAATGTCTCCGCATCCACCGGCATCAGGTTGTCCATAACCTCGATCAGCGTTTGCGCACCTTCAGGTGCCCCGACCACGACATAGCGCCCGACATTCGACAGGGACCGGAAGCGCGACTTCAGCGCTTCCCAACTCCAGCTGGCGCCCAGCTCGGCACCCTCGTAGCGGTCAAAGATCATCAGCATATCGACTTTCTCCTCGTGGGTATCGAAGACGTCGTTGATGTATTCGGCCATCGCGGTCATGTCCTCGCGGCTGACCTCGTCGGTGATGCGGAATGCAAAAAGATTGTTGCGGGTCGTGGGGACCTGCACGATAGAAGGGAGAGTAAGCATGGCACGCGCCTTTCCTGAGAGGGAACTGCAGCGCCAACGCCCCTTCACCTCGATCGGTTCCAGTGCCATGCTGGCCAGATGCTGCGCATTACCAATGATATCGCCATTCAGGACTGGGAACTCACCGAAACCTTCGTGCGCTCTTCAGGGCCCGGCGGGCAGAACGTGAACAAGGTCTCCTCCGCCGTCGAACTGCGGTTCGAGGCCGCGACCTCCCCCTCCCTCGCGCCCCCGGTCAAGACGCGCCTCAAACGGCTCGCGGGGCGGCGCTGGACGAACGAGGGGGCACTGGTGATCCAGTGCGAGGAGACCCGCAGCCAGGCCCGCAACCGCGAGATCGCGCGGGACAGGTTGGTGGACCTGATCAAGGCCGCCCTGACCCCGCCCAAGCGCCGCATCGCCACGCGCCCGACGCTGGGCTCCAAGAAACGACGGCTGAAGGCCAAGAAGGTGCGGGGCGAGGTAAAGGCCATGCGCGGCAAGGTCGATCCGCCCGAAGGATAGAAGAGGAATACACCACCTTCTATCTTCGCCAGTAAGATGGAGGCCTCCTCCACCCTTCCCGTGACAGACCAGTAGCGCAAATGCGCGTTATCCGCGGCGCAGAATGTAGATGTCCATGATCCAGCCGTGCCGCGCCCGTGCCTCCGCGCGCATCTCAAGAATGCGTGCGCCTACCTCTGCCAAAGGCCCTTCGCAGACGATCTGCTCCGCCATGCCGACATAAGCGCCCCACCAGATATGCAGGCCTGCCGCGTCCAGCGCCTCGAACGCCCCGCCTGCGTCCAGCATGACGACCACCGTGTCCACGCCCTCGGGCCAGCCTTCATCCCGCAGCCGCCGCCCCGTCGTCACCAGAAAGGGCGCGCCGATCTCGTTCAAGGGAATCGCATGAGCTGCCGTCAGCGCCTGAAGCGACGTGATGCCGGGGATCACCTCGATCGAAAGCGCAGGGTCCAGCCGCGCCGCGATGCGCAGCGTGCTGTCGTAAAGCGACGGATCGCCCCAGACCAGCAAAGCCACGCGGGTGGCCTCAGGGTGCGCCGTCATCGCCTCTTGCCAGACCGCCGCGATGGCGTCGTGCCAGTCATCCACCCGTTGCCGATAGGCCGACGTCGCCTCGTTCCGCACCGGCAGGTCGAAATCGACGATACGGGTCGCGCCGTTGGTCAGCACTTCATCGCATATCGAACGGCGCAACTCGGCGAGGTCGGCCTTGCCCTCGCCCTTGCGCGGGATCAGGATCAGGTCCTGCGCATTGATCGCGCGGATCGCCTGCAGGGTCAGATGCTCCGGGTTGCCCGTGCCGGTGCCGATGAGCGTGAGGTGCATCACCCCGGAATCCGCGCGATGGCCTTGGTCCGCAACGCCCCCAGCACCCGCGCATCGGCGAAGGTGCCGTCCGGCGAGGCCGCATAGAGCTGCGCGAAGGTGCGCAGGGCGTCCATGTCCTCCACCGTGATCTCTCCGAAAAGGTATGCGACCTTGCCGGGACTGCGGAAGGCCACCGTCTGCGCGCGGGTGCAGCCCGACATGCAGTCGACCCCCGCCACGTCGAGATCCGGCAGCGCGGCCTGCACGGTGGAGAGAAACCCGCTGTCCTCGGAGCAACTCGTGCAGACATGGACCTTCACGTCTCGGGCTCCGCCAGCGGCCCGTAGAAGATCAGCGCAGGCGTGGAGCTGCTCGTCACTTCCAGATGCGCGGCCAGCGTTTCGATGGTGAACCGCTGCAGCTTCTCCGCCGGGGTTGTAACAGCCTCCGCCAGCATCGCCGGTGTTTCCGGCGGCAGCCCGTGTTCGATCAGCCGCGCCGCCAGCCCCGGAAAGGTCCGCTTGCCCATATAGACCACCGTTGTCGCCCGCGGGTCGGCGAGCGCTGCCATGTTCACGTCCGGCGGCAGGTCGCCCCTAACGTCAGCGCCGGTGATGAACTGCACCCGTCGCGCCGTCAGGCGTCGCGTCAGCGGGATGCCCGCCACTGCCGCAGCGGCAGAGGCGGAGGTCACGCCGGGGATGATCTCAAAGGGGATGCCGGCCGCCCGCAATGCGACAATCTCCTCTTCCAGCCGCCCGAAGAGGCCCGCATCCCCCGACTTGAGCCGCACCACCCGCAGACCTTCCTGCGCGTGATCCACCAGCACACGGCTCACGTGGTCCTGCCTGGGCGAGGCGCGCCCCGCGCGCTTGCCGACTCCGATCAGATCCGCGTCCGCGCGGCAGTATTCCAGGATCGGGCCAGAAGACAGGTCGTCGAAGAGCACCACATCAGCCGACTTCAGCCGGTCCACCGCCTTGACGGTCAGCAGCTCCGGATCGCCCGGACCCGAAGACACGAAGGAAACGAACCCGGTCACGGCGCTTCGCCGATCATGTGAAAGAACGTTCCCGTGGCCAAGCCGCCGTCCTCGAAGCGACGGATGGAACCGGTCTCGGCCACTTCAAGATCATTGCTGTCGGTGATCATCGCCAGCGGCGCGTCTGGTTCCTTCAGGATCGTGGCGTAGTGAAATTCATGTCCGCGCAACCGCGCGCGGGCACTATGGCCGGGGATCGCATCGTTGAGGTCGGCCTTCCGATAGCCGAGGTGCATCTTGCGCTTGGCAAAGGAGGTCTCCAGTCCCAATAACCCGGCCATACGGTGCCGTACACCATCCTTGTCGATCAATCCCGCGCCCATGGCCATGTAGCCGCCGCATTCACCGTGGACCGGCCGGGTGCGGGCGAAAGTCTGCAACCCCTTGCGGAACGTCTCAGCCGCCGCCAGCCACCCGGCGTGCAATTCGGGATAGCCGCCCGGCAACCAGCAGACATCGGCGATCTCGTCGGGGCCCTCGTTGGCCAGAGGAGAGAATGGCAGGATCTCCGCCCCCGCCGCGCGCCATCCGGCCAACAGATGCGGGTAGACGAAGGCGAAGGCATTGTCCTGCGCAAGAGCGATGCGTTGCCCTGGCGGGACGATACGCGCAGGCGGCGGCGCGTTGGTGAGCGTACCCGCGGCGCAGGCGCGCAGTGCTGCAATATCGACATTTTGCGCAACAAAAGCAGCGGCCTTCGCCAGCACATCCGGCAGGTTCTCCTGCTCACCCGCCTGTACCAGACCGAGATACCGCTCGGGCAGTTCGATCTCCGTCCGCCGGGGCAACGCGCCGAGGACCCGCACGCCGACCTGTTCCATCCCGACGCGCACCAGCGTCTCGTGCCGCGGCGAGGCGACGCGGTTCAGCACGACGCCCGCCAGATTCACATCCGGCCGCATCGTCTTGAACCCGAGCGCGGTCGCTGCGACCGACTGCGCCGCCCCGGACACATCGAGCACCAGCACCACCGGCCAGCCCATCATCGCCGCCACGTCCGCACTCGCGCCGTTGCCGGAGGCTCCCGACACGGCGACTCCGTCGAAAAGACCCATCGAGCCTTCCGCGAGGATCAGGTCCGCCCCCAGTGCATTGCCGATCAGCCCGTCGATGACAGCCCGGTCCATCGACCAACTGTCGAGGTTGAAGGACGCGCGACCGGACGCCGCCGTATGGAATGCCGGGTCGATGTAGTCCGGCCCGCTCTTGAAAGGCTGCACGTTCACGCCCTGCGCGCGCAGCGAGGCCAGCAGACCCAGCATCAGCGTGGTCTTCCCGGTGCCCGAAGCGGGCGCGGAGATCAGCAGGCCAGGAGGTATCATTCGGCGGTTTCCGGAAAGCGCGGATCAGTCCCGACAGGGCGAAAGCGGCGGTCATAGTCGCCCGCATACAGACGGCTCTCGCCGAAATCCTCCGCGCCGATGGCATGGCCCACAAGGATCAGCGCCGTGCGCTCCATTTCATCCCCGACGGCGGTGCGCAGCGTCGACAGAGTCGCCCTGACGATGCGCTGATCCGGCCAGCTGGCGCGCCAGACGACGGCCACGGGGCAGTCGGCGCCGTAGTGGGGCGTAAGTTCGGTGATGACCTTCTCCAGCACGTGGACGCTGAGGTGGATCGCCAGGGTAGCCCCGGTGCGGGCGAAGTTCTCCAGCGTTTCACCCTCGGGCATGGCCGTGGCGCGGCCGGAGGTACGCGTGAGGATCACCGACTGCGCCACGCCCGGCAGGGTCAGTTCGGCCCCCAGTTCGGCAGCGGCGGCAGCGAAGGAGGGCACACCGGGCGTCACGTCATAAGGAATGCCCATTGCGCGCAGCCGGCGCAGTTGTTCGCCCATGGCGGACCAGACGGACAGGTCGCCGGAGTGCAATCGCGCCACGTCCTGACCGGCGGCATGGGCGGCTGCGATCTCGGCCATGATCTCGTCCAGCGACATGCGGGCGGTGTTCACGACCTTCGCGTCCTCCGGGCAGTGCGACAGCAGCGCTTCGGGCACCAGCGACCCCGCATAGAGGCAGACGGGACACCTCGCGATCAGGTCGCGGCCCCGCAGCGTGATCAGGTCGGGCGCGCCGGGTCCGGCACCGATGAAATGGACTGTCATGGGCGTGATTCCTCTAGCTTTCCGCAATGGCCGCCGTGGCCATACCATCGCCCGACACGACCCGGACCGCAACCAACGTGGCGCCAGGTCCGGCGGCGGCGAGAGCTGTGGCCTCGGCCAGCGATCCGGTGCCGAAACGGTCCTGAATACGCTGCGACTGGGTGGGGGTGATCATCTGGCCAAGATCGGTGGATGTGATGCCAAGGCCCGGCAGGCCCATGGTCTGCGCCAGTTCGCGGAAGACCGGTTCGCGGGACTTGGCGCTTTCGGTGACGAGCGCGTCGAGCGTGCCGCCTGCCTCAGCGAGCGCCAGACGCACCGCATCGACGAGACTGGACAGGCTCGCGGCGCTGCGAAATCCGATGCCTGCGACCCTCAAAGCGTGACGCTCCATTGGACGACGGGGCGGGCGGGCTGCCAGCCGCGCATGGTGCCCAGGGGTGCGGCCTGTGCGAGTTCGATGCGCAGAAGGTCGCCGCCTTTGGTGGCGTGGAGCGTGGCGAGCAGGGACTCGGTCTCGAGCGTCACGCCATTGGCCACGAGGCGGGTGCCCTTGGGCAGAAGATTGAAGAGCCTGTCGAAAAGTGCCGCATTGCCCCCTCCGCCGATGAAAACGGCGTCTGGCAAGGGTTGCACGGCAATCAGATCGCTGGCCCTGCCGTGCAGGACCGTCATACTCTGCGTGAGGCCGAAATCCTCAATGTTCCTGCGGATATTCTCAACACGGGCCTCTCGCTGTTCGAAGGCGATGGCGCGCCCCCCGGCGAGGCACCATTCGACGGAGACTGAGCCCGATCCCGCGCCGATGTCCCAAAGCAACTCTCCGGGACGTGGCGCGAGTGCGCTCAGGGTCAGTGCGCGGATGGGGCGTTTGGTGATCTGGCCGTCGTGGGCGAAGGTGTCGTCCGGCAGACCCGACGCGCGAGAAAGGCCGACACCAGCGGGCAGTGCCACGGCAACGGCGACCGGCGCAGCGATGTCGCTGAGGTCAAAACCCAGCGCGGTGGTCTGACACACCCGCTGGTCGGGGCCGCCCATCTTCTCCATCACCCAGAGGCGGGCCTGTCCTGCACCCTCACCGCAGAGCCAGTCTGCAAGCATGGCCGGGGCCGTGCCGTCGCGGACGAGGCAGATCAGCCGGGCTTGGGGCGCCAGCACCCGGCGGAGGCGCTGGAAAGGTGCTGCATGGAGGCCATGGCAGGTGATCTCCTCGATCCGCCAGCCAAGGTGACCCGCAACCAGCGAAAAGGTGGAGGGCGCGGGGAAGACGCGCCATTCGCCTGGCTCCAGATGCGCTGAAAGGCTGCCTCCCGCGCCGAACCAGAAAGGGTCACCCGAGGCGAGCACCGCTGTAGGGATACCGCGCCGGGCCAATACGGGATCGACGGAAAACGGGATTGGCCAGGCATGACCCCGCATCCCTGCTCCGGCCAGTTCGAGATGGCGGGGTCCGCCGAAGATCGCCTCTGCCCCGTCGATCGCAGCACGGCTTGCGGGCGGCAGGTTGGCCGCGCTATCGTCCGGCATTCCGATGATACTCAGCCAGGGATCACCCATGATGCGCGTCCTGTTGCTGGGCGGAACCACCGAAGCCAGCGCTATGGCGCGCGCCCTTGCGGGAGCGGGCGTCGATGCGGTGTTCTCCTACGCGGGCCGGACGCACATGCCCGTCACCCAGCCCTTGCCGACGCGCATCGGCGGGTTCGGCGGCGTGGCGGGGCTGAGGAGCTATCTGGACGCTGAGGGTATCTCCCATGTCATCGACGCGACGCATCCCTTTGCGGCAGGGATGAGTGCCAATGCACATGAAGCCTGCGGCACCTGCGGCGTGGCGTTGATCCGGTTGGAGCGGCCTGCCTGGGTCGCGCAGGAGGGCGATCACTGGACGCAGGTGCCGCGGGTCGAGGACATTCCTGCCCTGCTGCCGGATGATCCCGCCTGTGTATTCCTCGCCATCGGCAAACAGCAGATCGGGGTTTTTGCAGCGCAGCCGCAGCACCACTACATCGTGCGTTTGGTCGATGCGCCGGAGCAGGCACTCCCCCTGCCGCGCACGACGGTCCTGCTGGCGCGTGGCCCCTTCGATGTCGCAGGCGACACCAAGCTGATGCGCGAACACGGCGTGACCCACGTCGTCGCCAAGAACGCGGGCGGCACGGGCGCGCGGGCCAAACTGGACGCCGCGCGGGCGCTCGGGGTGCCGGTGATCATGGCCGACCGGCCGGTCCTGCCCGGCGACAACGCCGTCGGGTCGGTTGCGGAAGTTCTGGCCTGGCTCGATCATGTCGCGGACCGGGGCGTGTAGACATAGCGCCCGACGCGGCGGGTCGCGGAATTGCCGACCAGCACGACGGTGCGCATGTCGGCCATCTCGGGTGTCGCCTCTCCCAGTGCCACCGTGTTCAACGTTTCTTCCTCCGTGCTGACGGCGCGGGCGAAGGTGATCAGGCGGTCGGGACCGCATTCTTCGCGCAGGATGTCGAGCGCGGCGGCAAACTGGTGCGGGCGGGATCTGGAGCGCGGGTTGTAGAAGGCCATCGCGAAATCGGCCTGAGCGGCAAGGCGCAGGCGGTGTTCAACCGTAGCCCAGGGCTTGAGGTTGTCGCTGAGGTTGATTGCGCAGAAATCGTGGCCGAGAGGCGCGCCCGCGCGAGCGGCGGCAGCAAGCATGGCGGTGATGCCGGGCAACACGCGGATGTCGGTGTCGGCGTGTTCGGGGTGGTTCTCCAGGGCCTCGAAGACAGCGGAGGCCATGGCGAAGACGCCCGGATCACCCGAAGAAACAACCACGACCCGCGCGCCATTCGCCGCAAGTTGCAACGCGTGCAGGGCACGGTCGAGCTCCACGCGGTTGTCTGTGGGGTGCAAGGTCAGGCCCGAACGGCGGGCGACGCGAGCGACGTAAGGGATATAGCCTATTACGTCGGTCGCCTCCGCCAAAGCCGCTGTCACCTCGGGCGTCACCAGCTCTTCGCGCCCGGGGCCGAGGCCCGCGATGGCGATCCAGCCGGTCATTCCTCGGCTTCCGGGCGGCGGCCCTGTCCGTGGACCAGCACGATGGCGAAATAGGGGCAGTCGGCGTCGTCGACCTCCGCTAATTTCGCAACTCGCTGGCCGGGCATCGTGCCCTTTTCCACCAGCCAAGCATCGTCAATCCGCCCCGCTGCTGTCAGCGCGCGGCGCACAGCGGGCAGGTTGCGGCCTGTCTTCATCACCACCAGCGCGTCAGCGCGCTGCATGTGGTCGAGCAGGTCGGCCTCGGGCAGGGTGCCCATGAGCACCGTCATCACGTCGTCGCCCCAGGTGAAGGGTGTATCCAGAGCGTTCCAGCAGCCAACCATCCCGGGGATCGCCGGCAGCACCTCCACCACCGCCCGGCCCTGAAGGCGGGTGTGCAGGTGCATGAAGGAGCCATAGAAAAAGGGGTCGCCCTCGCAGAGTACCACCACGTCGTGGTCGCGAGCGAGCGCCTCCAGCTTGTTCGCCCACTCTGTGTAGAACTCCACCATGACGGCCCGGTATTCGGGGCTGCCGAAGTGCATCTCCGTCGTAACGGGGTATTCCATCGGGAATTCAACCACATCATCGCGCAGCATACCCTGCACGATGGCGCGGGCCTGTCCGGCGCGGCCCTTCTTGCGGAAAAAGGCGAGGTGTTTTGCGCCGCGGATAACGCGGTCGGACTTGACGCTCATCAGCTCCGGGTCGCCGGGGCCGAGCCCTGCGCAGATTACCTTGCCCATGCTATTCCACCCTGCTGGCGAGCGCGTTGATGGCGGCCACGGTGATGGCCGACCCGCCCAGCCGCCCCGCGACGATCATCGACGGCACGGGCAGGTCTTCCATCAACGCCGCCTTGCTTTCCGCCGCACCGATGAAACCCACGGGGCAGCCGATGATTGCGGCGGGGCGAGGACATTCGGGATCTTCGAGCATGTTGATCAGGTGGAAAAGCGCGGTGGGCGCATTGCCGATTGCCACGACCGCGCCCGCGAGGTGGGGCCGCCACAGTTCGAGTGCGGCGGCGGAGCGGGTGTTGGCCATCTCCTTCGCCATGTCGGGCACTTTGGGGTCGCGCAGGGTGCAGATCACCTCGTTCTCGCACGGCAGGCGTTTGCGGGTGATGCCTTCGCTGACCATGTAGGCGTCGCAGAGGATCGGGGCGCCGTCCTCCAGCGCCGAACGGGCGGCGACAGCCATGCCGGGGGAGAAGCGGATGTGCGCCTCCAGCCCCACCATTCCGGCGGCGTGGATCATGCGCACGGCCACGATCTCCTCCTCCGGCGTGAAGCGACTCAGCTCCGCTTCGCTGCGAATGGTCGCAAAGGACTGGCGGTAAATCTCCGCCCCGTCGGTGATGTAGCTGTGGGGCATCAGATCGCCTTGGATATGTCTTCGAGGGAAAGGCCGCTGCGGGTAGGCGCGTCGGAGGCACGGCCGTCTTCGATCAGGTCGAGCCCGTCGGGCGTGCCCGTGACCGTAATTGGGGCGACCTTCGGCCACGCACAGCCCTTGGCGCAGCCGGAAACGTGCAGGAACTGATCGGCAGGCAGGGCGGTCGCAAGGGTTCGCGCAATGGGGCGGGTCTCGACGTAGCCTTGCGGGCAGCGGGGGGCACCCGTGCAGGCGACGATACGCAGCAGCGGGTGGTCGGGGTCGGTGATCAGACCCTCGATGACCGGCAATTGCCGCGCGCTTTCCACCAGCAGCATCCGCCAGGGCGTCATCCGCAGCCCGCCGTGCTTGGCGAGGCTGGCGAGCATGTCGACTTGCAGCTGTCCGAAGGCGAGCCCCACCATCGCCCCGAGCGGTGTATAGCCGGGCCGCGCCACGTAGCTTTGCGTCTGGCGTGGAACGAAATGACCTTCGGGAAGTGCCTGACCCGCAGCGAGGAGGTGCGCCATGCGTTTGTGTTCGCCGCGGTGGGCCATGAACCAATGCGCAAGCTCCATCGCCTCGACCACCATGCTGTCGGAGGTCACGGGCTTGCCCGCTGCAGAACCGTTGGCGACGAGGATGTAACCGCCACCCGCGTCCCGCTCCAGCCGGATGTCGGCGGAGGCGTCCTGCAACACAGGCTCGCGTCCGGTATCGACCGCGAAGCCGAACTTGTTGGGGATGTCCGGCGCATCCGGGGCGCTCAAGGCCTCCGCCAGTTCGGCGGTGAAGCGTTCGGTAGCGTCGCCCTTGAGCCAGAAGGGCGTGACGATGATGTTGCGACGGCCCTCGATCTCGGCGGTATCGTCGACAAGGCGCATCCTGCGCAGGCCTTCGACCAGCTTGGGGTGGCTTTCCTCCGTCACGCCGCGGATCTGGATGTTGCCGCGCGAGGACAGGTCGATCAGCCCGTTGCCATGCGCCGCCGCCAGAGTGGCGAGCCCGTCCACCTGCGCTCGGGAAAGCCGCCCGCCGAAGGGGCGCACGCGCACGACCAGCCCGTCGCCGGACATCATCGGGCGCAGGGCCCCGGGGCACCAGCCCTTGATGTCGGGGGCGGTCATTCGGCGGCATCCATCTGGGCGGTGATCGAGTTGCGACGCGTCACCCAGAGGCCCGCATCGCGCAGGCTGGCGAAGCGGTTGCGCAGGGCGTCGAGGGCGGCGGGGTTTTCGGCCACCATGAATTCCACGAGGTCGTCGCGGCCCAGCGTGGCGTCGTAATAGAGGTCGATCAGGTGCGCGGGCACTTCGCGGGTGAGATGCGCGAAGGCGGCTAGGTTATCGAGGGTCGCGGTGATCTCTGCCGCGCCGCGAAAGCCGTGGCGCATCATGCCGGTCGCCCAGGCGGGATTGGCGGCACGGGCGCGGACGACGCTGGCGATCTCTTCGGGCATGGTGCGGGCGCGGGGCGCGCCGAGCCGCGTGCTGTCGACGTGATAGAGCGCGGGTTTCGGAGCACCGAGGTGCGCCATCGCTGCGGCGAACCCGCCTTCGTGGCTGGCGTAATCGGACGAGAGCAGGATATCGGTTTCCGTCAGGTCCTGCACGTGGGCGAACCCATCGGCGCCGTGCAAACGCGCCTCCAGCGCCGCGCGGTCCTGCCGGGCCTCGCCTTGCGCGTCGATGGCCCATTCGGAACCCTTGAGCCAGGCCTCCCCCGCCGCATCGCGCCCCTCGTCGGAATAGTCGTTCAGGGCGGCCTCCATGTTCATCCCGTAAAGGCCCGGCTTTGGGCCGAAGACGCGGGGCGATTTAGTGCGGTAGGGGTTCATGTCAGGCGCTTCCTCGCGCTGCGAGAGGGCTGCGGCACCAGCTTCGAACAACTGGCTGAGGCCGGGGAAGACGTCGCGGAACAAGCCCGATACACGCAGGGTGACGTCGATGCGCGGACGGTTCAGCAGGGTCAGCGGTAGGATTTCGAAGCCCGACACACGCTCCGAACCCTCGTCCCATTTCGGCGCGAGCCCTGCGAGATGCAGGGCCATGGCCACTTCCTCGCCGGCGGTGCGCATGGTGGCCGAGCCCCAAAGGTCCACGACCAAGCCCTTCGGCCAGTCGCCCTGATCCTGAAGATGGCGGCGCAGCAGTTCTTCGGCCAGTTTCACACCTTGGGCGTGGGCGGCGCGGGATGGCACAGCGCGCGGGTCGACGGAGTAGAGGTTGCGTCCGGTCGGCAACACGTCGGAACGGCCCCGGTAGGGCGAGCCGGACGGCCCGGCCGCGACACGGCGGCCATCGAGGGCAGCGAGCAGCCCGTCGTTCTCGCCCGCGCCCGCTCCGAAGATGTGCAGCCCGTCGCCGTATTGGCTTTCCTTGATGTCGCAGACGAAGCGGTCGATGCGTGTGATCGCCTCGGCGGCGGAGGCGTCTTCGGCAAGGCCGAGGTCCGTCTCAACACCAGCCGCGCGCGCCTCTGACCGGATCGTGTCGATCAGCCGGTCGCGGCGGGCGGGGTCGAGGCCGTCGGCGGTGGAGTATTCATCGAGAAGCCGTTCAAGGCGCAATAGTGCGTCCGGCGTTTCGCTGTCTTTCAACGGCGGCGGCAGGTGGCCGAGCGTCACGGCCCCGATGCGGCGCTTGGCCTGAGCGGCCTCGCCGGGGTCGTTGACGATGAAGGGGTAGATCACCGGCAGGTCGCCGGTCAGCGCCTCGGGCCAGCAGTCGTCGGAGAGGGCGACCGCCTTGCCCGGCAGCCATTCGAGCGTGCCGTGCGCGCCGATGTGGACGAGCGCGTGGATACCCTGGCTGCGGAGCCAGAGGTAGAAGGCGACGTAGGAATGGCGCGGGACGCGGGCGAGGTCGTGGTAGTCGGTGTCCCGCGCGGCGATGGCGCCGCGTTCGGGTTGCAGGGCGACCAGGGTATTGCCGCAGGTCTGGGCGGGGAAGTGGAACGCGCCTTCCTGTGTCAGCGGGTCGGCGTCGGGTGTGCCCCATGCGGTGGAGAGGTCGTCGCGCAGGGTTTGTGGGAGTTGTGCGAGTGCCGTTTCGTACGCTTCGAGGGACCAGGCGACGGTCTGCCGCGTGAGGCTCTTGCCGAAGCCGACGTCGGGACGCGCGGCGTAGCCTGCGCCTGCCAGCGTCATCAGCATATCCTCGACGGAGGCCAATGCGTCCAGTCCAACGGCATGGGCGATCTGGTCGGCACGGCCGGGATAGGTAGAGAGCACGAGCGCCAGCTTGCGCTCTTTCGCGGGCGTCTTCGCCAGCCTGTGCCAGCCCTGAACACGGTCGGCTACGGCCTTGATGCGGGTCGCGTCCGCGCGGTGGGCGAAGCGGGAATATTGCAGGTGCGGGTCCTTCCTGCCCGGCGCCTTGAAGCTGACAACACCTGTGAAAAGACGCCCGTCCACTTCCGGCAGCACGACGTGCATCGCGAGATCGGCGGGCGACAGGCCGCGCTCGCTTTCGGCCCAGTCCTTTCGCCGCGCGGTGGAGAGCGCGACCTGAAAGACGGGGCAGCCGGGGGCGTCGAGCGGCGAGGTGCCATCCTCCCCGCGCCCGGAAAAGGCGGTGGCATTGACGATGGCGACCGGGGAGAGTTGCAACAGTGCGCTGTCGAGAAAGGTGCGCGCCGTTTCGGCCTTCAGCGACGACACGAACAGACCGATGGCGTTGAACCCCCGCCCGCGCAATTCAGCGATCAGCGCATCGACGGGGGCGGTGTCTGCAGCGGTCAGGTAGCTGCGGTAGAAGGTGACGGCGATGGCGTTGCCGTCGGCATCCGCAAAGGGGACCACGCCTCGGTCGGGGTCGTAGAAACCACAGTCGGGGATCGTCTTGGCCCCCATCACCGGCCCAGCATAGAACCCAGCCGCCAGCGCCAGTTGCGCCAATGCCGCCTGCGCCGCGACGGCCCCGCCGGTATCGCAGAGGTGCGCGAGACGGCGCAGCGTGGAGACAGGCAGCGTGGAGTGATTGTCCAGCGCCGGGTCCTCGCGCCCGTCGGCGGGCAACACGGCCAGCGCGATGCCGTTGCGGCGGGCGAAATCCTGCACCTGCATTATTCCGTAGGGCCAGTAGTTCTCGCCCCCGATGAGGCGGATCAGGATCCCCTTGGAGCCCGTCAGGGTCGCCTCGACGTAGTTGTCGACCGAGGCCGGGTGACGCAGAGCAACTAGGTTGCACAGGCGCAGGGTGGGCAGCTTGCCCTCCGGCCCGCCGCCGCGATGCCAGCCCGCCGCGAAGGCACCGAGGTCACTGTCGGAGAAGGACAGCACGACGAGGTCCGCAGGAGTCTGGCCGGGGTCGAACGGAACGTCCGTATCCTCCAGCCCGTGACTCTCGCGGAAGACGACATGCATGGCGTCAGGCCCCCAGCACGTCGCGGATGGCGGCGGGGTCCACGTGGTCATGCTCGGCGATCACCACGAGGTGCCCGGCGCGCATGTCGGCCCCCCAGGGGCGGTCGAACTGATGCCGCACCCGCGCGCCCACGGCCTGCACCAGCAGTCGCATCGGCTTGCCCTTGACGGCGACGTAGCCCTTCACGCGCAGGATATGCTGTTCGTCGGCCAGCCGTTCGATGGATTTGACCAGCGCGTGCACGTCATCGACCTCAGGCATGGGCACGACGATGGTGTCGAAGTCGTCGTGCTCGTGATCGTCGAACCCGTCGTGGTGCGAGGGACGCGCGGCGAGGTCGTCTTCGGCCTTGGCATTGAGGCCGAGGATCACGTTGGGGTCGATGACGCCCTCGCTCATCTCGAGGATCGGGATCTTGCGGGGGCTTTCGGCCTCGATCGTCTTGCGCGCGGCGGCGAGACCCGCGGGGCCCGCGAGGTCTGCCTTGGACATCAGGATGATGTCGGCACAGGAAATCTGGTCCTCGAAGACCTCGGACAGCGGTGTTTCGTGGTCGATGCTGTCGTCGGCCAAGCGCTGCGCGTCCACCGCTGCCACGTCGGGCGCGAAGGTGCCTGCGGCCACGGCCTCGGCGTCAGCCAGCGCGATCACGCCGTCGACGGTGATTTTGGAGCGGATCGCGGGCCAGTCGAAGGCCTTGAGCAGCGGCTTGGGTAGCGCCAGACCGGAGGTCTCGATCAGGATGTGATCCGGGCGCACGGGCAGTGCCATCAACGCCTCGATGGTCGGGATGAAATCGTCCGCGACGGTGCAGCAGATGCAGCCGTTGGCCAGTTCCACGATGTTCTCCGCCGGGCAATTTTCGTCTGCGCAGCTTTTCAGGATGTCGCCGTCCACGCCAAGCGTGCCGAATTCATTGACCAGCACGGCCAGCCTGCGGCCCTTGGAGTGGGTCATCAGGTGGCGGATCAGTGTCGTCTTGCCGGAGCCGAGGAACCCGGTGATCACGGTGACGGGGATTTTAGCCAGATCGGTCATTCGGCGGCCTCCAGGGGCAGGGGCAGGGGCATCGGCGGGATGCGGGCGAGGCTTTGCTTGCGGAAGATCACGGGCCGTTCGCGCCACGGTACCAGCCCGTCGGTCGTCGCGGCATAGGCGGCGGCTCCGGCGAGGATGTCCGCCGCGTCGTCGCGGGTCAAGCGGCCATAGACGTAGGACCACTTGCCGGGCTCGGAAAGCGCCACGGCAGCGCCTTGCGAGCAGGCGGAGAGGCATTCGACGCCGACGATCCGCACACCTTCGGGCGCGCCTGCCTCGGTCAGGGCCGCGTAAAGCTGCGCACCGGGACGCGGCGCGTCTTCCTCCAGCACTTCGCCCGCGCGGCAGGTGGTGCAGACGTGCAGGGTGACTGTCATTACTTCGGTTCCCTTCGTTGACCCGAAGGGGCCTAGCGCACCTTCGGGGGCCGGACAAGCGCCCGGGCTATTCCACGATCAGCCGCGTGCTGGCGACAATCGGCTGTCCCGCGACGACAAGCGGGTGGTGGTCGTTGGTGGTGAGTGCCACCTCGACCGTGACCTCGCCCTCCGGCAGGTGGTCAATGTGCATCCAGTCACCATAAAGGCGCGCGATCTTGGTGCCATTTACATAGACATGGGCGTGGCCCTCGCCCGCCACGTCCTCCATCCCCGCGGACTGCGGCGCGAAGGTGAAGTTGCGCGTGCGGATATGCAGGTTGTAGCCCGTCATGGGATCGTGTGACAGGTCGAGCGTGACCTCCGGCGCATCGACGGCGGAGACCTCCTTGGGGGTCTCGTGCATCCCGGCGTGGGCGTCACCCGCGCCGTGCTGGGCGGGGTCGGCGTGATCGTGACCGTCGAAGGTTATGCCGTTACCGGCGGCCACGACAAAGCCAAGGCCTCCACCGAAGACCAGACCGATGAAGAAGAGTGCCAGCGCCCTATTCATGCGCCGCCTCACGCTGCCAGAAGAACCCGGCGAAACTGCCGAGTATCACCCAGGCGGCCAGTCCTACCCCGAGAGCGCGTGCGGCAAAGAGGCCCGCAATCTCGGGCGGGACCGTGCCGGAGAAACTCTCGGGCTCGGGCGCGCCGATCAGGTGCGGCGCCAGCAGCAAAACCGCCGCGAGGCCCCAGCCGATCCAGGAGATGCCGAAAGCCAGCAGCCACATAGCGACGGCGGCGCAGCCCACAGTGGCGAACCACCAGATCTGACGAGCGGTGAGGTCGGCGGCGCCGACACCGGGAACCTCGGGGGCCAGCGAGAAGCCGGGGGCGAGGTGGAAGGCAACGAACCCTGCGATACCCCAAAGGATGCCCCACCGTCCGTCGATTCGCGCACCGCGCTCTTCCCCGATGCTCATCGCCGCGACGACAATCAGCGCGTAGCCGGTGTAGGTCAGCATGGTGAAGATGAGGCTCAGGCCATCCCGCACCGGGTCGAGACCGGGCAGGTCGGGATGCGCAGAAACGGCATCGGCACCGAAATGTACAAGCTGCCCGCTTTCATAGAGCTCCGCGTGCAACAGCACAGGCTGCACGAACACCAACTGCAGCAGTCCGGCAATCAGGCCTGCTGCAGCACCAGCGAACAACGCGCTGGTCAGATATCTGGGAAACATCTCGTTAGTGGCAGGGGAAGCCGGTCGCGTGGCGCACGTCGTGTGCCGCGTCATGGAGAGCCGCAGCCTGAACATGGCCGGTCAGCGAGATCAGGGCGACGCCCAGAATCAGCGCGAACATCGCGGGAACGAAGCGGGCGCGGCTGGCGCCGAGGCTCTGTGTCAGTGTCGTCATGTCTCTACTCCTCGCCGTCACACCCGACGGCATCTTGCGTTTCACTCCGCCTGGCAGGTCTCCTGGCTCGCGGGTCGTGGCCTTTGGCCCGCCTTCCCTGTCCGTCTTGGGACAAGTGGCATCTGGGCACAGGCTCACCGCTTACAGTCGCGGGGGCGGCTCCGGCGTTGGACAGATCCTTACCGAATTCCCTTTTCGGTCCCACACCCCAAGGGGCGATTAGCGGGACACCAAGCCCCTTCAGTTACACATTTCGGGCCCCTCTGCGCAAGGCGGAATTGCGACACCCCACTGCCCGGAAACGGTTCTTTGCTGGTCACTGCCTGCCCGCTGCGCCATTAATTGCGCAATCGGGTCCCCGGCGGATGCGCGATTCCCCGCCAGAACGGAGCCGTCTTGATCATGAACCGCACGACCCTCGCGATCCTCTATTCGCTGCTGGCGCTGGTGCTGTTCGACGCCATGGGCCTGATCATCAAGCATCTGTCGCCGCATTATGGCGCAGCGGAATTGTCGGCCTATCGAAACCTCTGCGGCCTGATCCCGGCGGGCATCGCCCTGTGGTCATCCTCGGACTGGCACCGCAAGGGCCGCGTCATGCAGGTGCGGCAGTGGAAGCTCGCGGTGCTGCGCGGGACGATCCTGACATTTGCCCAGTACTTCTTCTACCTGTCGCTGGGGCTGATGAGCTTCGCCACCGCTTCCACCATCACCTATGCCAATGCGCTGTTCATGGTGGCCCTCGCCGTGCCGCTGCTGCACGAACAGGTGGGCAGGGCGCGCTGGGTCGCGGTGCTGGTCGGGTTCGCGGGGGTGGTCATGGTGGTCGGTCCGGGGCGCGACAGTTTCAGCCTCGCGGCCCTGCTGCCGCTAGGGGCGGCGGTCTGCTATGCGTTGACGGGCATCACCGCACGAATGATGGACGAGGACGTGCCGACGGCGCTGATCAACCTCTATTCTTCTGCCGTGGCGGCGGTGGGGTCGCTTCTGCTCGCGGTTTTCACGACCGGATTCAGCCCTCTGCATGCAACGCAGGACCTGGCGTGGATTCTGGGGATGGGCGCCTTCGGCGGCACCGCCGTGCTGCTGCTGATCACCGCCTACCGGATGACGGAGCAAAGCAACCTGGCCCCATTCAGCTATTTCGGCATTCCCTTTGCCTTCATCTTCGGCTGGTTGTTTTACGGCGAGGCACCCTGGGCCGAACTCTTCCCCGGTGCGCTGCTGATCATCGCGGGGGGCCTCACGATCATCTGGCGCGAACGGCGGTTCAGGCAGGCAGAATAACTGGATTTGTGCTGCGTTCTGCCCCATCCTCGGGCCACGTATTTTGCAAGAACGCCATTTTTTCGGAGAACATATCATGGGTGACGTGGATGTCGTGGTCGTAGGGGCCGGAGCGGCGGGCCTGGCCGCTGCACGCGCGCTTCTGGCGCAGGGGCGCAGCGTGAAGGTGCTGGAGGCGATGGACCGGATCGGAGGCCGGGCTTGGACACAGAGCGAGACTTTCGGGGTGCCCTTCGACAACGGTTGCGCCTGGCTGCATGCGGCGGACCGCAACCCCTTCTATCCAGAGGCGCAGGAAGCGGGGTGGACGCTCCATCATCACGACATGGGCCTCGATCAACTCTATTTCGGCAGCCGCGCCGCCACGACAGAGGACATGGCAGCGATAACAGCGGCGGACGAGGAAATCTATGAGCTGCTGCAAAAGGCCGACGGGTCGAACGACACGTTGTCGGCGCTTCTCGCGGAGGGGCACGCGCTGCGCGCTGCGGCCACGTTCTCCGGCCCGATGGATTTCGCGCAGGACCCCGACGAGATATCCATCGCCGATTTCAACGCCGCAGCCGATCTGGACCCGAACTATTTCACCAAGGAAGGCTTCGGCGCGTTGGTTGCCCGTTTCGGGGCGGAGGTGCCGGTGGACCTGTCCTGCCCGGTGCGCAATATCGACTCGACCGGTCCCGGCGTGGCGGTCGAGACCCCGCGCGGCACGGTGCGCGGAAAGGCGGTGATCGTCACCGTCTCCACCGGGGTGCTGGCCTTCGAGGACATCCGCTTTAATCCTCCCCTGCCGGAGACGCATGTCGCGGCCTGTTTCGACCTGCCGATGGGGTTGCTGACGAAGATACCGATCGAGTTGAAGGGCGACCGGTTCGGGCTGAAACCCTTCGACGACCTGCTGATCGAACGCTATGCGCGGCATGACATCTACTTCCTGTGTTACCCCTTCGACCTCGACCTGATGGTCGGATTTGTCGGCGGCGATTTTGCCTGGGAGATGGAGGTGGCAGGCGAGGAAGCAGCGGTGGATTTCGTTACGGACAGGCTGGCCGACATCTTCGGCAACAAGGTGCGCGGCGAGGTGGGCAGGTCGATGATGACCAACTGGGGCGGGGAACGCTTTACCCGTGGCGCCTATGCTGCGGCCAGCCCCGGCAGATCCGGAGCGCGGGCGGTGCTGAGCGAACCCATAGGGGATCGCATCTGGTTCGCAGGCGAGGCGCTGGCGGGATCGCTGATCCAGACCGCCGGGGGGGCGCGTCTGTCGGGGGAAGCGGTCGCTCGGCAAGTTGAGGCGATGCTGGGCAAAAAAGGATAGGACATTTTGGCCCCTGATCGCCGACGCTATGTCGCCGGATGCTCCGGTTCCATATGGCCCCGCTTGCCAAGTTGTCGAGCGATGAGCGAGACCGCAAGTGCCCATGCCGCGCCAAGGGTCCAGCCAGCGAGCACATCCGACGGCCAATGGACCCCAAGATATACACGGCTGACGCCCACGAGGACTGTCAGAATGACGGCCACCGCGACAAAGAAGGCGCGCATGTGGGGCCTGTCCTCGATCCGGGCCAGCATCACGGCAAGAGTCAGGTAGGTTACGGCGGCCATCATCGAATGACCGGAGGGGAAGGACGCGGTCACCACCTCCACGGCATGCGGCACAAGGTCAGGACGGGGCCGGGAAAAGCTGGATTTCGCGGTCAGCGAAATTGCCTGCCCCCCGAGGATCGCGATGAACAGAAAAAACGCCGCCGCGCGCTGGCGGCGCAGGAAAAGGTAGATCATCACTGCAAGCGAGATCAGCACCAGCACCGTGACCCCCCCCAGGGCCGTGATGTCGCGCATCGCGACCTCGACCTGCGCCCCGCCGATGGGATTGGTGGGATCGCCGGGTGTGCGAAAGGCCAGCAAAATGGTTTCGTCGAAGGCATGCAGATCGCCTTCCAGCATCTCGGAGGCGAGGGCGACGAAGGCCCAGAGCGCACCGCCGATGATCACGATGAGCACGAGTGTCGCAGTCTCCACCCGGCGGGTCAGGATCTTCAGGGTGGCGGGCAGGGGCATGGTGTCTCCGGTTGTTCAGTTTCACCCGAAAGATGGCGCGGGGGCGCCGGACGGCAAGGCAATGCGCGGTCAGGCCCCCGATGCTGCGGACGAGATCCGGCAACAGGAACCCGACGTCAGGGCGGCGTTCCTGCACCGATCCCTTTCAGATGTGCCGCCGCAACATCCCGGATCGTCTGTTCGGTGACGGTAAATATACTGGCGTCATCGAGCTTGGCGAAGTCCCGGAGGATGAAGAACGGTTCCGGTCCCGTTACCAGCATCAGGGCCTGCACGCAGGCCGCCCATTCCTTGCCGCCGAATTTGTCCCGCACCGGTTCGAGTGCGGCTTCGATCAGCGTCATCCGACGCCCCCCTGCCGGAACGGGTTTTTCACCCGGCGCCGTTGCGGCGACCTTCAGATGCCCCTGCGCGATGAAGTGGCGATAGGGCATTTCGTTGCGTATCACGAATCCCATCATCTGGCGCTGTGCTGCCAGCAACCGTTCCACCGGGTCCGCAATCCCCTCAACGCGCGAGCGGAATTCGGCGAGGTAGTCGGTCTTGCCTTCTGACAGGCCCAGTTCCAGCGCGGCATCGCTTTTGAGGCGGTTGACGTCGGAGTAGTAGCGATACCCCGTCGCAACCGACAATCCCGCGCGCTTCGCCGCCCCGGCGACCGACAACTTGCCACCTTCACCAAGGATCGCACGCGCCGCAGCCAGAAGCTGCTTTTGCGTCTCTGCCTTGTTGATCTGGCGCTTGCTGACCGACATGGGACTCCTTCCCTGAACCTCAAAACGTTGTGTTGACAAAGTGAGAAAAATTTCTCACTTTTGGTGGCAGGGTCAAATTGTGATCCGGACCGACTTGCGCATTAGCAGTCCCGATTTAGGAAACGATTCCATGAAAACGAGTATTTTCGCCGCTATGCTTCTGACCATTTCACCCATCGCCGCTCAGGCTGTCACCTATACCATCCCCGGTCTTATAGTTTCATCCGAATTCCAGCCCGCAGGCGGCGTGTCGAACATGAACCAGGACGGGAGTGGAACTTCCGCCTATACCAGCACCGTCATTTCCTCCCGAACCGCCGCCGAAACCGCCGGCATCGACTCTACCCACGGAACGGCATTCCAGAACGACAATTTCTTCTCCCTCCAGACCTTCGAGGGTTTTTATACATCCGGTCAGCCCGGCTACAACCGTTACGAGGGGAACACCTACGCGGTCTATACCGTCACGAACGACGAACCCGGCGAAGGGGAAATCCTGTACGATTTCAGCGTCTCGGATATGACGATGACCATCCTGAACGCCTACGGTCCGAACGTGAATCCTTTCACGTCTCCGCAAGACGGGTCCGCAGGGGGGCGCTTCCTGTTCGAAGCGTTCACGGCAGAAGGATCCGGAGCGAACGGCAGCCTTTCCGTGTTCCGTGCAGAGGCGGAATTCTGGGTCTATGGGAACCCAATGAGCGGTGGGGCGTCGATCGAATTCGGCACCGTCAGCGGCATGTCGGTTGCCAACATCCAGCAGATCCAATCGTCCGGCCCCGGCTTTACCGAAGGGTACAGCGTCACTCTCGGGGAACTCAGCGGCTCGATCAGCCTTGGCAACTTTGCCGAGAACGAGTCGCGGCTGTTCCAGGTGCAGACCACATTGATCGCCATCGGCAGTTCCTATGAGCACGACATCGTTGCAACCTATCAGGACCCCGGCACCTTCAACGGTTTCCGTCGGGCGGTGTCTGCGCCGGTATCTACCGTGCCCCTGCCTGCTGCGGGCTGGCTGCTGCTTGTCGCGGTCTGCGGGATGGGTGCCGCGCGCCGGTCGCGGCGCGACGCGGCCTGATACGAACCCATTGCCTAAGTCATTGCGGCGTGATCGTGGACCGGGCCATGCTCCGCGATTTCCCGTACCGGCCCCTCAGACGACGACGTCGAGCCGTTCCTGCTGGCCCACCCCGAACACCCGCTTGTAGCGGTCGATCTGGTCCTTCGGCCCCATCGCCTTGTTCGGGTTGTCCGACAGCTTCACCGTGGGACGGCCATTGGCACTGATCGCCTTGCACACAAGGCTGAAAGGGGCCAGTTCGTCATTCGGAACCAAACCCCTGAAATCGTTGGTCAGCAGCGTGCCCCAGCCGAAAGACACCTTCACCTTCCCCGAAAATTGCGCGTGCAGCTCCCGCATCTTCCCGACATCCAGGCCGTCACTGAAGATCACCCGTTTCTGGGAGGGGTCCTCGCCCCGCGCGCGCCACCAGTCGATGGCGATCTGCGCCGCCGTGGCAGGGTCGCCGCTGTCCACCCGGATGCCGGTCCAGCCCGCCAGCCAGTCGGGCGCATTGTCGAGGAATCCCTTCGTGCCATAGGTGTCGGGCAGGATGATGCGCAGGTTGCCATCGTGCTCCTCGTGCCAGTCCGACAACACGTCATAGGGCGCACGGGCCAGTTCGGCGTCATCATTGGCCAGGGCGGCATAGACCATCGGCAATTCGTGGGCGTTTGTCCCAATCGCCTCCACCTCTCGGCTCATGGCGATCTTGCAATTGGAGGTGCCGGTAAAGGCGCTGCCCAGACCCTCGCGCATGGCCTGCACGCACCAGTCCTGCCAGAGGTAGGAATGCCGCCGCCGCGTGCCGAAATCGGCAACGGACAGGTCGCGAATCTCTCGCAGGGCCTCGATCTTTTCCCAGACGCGGGTCATGGCGCGGGCATAGAGCACCTGTAGCTCGAACCGGTCCATGCGGTTGAGCACCGCACGCCCCCGCAATTCCATCAGCACCGCCAGCGCCGGGATTTCCCAGAGCATCACCTCGGGCCAGGCGCCCTCAAAGGTCAGCTCGTACTGATCACCCTTGCGCTCCAGATGGTAGGGCGGCAGGCGCAGCCCCTCAAACCATTCCATGAAGTCGGACCGGAACATCTGGCGCTTGCCGTAGAATGTGTTGCCCCGCAGCCATGTGGATTCCCCCCGACTGAGCGAAAGGGAGCGGATATGGTCAAGCTGCTCGCGCAACTCGCCCTCGTCGATCAGGTCCGCCAGCGGGATATGTTTGGAACGGTTGATGAGGCTGAAGGTCACCTGCGTGTCGCGCTTGTTTCGGAAGACCGACTGGCACATCAGCAGTTTGTAGAAGTCGGTGTCTATCAGCGACCGGACGATGGGGTCGATTTTCCACTTGTGATTATAAACGCGTGTGGCGATATCGACCATGGTGGGCTTCCTTTTCCGTTAGGGCGTTGTGCCAAGGATGCCACCGCAAGGGCAAGTGGAAAGCGGCGGATGACAACAGCAGACTGGACAGCGATCGCCGGACTTGCGGTGATTTTGGCGCTGGTCTTTGCCTTTCTGCAACGTGGGCCCCGGCCCCGACTTGAAGAGGCCAGACCGCAGATCGCCATTGACGGCACCAACGTCCTGTTCTGGCGCGGAGATGGCGCACAACTTGTCACACTCCGGCAGGTCGTCGATCATCTGGGACAATCGGGCTTCGACCCTGTCGTCTTTCTCGACGCCTCCTCGCGCCACCATATCGGCGACAAGAGTCTGAACGAACAGCGGTTCGCCGCCGCTCTGGGGGTGTCGCAAGAACGGGTGATGGTCTGTCCGGCCGGCACCGAGGCGGATGCGTTCATCCTGGAATATGCGAATGCCCAGAAACTGCCGGTGGTCTCGAACGACCAGTTTCGTGATCGACCGAAAGAGGTCCGCAACATCAAGTTGATCAAAGGGCTGTTTGTCGGCGACAGCCTGATCCTGAAAGGGTTGGATCAGGTCTGACCCGGTCGGCATCCAGATGCCGCCCAAGACCGAAACCGCCCAAAAGCCGGGCGCTGCCTCGCAAGATAGTGAGACGTGGACGTAAAGGAACGTTCGCCACTGGCAGCGAGGCGGGGTTTTGGTAGAAGGGTGAATTCGTTCGGACAAGGGGAAGAGACCATGGACTATCAGAGCCTTCTTCGAGAGTTCGTGACGCTCATCGTTGTGATCGACCCGATCGGGACGCTGCCAGTGTTTCTGTACGCCACGTCGCGCGTGCCGACCCATTTGCACCGCAGCTTCGCGCTGCGGGGCGTTGTCGTTGCGGGGCTGGTTCTGCTCGCATTTCTCGTCGGCGGTCAGTACCTGCTGGAATCGCTTGGGCTGCGGCTGGGGTCGTTCCAGGTCGCGGGCGGGATCGTGCTGTTCCTCTTCGCGCTGACCATGATCTTCGGCGATTCCAAGCCCGCGCATGAGATCGAGATCGCTGAACGCGATCACCTTGCGGGGGCGGTTTTCCCCCTAGCGATGCCATCCATCGCTTCGCCCGGCGCGATGCTTGCCATCGTTATCCTGACCGACAATCACAGCAACCCGGTGGGCGATCAACTGATGACGGCCGGTCTTTTGCTGCTGGTGCTGCTGATCACGCTGGTGCTGCTGCTGCTGGCCTCACGGATCGGCCGGCTGATTGGTGAGACGGGGGCCAGCGTGATCAGCCGCGTGATGGGCATTGTGCTGGCCACCGTTGCGGTCGATGCAACTTTGGGCGGGATGCAATCGCTGGGTCTCGTGAACCTGCCGGTCCAGACCGATGGCCCGCTCAACTGAAGGACGCGCGCCCCTTCTGTCAGGCCGCGGGTTTTTTCTGTTTGATGTCCATCGCCGCGACAAGCTCGGGGCGGGGGATCCATGTCCAGTTGCCGGTTTCGGCCTTCTTTGGGCCCTCGTCCGCGATGAGGAAGGTGGCTGCGACGCTGTCGGTTTCTTGCGTCTCGTTCTTCACCCGCAGTCCAAGCAATTTCCCGATCTCTGCCGCAGCGAGGCCGAGTTGCAGGTTCGCGGCGCTGTAGTCGCTGTATCCAGCGACTTCGGCCAGTTCTCCGGCAGAGATACCCTCCCTACCCGCCAGCGCCAGTGCGCGCAGCATGCCGTCGACCGGATCGGAAAAGTCCAGCGCCTCGATGGCCCACTCGAATTCGCTTTGTGTCGGGGTCTGTATCTTGCGACCATGATCCCGGGGGCGCTCCGCCTCTCGGTTCGTCAGCTCGGCCTGCAGCGCCTCGAGTGCGGCCTCGTCCGTCTTGCCCTTGGCCTCGGCGAAGGGGCCGACGCCCGCCTTGGCGTGGGTCAGGTAGGCCAGCGCGCGGCCGCCTGCGGCCTTCAGCGTATAGTGGTTCCAGTCGACGATTGTCGGTTTCATGTGAGTCCTACTCCTGCTTGTTTCATTCCCGCGACCGACGCGGCCAGCGATCCGTTCAGGTCGATAGCGCGACAAAGGTCTTGGCGCACGGTCACGTCGAACCCCAGCTTGGCCGCATCCACCGCCGAGTAGTTCACGCAGAAATCGAGCGCGAGACCGACGAGTGTAAGTCGCTCGATGCCTCTTGTGCGCAGATATCCTTCCAGCCCGGTAGGGGTAACGTGGTCATTCTCAAAGAACGCCGAATAGCTGTCGATGGCCGGGTTGTGGCCCTTGCGGATGATCAGATCGGCGCGATCCACCTGCAGTTCCGTGTGGAACTTCGCGCCCATGCTACCCTGAATGCAGTGATCTGGCCAGAGCACCTGCGAACCGTAAGGCATTTCGATCATGTCGTAGGGGTCCCTGCGCGCGTGCGCGGAGGCGAAAGAGGAATGCCCCGCCGGGTGCCAGTCCTGCGTCAGGATCACGGCGTCGAAGTCCGGCATCAGGGCGTTGATGCCCTGCACGATGGCGTCACCTTTGGGCACCGCAAGTGCGCCACCGGGGCAGAAATCGTTCTGGACGTCGATCACGATGAGGGCCTGCATTGTCTCTCCTTGCGGTGCGTTTCACGGGGTAGGGTGGGTTTTAACCCACAGCCCCCTTGCGCAACAGTCCCCCGACGCCCTATTTCAGCGCCCATGTTCACCATCGCGGCCCTTTATCACTTCACCCGTTTCGAAGACCCCGCCGCGCTGAAACCCGCGCTGCTGGCGCTTTGCGAGGCGCAAGGGGTCAAGGGCACGCTGCTTCTGGCGGGCGAGGGGGTCAACGGCACCATCGCGGGGCCGCGCGACGGGGTCGCGGCGGTGATCGCGCATCTGCGGGCACTACCCGGCTGTGCGGCGTTGGAGTGGAAGGAGGCCACCAGCACGGTGCCGCCCTTCAACCGGATGAAGGTGCGCATCAAGCGCGAGATCGTGACGATGGGCCAGCCTGATGTCGATCCGGCACAGGGTGCCGGGCACTACGTCGCGGCGACGGACTGGAACGCGCTGATCGCACGCGACGATGTCGTGGTGATCGACACCCGCAACGACTACGAGGTCGAGATTGGCACTTTCGAGGGTGCGGTGGACCCCCAAACGCAGAGTTTCGGAGAGTTTCCGGCCTGGTGGGCGGCGAACAGCGCGCAGTTCGAGGGCAAGAAGATCGCGATGTTCTGTACCGGGGGCATCCGTTGCGAGAAATCGACCAACTACCTGTTGGGTCAGGGTGTAGGTGAGGTCTATCACCTAAAGGGCGGTATCCTGAAGTATCTTGAAGAGGTGCCGGCGAAAAAGAGCACCTGGCAGGGCGAATGTTTCGTTTTCGACGCGCGGGTCAGCGTGGGGCACGGGTTGTGCGAAGGGCCGCATGAGCTGTGCCACGGCTGCCGTCAGCCGATCCTGCCCAGCGACAAGGCGCGGGCGGAGTACGAGGCTGGTGTGTCCTGTCACAAGTGTTTTGCGCGTACCACGGAGGCAGACAAGGACAGGTTCCGCGAGCGGCAGAAGCAGATCAGGCTGGCGGAAGAGCGCGGTTTGTAAGGGCGCGTGCCTCTGTTACCGGAGACGCGGGCCGGGGGTGCGGGAGCGAGGCGTTCCCCCTCGCGCTCCCCCGAGTTTATTTCGCAAAGTGAATGGGAAGGGTCAGGTACTTTGCGTCAGGCGGGCAGTGATCATCCGGAACGGGACCAGTGCGATCAAAGCGAGGGTAAGTTTCACGGCCCAGTCGGCGACGGCGAGCGAGACCCAGAGCGGCAGGACGGGGCCGACACCCAACAGCGGTAGCGCTTCCCCGGCCCAGGCGACATCCGTGGCGGGGTGGATGAAGGCGAGGCCGGCCGAAAAGGCGATGGAGAAGAACAGCGCCGTGTCAAGCGTGCTCCCCGCCAGCGTGCTGACGAGTGGCGCGCGCCACCACTTGCCGCCACGCAGGGCGCTGAAGACCGATACATCCACCAGTTGCGCGACGAGGAAGGCGACGCCCGATCCAATGGCAATGCGCAGTGTCACGAGGGGGCCGAATTCGCCCATGATCTGCGTCCCGACAAGCGAGCAGACCAGGCCAACGGCAAAGCCAGCGAGAACCACCCGGCGGGCAGCGGGGGCGCCGTAGACGCGGTTCATCACGTCCGTCACCAGGAAGGCAAAGGGGTAGGTAAAGGCCCCCCATGTCAGCCACTGGCCATAGAGGAACTGGACGAGAATATTTGAGGCCACGACAATGGCGGCCATGGCAAGGATGCCGGGAAGATGGGTGCGTTTCATGTTTGAACCGTTTTTTGCAAGGGTGCGGCGACTTGGCCTGCCGCTACGGCAGACAGGGGCGCTTTAGGCGGTTCTGCGTCGCGGCGCAAGAGAGCAAGGCGATGCAGGTGAACCCGAAAGGCGTCAGTTTTCGAGCACGGCCTTGCACTGCGCTGGCAGGTCAGCCAGCACCAGTTCGCGCTTGGCCTTCGGCGGGGGCGCGTTGGGATCCCGTGGCTTCGTCTTCGGCGGATTCAGGATGTTGGCCTGCCACTGGCGGGCATCCGCACAGCCGTCACCCGCAGGGGTTGCGGCCTGGTTGACACAGCCGCGCGCGCCCCTGGGGCAGGATAGGCGGACATGGAAGTGGTAGTGGTGTCCGTACCAGGGCCGGATCTTGCGCAGGTAGCTGCGGTCGCCCTTCTCGTCGTCGCACATCTGCACCTTGGCACCGGGGAAGACGAAGATGCGTTCCACCCGCGGATCCTTGGCGGCGGCCTTGATGATCTCGTGATGCGCGCGGGTCCAACTGCTGTTGACATAGGCCCCGTCGGATTTGCGCAGCGAGATCGAGGAGATGCTTTCCCGCTGGGCTCGGCTGAGGTTCAGCGACTTCGGCGGCAGCATCCAGATGTCGGCATCGAGCCCGATCTGGTGGCTCGCGTGGCCGGTCAGCATCGGCCCGCCGCGTGCCTGGCTCATGTCACCGACATAGAGCCCGGCCCACCCGGGCTGCGTGGCGGCGAAGGCCGACAGCTTTTCGATCATGTCGACGGTTTCGGGGTGCGCCCAGTTCCGGTTGCGTGACAGCCGCATGGCCTGCCAGGTCGGCCCGGTTTCTGGTAGTTGCTGCGCCCCTGCAAGGCAACCCTTGGCGTAGCTGCCATAGGCGGCCGGGGGTTGGGCCGAGGGGCCGGTCTTGGCCCCAAAGAGGCGCTTCGCCATGACATTGCTGAGGGCACCGCCGGAGGAGCCGATGGTCGGCAGCACGACTTCATTGCCGCTGATGTCGGTCTCGGTCCTGCCGCCGCAGGAGCCGAGGACGAGCGCGAGGGCGGCGCAGATCAGAAAGCGTGGCAGGATCATTTGGCGAAATCTCCCTGGGGTTTGACCCATGCTAACAGGATCAGCCCGATGATGAACAGCCCCACAACGGGGGTGATGCCCAGTCTTTGACTGCCCGTGAGGTCAGTCGCCAGGGCAATGAGCGCGGGCGCGAGAAACGACGTCGCCTTTCCGGAGAGTGCATAGAGGCCGAAGGCCTCCGTCATGCGGTCCGGGTCTCCCTGGCGGGTCAGCATGTTGCGTGAGGAGGCCTGCAGCGCGCCGCCCGCGGCACCGATCAGCGCCCCGGCAAGGTAGAACATGACATCGGGCAGGGGCGAGCCGTCGGCGACGGACATGCCCAGAACGGACGTGGGGGTGAGCGAGATGATCAGGCAGGCGGTGAGGATCAGGATCACGCAGCAGAAGACGATGATCGGCATCGGCCCGACGCGGCGGTCGACCCGTCCGCCGATCCAGGAGAAGACCGCGCCTGATACGGCGGCAAGGATGCCGAAGATGCCGATGTCGATGATCGTCCAGTTCAGCACTCCAAAGGCATAGATGCCGCCGAAGGTGTACATCCCGTTCAGCGCGTCGCGGTAGAACATGGACGAGCCGAGGTAGGCCATCAGCGAGGGATGACGCGGCAGCCGTTTGAGGGTGCGACCGAGGTCGGCAAGCCCCTTGCCGATGCGGTAGCGTTGGGCGGCGGGATTGGGCGTATCGCGCATGTAGAGGAAGAAGGGGATCATGAAGAGCGCGTACCAGATCGCCGTCAGGGGCCCGACGATGCGCGTGTCCTCTGCGGTGCTCGTGTCGAGGCCGAGGAAGGGCGCGAGGCCCGCCATGGTCTTGCCCGAGGGCCCGGCCTGAAAGAGCGCGATCATGACGATCAGCGCCATGACGCCGCCGACATAGCCGAAGGCCCAGCCGGATCCGGAAAGACGCCCCCGCTCGCCCGGATCGGGGTCAAGCTCGGGCAGGTAGGAGTTGGTGAAGATGGTCGCGAACTCCATCCCGATCAGGCCGATGCCGAAGAAGAAGAGCGCCCAGAGCACGGAGAAATCCGCAGGTGCCGTCCACCAGAGCGCGCCGGAGCCCACGATGTAGAGCACGGAGAAAAGCCAGATCCAGGGCATCCGCCTGCCCGAACTGTCTGCGACGGCGCCGAGGATGGGGGCGAGCAGGGCGATGAGCACGCCGGCGACGGTCAGCCCGTAGCCCCAGTAGGCCTGCGCCTGTGCCTTGGCAGCGGCGAGGTCCATCCCGCCAGCAACTAGCGATGCCGTGGCGGTCTGGGCGAAGTAGGGACCGAAGATAAAGGTCAAAAGCAAGGTGTTATAGGGCTGGCTCGCCCAGTCGAAGAAGTACCAGCCCCAGATGCGCTGTTTCGGTGTAATGATCGCCATGCGTCTGCCCCTTGTCCCCGCGTGAAGGTAGAGCAGGGTGGCGGCGGCTGCGCAAGGCAAGGTTGGCATGAACTGGGATGCGGAAGCTCCCCGGGATTTCCTGCACAACAGCATGTGCCGGAAGGGTTTCCCCGCCCTTGCGATTCGTGGCCGTGCGTCTTAACTGTCCCGCAGTGCTGTGAAAGGGCCCCGATATGACCTCGCTGTTCCAAATCCTGATGCTGCTGTTGAACATCGTCTGGTTCATCGTGATCGCGCATGTCGTGATGTCCTGGCTGATCAACTTCCAGGTGCTGAACCTGCGGCAGCCGCTGGTGGCGCAGATCTGGGATGGTCTGAACCGTCTGCTGGAGCCTGTCTATTCCCGCGTGCGACAGATCGTTCCGCCGATGGGAGGCATCGACCTTGCCCCGCTTATCGTCCTGATCGCGGTGGCGGTCGTTCGGATCGTGCTGATGAACAACGCAGCTGCCTTCTACTCAGCCGGCCGCGCGCAGCGGTATTTGAAAAAGGGTGAAGCAGGGGAGGCGTTCCGGCCATCGGGGCTTGTTCACCTTTTGTTAGTGTGGGAGTCTGCACAAAAGAGCAGATCATCACACAGGTTCTCCCATGACTGGCGCTGCCACGCTGTTGAAAGATGTCTTTGGCTTCGACGCCTTCCGTCCTGGTCAGCAGGAGATTGTGGAGGCGGTGACGGGGGGTGAGAACGTGCTGGCCATCATGCCGACGGGCGGCGGTAAATCTCTTTGTTTCCAATTGCCTGCACTCATGCGCGAGGGGGTCACGGTGGTGATCTCTCCGCTTATTGCGCTGATGCGCGATCAGGTGCGCGCCTTGCAGGAGGCGGGAGTTGCGGCGGGAGCGCTGACGTCGGGCAATACCGAAGAGGAGACGGAGGCGGTCTGGGAGGGATTGGCGGCAGGCACGCTCAAGCTGCTCTACATGGCACCCGAAAGGCTGGCGGCGGGATCGGCCATGGGGATGCTGCGGCGCGCCAATGTGCGGTTGATCGCGGTGGACGAGGCGCATTGCGTCAGCCAGTGGGGCCATGACTTCCGCCCTGATTACCTGCGCATCGGTGAATTGCGCCGCACTCTGGGTGTCCCGCTCGCGGCCTTTACCGCGACGGCAGATGCCGAGACGCAACTCGAGATCACGCAGAAACTTTTCGACGGGGTGCCGCCGCGCGCCTTCCTGCGCGGATTCGACCGGCCCAACATCCATCTGGCCTTCTCCGCCAAGCTGAAACCGCGTGACCAGATCCTGAATTTCGCCGCCGCGCGGAAGGGGCAGTCGGGCATCGTCTATTGCGGCACCCGCGCCAAAACGGAAAGCATTGCCCGCGCCTTGCGCGATGCGGGTCACACGGCGCTCTATTATCATGGCGGGATGGAGGCAGAGGACCGTCGCATCGCCGAGCGCCGCTTCCAGCAGGAGGACGGATTGATCGTTGTGGCCACCGTCGCGTTTGGCATGGGGATCGACAAGCCCGACATCCGCTGGGTCGCCCATGCCGACCTCCCGAAATCCATTGAAGCCTATTACCAGGAGATCGGTCGCGCGGGCCGAGACGGTGCCCCAGCCGAGACGCTGACGCTCTATGGGGCCGACGACATTCGCCTGCGCCGCGCCCAGATTGACGAGGGGCTGGCTCCGCCGGACCGCCGCGCGGCGGACCATGCCAGGCTCAATGCGCTGCTGGGTCTGGCGGAGGCGCTCGCGTGTCGCCGCAAGACCTTGCTGGGGTATTTCGACGAGAAGGAGATCACCTGTGGCAACTGTGACCTTTGCGACAGCCCGGCTGAGGTTTTCGACGGGACCACGGCGGTGCGCAAGGCGCTGTCGGCCATTCTGCGGACTGACGAATGGTTCGGTGCGGGACATCTGATCGACATCCTGCTGGGGGTGGAGACGGACAAGGTCAAGGCACGCGGCCACACCAGCCTGCCGACTTTTGGCGTGGGCGGCGAGTACGGTCGCAGCCAGTGGCAGGCGGTGTTCCGGCAGATGATGGGGCACGACCTGATCCGCCCAGATCCCGAACGCCACGGTGCCCTGCGCATGACCGATGCCGCACGCCCCATCCTGCGGGGCGAGGCGGAGATTGAACTGCGTCGGGATTCCATTACCGCTGCAGGTACGTCGCGGCGGCCTGCCGTCAAGGAGGTGGTCAGCGAGGAGGACGCGCCGCTGCTCTCTGCGCTGAAGGCCAAGCGCCGGGCGCTGGCGGAGGCGGCGCGGGTGCCCGCCTATATCATCTTCACCGACCGCACGCTGATCGAGATGGCGGAGGTGCGGCCTGCCGATCTGGACGGGATGGCGCGGATCGGTGGGGTGGGGGCGAAGAAACTGGAGACCTATGGCCGCGCTTTTCTTGAAGTGATCAACGGCCAGGCGGCCCAGATGCACCCCTCGCGCCGCAAGCTGGCGGGCCGTGATGCGGGGGCAGTCTATGACCGCCTGTTGCAGGTGCAGGCCGATCTTGCGCGTGGCGAAGCGGGGGCGGACAAGCCGATGACTTGCTCTGCCTCCGTGCTGGCGAAGGTCGCGCAGATGCACGCACCCGATGCCACCAGTCTGGAGAGGCTCTTGGGGCAACGCCACGCCGAGAGGTTCGGCGCGGCGTTTCTGGATGTGCTGTCCGACCGATAGCGGGATGCGTCAGGCAGCCGGTTCGACCTCCAGCATCGCGGCATCGCGATCCTTCATCATCTGGAAGGAGGGTCTGGCCTCGCAGCGGCTGATCCAGTCCTCGACGACGTTGATGTCCGGGGTCATCTGCGGCGCAAAGGAAAACACGGATACCATCAGGAGGTCAGCGGCGGTGAAGTGGTCGCCCATCAGGAAGGGTTGGTCCTGCAGCGTCGCCGCAAGATGCTCTCCCATCTCACTTGGGCCCCGGAACGTCGCGAAATAGGCCGGATGCGTGACGCCCGCGACCTGCCCGACCACCACGGGTTCGACGATATTGCCGTAATAGGCGAGCCAGCTCAGGTAGCTCCCTCTCTTTGGGTCACCGACCGACACGCCCAGGGGACTGTCGAAGAGGTCGGTGAGGTAGAGCATGATCGCGTTGCTTTCGCGGATCAGGACTCCGTCGTGATCCAGCAGCGGCACCTTGCCTTCGGGATGTGGATTGGCAGGGTCCGGGGTGCCGATGTTGCCCTGCCGGACCAGCCCGACGACGCGGACATTTACCTTGTCGAGCGCCTCCATCTCGATAAGCAGGCGGATGATGCGGGACGAGCGGGTGTTGGGGCCGTGGTAGAGCGTCAGCATTCTGCGACTCCTTTGCAGTCTTCTTCTGTCATCAGCTTACAGCCTTGCCATGTCAATTCTTGTCAGCAGGCGGCGGAGCGACAGCGATCTTGTCGGCCCTTGGCGCGGTTGTCTGGACCTTCCGGCACCGCCGGGTTAGGTCAGGAAAAACCCGAGGGAGTAGGCCGATGCTGGTAGTGATCTCACCCGCCAAAAGACTGGATTGGGCCGAAAGGGACGTGACGCCCACCCAGCCCGAGTTCCAGGCGGATGCGGTGCGTCTGGCACGGACGATGCGCAACCTCACGCTGGGCCAGTTGCGGTCCCTGATGGACCTGTCCGACGATCTGGCGCGTCTGAACCGGGACCGCTTTGACGCCTTCGAGGATGCCCCCGCGCCCGACATCACGCGCCCCGCAGCGCTGGCTTTTGCGGGCGATACCTACATGGGGTTGCAGGCGGAAAGCCTGAACGATAAAGATATGGAGTGGGCGCAAGACCATTTGCGCATCCTGTCGGGGCTCTACGGGGTGCTGCGCCCGCTCGATGCGATTCAGCCCTACCGGCTGGAGATGGGCAGTCGGCTGAAAACCCGACGGGGGACGAACCTCTATGACTACTGGCGCGACGGACCGGCCATGGCGCTCAACGCGCAGGCGGCGGCGGTGGGGAGCGAGGTGCTGATCAACTGCGCGAGCCAGGAATACTTCGGGGCGGTCGCGCAGAAGGCATTGAAATTGCGGGTGATTACGCCGCAATTCATGGAAGACAAGGGCAGCGGCAAGGGTCCGAAGATCGTCAGCTTCTTTGCCAAGAAGGCGCGCGGCGCGATGGCGCGCTTCATCATCCGGGAACGGCTTGCCGCGCCCGAGGCGATCCGGGACTTCACCAGCGACGGCTATGTCTGGCAGCGCGATGCCTCCACCCCCGACCGGCCGGTATTCGTGCGGCCCTATCCCGCTTCCTGATCAGGGATCTCGGCGTGCAGCGGCAGGTGAGCGTCGCCCATTGCCGCTTCGATCTGCGCGACGATGGCAGGTTTGCGAAGGGGTTTGGTGAGGTAGTGATCCAGCCCTGCTTCGAGGATGCTCTTGTCGTCGCCATCCATCGCATGGGCGGTCAATGCCACGATGGGCACATGACCACCGGTTTTTCTTTCTATCTCCCTGATTGCGCGGGTGGCCTGCTTGCCGTCCATTTTGGGCATGGAGATGTCCATGAAGACGATGTCCGGCATGACCTCCCGAAACAGCGCCACCGCTTCCTCCCCGTTGTTGGCAAAGGTCAGGTCGACGGCGAGGTCCTTGATCATCTTGCGAAAGACAAGCTGATTGGTCTTGTTGTCCTCCGCCGCGAGGATGCGCAGGGGGCGTAGCGCCTGGGGCAGGGCCGTGGCGGAGGACGGGGCTGCAACATCGGCGGAGGGCTGCGGCTGCAAGGAGCCCAGACAGGCGAAAAGCTCCTTTCGTTGCAAGGGCTTCTGGAGGATCGCCTTCACATGCACTTGCCGGGGATCGCGCCGCGCCCGGTCGGGATTGGTGCTGAGCAGCATGACGGGCGTGACGCACCCCGCCTCGCGCATTGCTTCGGCCAGTTCCAGACCGGTCATGCCGGGCATGTCGTGATCCGTCAGGATCAGGTCGAACCCCTGCCCAAGCGCGGCCAAAGCCCCGGCCCCGTCGGCGCAAGCGGTGACGTCGAGTCCAAGCTTTTCAAGCTGGCGCAGGAGGATGCCACGGTTTACCTCGCTCGCATCCACGATCAGCACCCGGCGCAGGGTGGCAGGAAACGGATTAGGCAACCTTCCGCCAACCTCTGTCATCGTCAGCGGCACGCGGAAGCAAAAGCAGGACCCGACGCCCTCTTCCGACGTCACCCAGATGTCGCCGCCCATCATACCGATCAGTCGCTGGGAGATGGCAAGGCCCAGCCCGGTGCCATCGAACTGGCGATTGCGCTCATTCTCGACCTGGTTGAACTCACCAAAGATGTGCCCGACCATGTCCGGCGGGATGCCGATGCCGGTGTCCTCGATGCTGAGATGCAGCGCCAGGGTGCCCGTGACCTCGTCCGGCACGCCGGTGACGCGGACCAGCACATGACCCTCATTGGTAAACTTGACGGCATTGCCGACAAGATTGGTGAGCACCTGCCGAATGCGCCCCGGATCGCCGATCAGCCGCGTCGGAAGGAACAGATCATAGTCCAGCAACAAGGTCAGTCCCTTGTCGCGGGCCGAGGGTTGCAGAAGCGTGAGGATGCCCTGGATCGTCTTCTCGAGGTCGAAGGGTTCCGGGTGCAACTCGAGCTTGCTCGCTTCGATCTTCGAATAGTCGAGCACGTCGTTGATGATCACCAACAGCGCCTCGCCCGAGTTGCGGATCGTATCGACGTAGAGCCGCTGTTCGTCGGTCAGGTCGGTGTCGGCCAGCACATGGGACATGCCGACAACGCCGTTCATGGGGGTTCTGATCTCGTGGCTCATGTTGGCGAGGAATGCGGATTTTGCCCGGTTCGCACTTTCGGCGACGGCGCGTGCCTCTTTCAGCTTCTCCTCGTATTCGACCGTCGCGGTGATATCGAGGCCGAGCGACACCATGTCCCCGTCTGGCCCACGCTGATCCACCAGCTTGATATAGTTCCCGTTCCAAAGCCGGATCGTCACTGGTTCCGGTGCAGGTTGATGCCACCGCTCGGTCATCATCTGCCGCCAGTCGGCGGGCTTTAGCATGCCCGTGTCGACGATGCCCTCGTCCGTCAGCATCTGCAGGATCGTGATGTAGTTCACCCCCGGCTTGATGATTTCCAGCTCGTCGAAGATCACGAGGTAGGACCGGTTCGCCATGATCATCTCGTTGTCGGCGTTGAAGAAGGCAAAACCGTCGTTGATCGTCTCGATCGAATGCCACAGTCGGCGTTCGGCGATGGCGATCTTTTCGTTCGCGACACTCAGGTCGGATTTGACGCGCTGGTTCTCGCCGCGAATCGTTGCTACCTCCGCCCGCGTCTCCACGATCTCCTCGGTCAGTTGCTGGGCATGGAGGCCCAGCTTGCGGTTGGCGGCAAAGAGTTCGGCCTGTTTCAGTTCCAGCATCCGCTCCGCCGCAAGGCGGCTGCGGCGTTCTTCGGTAAGTTTGCTGGCAAGGCTCATCGGCCACTCCGACCTGGGGGTCTCATCGCCTGCCGACTCTGCTTGAACAGGGTGAACAACTGCTTAAGCGGCGGCCACGGGTCTTGCCGCATGTGCTCGCCTCATGCGACCATGCGGGCCAGTCAACAGGAGACCGCCATGCCCTTCATTCGTCTGATTCGCCTCTCCCTCGCAGCGCTTCTCCTGTTGGCCGGACAGGGCTTTGCCCAGGGCGCCGTGCCCGATCAGCGTTACGTCTATTCCAACGATGTGGATTTCTACGGGGCGGATCTGACGAATCTCTTCAACTCGAACCGCGAGTCTTGCGAACGTGCCTGTTCGGCGCAGGCGGAGTGTGTCGCCTTCACCTTCAACACCCGCTCAAACGCCTGTTTTCCCAAGTCGGCGATCACCGACCGCCAGCCCTACGAGGGCGCGAAATCGGCCAGCAAGGTGGCAACCGATCCTGAGGTTCTGGCAGGCGTGGCCACCCGCGTTGACGAATTGCCGTTCTTGTCCGGCTACGACCTTGAGCAGGTTGAAGCCATCGCCCGCAGCATGGGCCAGCGGTTCCCGGTCGACGGCGCCACACTCGACGAGCTGACCACGGCGCTGCAGGCCCAGCAACAGGCGGGGCAGATGCGCAGTGCGCGGGTCTGGGCGGGCCGCGCCGTGGCCCTGTCGGACCGTGCGGATCTGTGGAGCCGCTATGCCCGGATCGCCCTTGCCTCCGGACTCAACACGAATAACAACGACCGCTACAATGACCTGCGCGAGGCGATCTATGCCGCTGCCAACGCCTATCTGCGCGCGCTCGATGTGCCGACACGGGTGGGGGCGCTGGACGTCATGGCGGATGCGCTGGAGGCCGACAACCGGGGTCGCGACATGCTGTCGGCCCTGCGGCTGGCCGTTTCGCTCGCCCCGCGCGACGACCTAAACGCGCGGCTCGACGACGCAATCGGCAAGTACGGTTTCCGCGTGGTGGACAACCGCGTGGACAACGATGCCGCCGCCCCGCGCATCTGCGCCGAATTCTCCGAAAAGCTGGTGCAGGCCGGGGTCGATTACGAACCTTTCGTGCGGGTCGAGGGGCGGGGCCTGGTGGTTCAGCCGCAGGACAACCAGCTCTGCGTCGACGGGGTTGAGCACGGCCAGCGCTATGACGTGACCTTCCGTCAGGGTCTGCCCGCAGCCACGGGGGAAACGCTGGCCAAGGACGTGCGCCTGCAACTCTACATCCGCGACCGGACCCCGCTGGTGCGCTTCCCCGGCCGCGCCTATGTGCTGCCCCGCTCGGCCGAGGCGGCACTGCCGGTGGAGACGGTGAACGTGGACACCATCGACCTGAAATTGCGCCGCGTCAGCGATCGCAACCTCGTGCGCGCGATCCGCGAAAGCTATTTCGGGCGGCCTTTGAGCGCATACGAGGACGAACAGTTCTCCGAGCAACTGGCGCAGGATATCTGGAGCGGCACAGGGCAGGTACAGAACACCCTCAACGCGGACATGACCACGCGCCTGCCGCTGGGGGATGTGCTGAAGGATCAGACTGCGGGCATCTATGCCCTGAACGCCTCTGTCCCCGGTCAGGATCCTTACGATTTTCCGGCAGCGACGCAGTGGTTCGTGCTGTCCGATCTGGGCCTGTCGACCTGGTCGGGCTTGGACGGCCTGCAGGTCGCCGTGCGCCGCCTCGCGGATGCCACGGCGCGCGAAGGCGTGACCCTGACACTGATTTCGCGCGCCAATGCAGTGCTGGGCACGGCGGTTTCCGGTGCGGACGGCTTTGCCAGTTTCCCGGCGGGTCTCACGCGCGGGGAGGGTGCGTCTGCCCCCGCCCTGCTGCTGGCGGAGGACGGCGCGCAGGACGTGGCCTTCCTGCCGCTGACCGATCCCGCGTTCGACCTCTCGGACCGGGGCGTTGAAGGCAATCCGCCCGCCCCCCCTATCGACACCTATCTGACCACCGACCGGGGCGCCTACCGCGTGGGCGAGACGATCTATGCCACGGCGCTCACGCGCGATGCCGTGGCCCACGCGCTGGACGACGTACCGGTGGCAGCGATCCTCATGCGCCCGGACGGCGTGGAATACAGCCGCCAATTGAGCCAGAACCCGGTCGCTGGTGGCCATGTCTTTGCACTGCCGCTGGGAACGGATGTTCCGCGCGGGGCGTGGCGGCTCGACATCAAGTCCGACGTGGACGGGCCGTCGCTCGCCAGCCAGACCGTGCTGGTGGAGGACTTCCTGCCCGAGCGCATCGACTTTACCCTCGCGCTACCTGACGCGCCTCTGCGCCTGACCGACACGCCGCCCCTCGACGTGGATGTGCGGTATCTCTTTGGCGCGCCGGGGGCCGATCTGAAGGTCGAAGGCGATGTCCGCCTGCGGGTGGCGCAGACCCTCGCAGGGTGGGAAGGCTACCGCTTCGGTCGCTATGACACGTCCTTCCAGACACAGACCAGGTCCATCGGCGATGCCGTGACCGATGCCGCAGGCCATGCCACGCTGGCGCTGGAACTGCCGCAACCGGACGAGGAGGCAGGCCTGCCGCTCGAAGCGCAGGTGATCCTGCGCGTGTCCGAAGGCTCGGGCCGCCCGGTGGAGCGCCGCCTGTCGAAACCCGTCGCCAGTGACGAAACGCTGATCGGCATCAAACCGCAGTTCGAGGATGTGCTGGCTGAGGGTGCCGATGCGTCCTTTGATCTCATCGCCGTCGGCCCGGACGGCAACGCCGCCCCGATGCCCGTACAGTGGACCCTGAACCGGGTCGAGACACGCTATCAATGGTATCAGCTTTACGGCAACTGGAACTGGGAACCCACGACACGCCGCATTCGGGTGGAGACTGGCGAGGTGACGCTGGGCGCTGCCCCTGTTACGGTGACCGGGCCCACTCAGTGGGGCGAATACGAACTGGTGGTGGAGCGGGTCGGGACGCCCTACGCCGCGTCCTCCCTCAAATTCTCGTCGGGCTGGTACGGCGGCGACGGGTCCACCGACACTCCCGATCGGCTGGAAATGTCGCTCAATGACACGGCCTTTGACGTGGGCGATACCGTGCAGGTGCGGCTGGTGCCGGAAACCGACGGCGTGGCGCTGATCTCGGTGCTGTCGAACGCGGTCATCGAACGCAAGGTCGTCTCCGTCACGGCAGGCGAAAACCTCATACCGCTCACGGTGACGGAAGACTGGGGCACCGGCGCCTATGTCACTGCCTCCGTCCTGCGCGGCATGAACGAGGCGGAGGGACAGAACCCCTCGCGCAGCCTCGGCCTTGCCCACGCGCTGGTGCGGCCAGGTGACAAGGAACTCTCGGTCAGCTTCGAAACCCCGGCGGAGATCGACGGGCAGGCCGGGACCTCGCGCGTCTCGGTGCTGGTGGACGGCGTGAAGGAGGGCGAGACAGCCTATGTCACGCTGGCTGCCGTGGATCTGGGCATCCTGAACCTCACGGGGTTCGAGGCACCCGATCCGACCGACCACTACTTCGGCCAGCGCCGTCTGGGGGTGGAGATGCGCGACATCTACGGCCGCCTGATCGACGGCATGAACGGCGCGATGGGCACCGTCCGGTCGGGTGGTGACGCCGCCGCCAGCGCGCAACTGCAATCGCCGCCGCCGACCGAAAAGCTGATGGCCTTCTTCACCGGACCCGTGCAGGTCGGCGCCGACGGCCGCGCAGAGGTGGAAATCATCCGCCCTGCCTTCAACGGCACCATCCGGCTGATGGCCGTGGCCTGGTCCGACACGGCGGTGGGCGACGCCTCGCAGGACGTGATCGCGCGCGATCCGGTCGTGGTGACCGCCTCGCTGCCGCGCTTCCTGTCGCCGGGGGATGACAGTCGGTTGTTGCTGGAACTGGTGCACGCCACCGGACCGGCGGGTGAGATGAAACTGTCAGTGCTGGCCGATGCCGCCGTGGGACTGGGAGATGTGCCGCCAACTTTGACGCTGGCTGCGAATGGCTCGCAGCGCATGGAGATTCCGGTCACGGGCCGCGAGATCGGCGACCCGCTGATCACCGTCGTCCTGACGACCCCGGACGGCAAGGAACTCCGCAAGGTGCTGACGATGCCCGTGCGCGACAACGACCCGGAAATCGCCGTCACCCGTCAGTTCGCGCTTGGCGTGGGTGAAACCTTCACCTTCGATGGCAACGTCTTCGCGGACCTGCGCCCCGGCACTGCCAGCGCAACCCTGACCGCCGGACCGCTTGCGCGCTTCGACGTGCCGGGGCTCCTGCGGCAACTCGACCGCTACCCCTACGGCTGCACCGAACAGGTGACCTCCGGCGCGATGCCGCTGCTCTACCTCAGTTCCATGGCGCAGGCCGCGGGGCTGGGTGAACCGGAACGCATCGACGACAAGATCGACAAGGCGATCAAGCAAATCCTCACGCGGCAATCCAGCAACGGCGCCTTCGGGATGTGGCAGGCGGGGTCGGGCGAATTCTGGCTCGACGCCTATGTCACCGACTTCCTGAGCCGCGCGCGGACAGAGGGCCACAAGGTGCCCGACCTCGCCTTCAGCCTTGCCATGGACAACCTGCGCAACCGCATCAGCTATGCGCCGGATTTCGACGACGGCGGGGAGGATGTGGCCTATGCCCTGCTGGTGCTGGCGCGCGAAGGGGCGGCGAGCATGGGCGACCTGCGCTACTACGCCGATACCAAGCAGAACGACTTCGGCACGCCGCTCGCGGCGGCCCAGCTTGGGGCGGCCTTGGCAGCATACGGCGATCCGGTGCGGGCGGATGCCATGTTCCGCCGTGCGGGCGCGCTTTTGCTGCGTGACCGGGACCGCCGCTGGGGCTGGCGCGACGACTTCGGCACCAACCTGCGCGACACCGCAGGCGTGCTGAAACTGACGGCAGAGGCGGGCAGCAAGGCGATCGACGCGGCCATGCTGGTTTCCTGGGTCAGCAACGACCGCAAGACGCTCTCCACGCAGGAAGCCGCGCAGATCGTGATGGCGGCCCATGCGCTCGCCTCGCCCGATGCGGTACCGGGGCTGAAAGTGGACGGCCAGCCGGTGAACGGCCCCGTGGTCAAACGCCTGTCGGACGCGGACCCACAGGCGTCCGTGATCGAAAACGTCAGTGCCGTATCGATGGACGTCACCATGACCGCCTACGGCGTACCGGAGGTGGCCCCGGAGGCCGACGGCTACGGCTATGCGCTGACCCGCACCTACTACACGATGGAGGGTGAGGCGGCCCCGGCTACGATCACCACGGGCGACCGGCTGGTGGTTGTGCTGGAAGTGAAACCCTTCGAAGATGTCGGCGCGCGGCTGATCATCGACGATCCGCTGCCTGCAGGCTTCGAGATCGACAATCCCAACCTGCTGCGTGGCGGCGAGGTCGGCGCGCTCGACTGGCTGACCACGGCAGAGGCGGAGAACGCGGAATTCCGCAGCGACCGCTTCATCGCCGCCGTGAACCACCGCGAAGCCGATCCCTTCCGGCTGGCCTATATCGTGCGCGCCGTGACGCCGGGGACCTATCACCACCCGGCGGCGACGGTGACGGATATGTACCGCCCCGAATACCGCGCCAACACGGAAACCGGAGCGGTGACGGTCAACCCATGATCCGCCGCTACGGCCTCTTTGCGCTGGTCCTGACGCTGCTGGTGGCGGCGGGCCTGCGCGACGGGTTCGACACCTGGGTGGATGCGACGGTCCTGCCCCCGGTGCTCGTGGAAACCTCCGTCGAGGTGCGCGACCGGACCGGTACAATGCTGCGCGTCTTCCCGGTGGAGGATGGCCGCGTGCGACTGGCCCTGCGGCTGGATCAGGTCGATCCGGCCTTCATGGATATGCTCGTCACCTACGAGGACAAGCGCTTCTGGCAGCACCGTGGCGTCGATCCTCGGGCGGCGCTGCGGGCTATGGCTCAGTCGGCGTGGTCGGGCGAGGTCGTCTCGGGTGGGTCGACACTCACCATGCAGGTGGCGCGGTTGCTGGAGAACTCCGGCACTGGGCGCTGGCACGGTAAGCTGCGGCAAATAAGGCTGGCGCTGGCGCTGGAGCGACACATGGGCAAGACGGAGATCCTGACTCTCTACCTCGCCCACGCGCCCTACGGCGGGGCCATCGAAGGGTTGCGCGCCGGATCGCTGGCATGGTTCGGCAAGGAACCCGCGCGTCTGACGCAGGCAGAGGCGGCCCTGCTGGTGGCCCTGCCGCAATCGCCCGAAACCCGCCGTCCCGACCGCTTCCCCGACGTCGCGAAAGAGGCGCGGACCCGTGTGCTGGACCGCGTCGATGCGCCCGAGCGAACCCATCTTTCTCCCGTCCCCATCCGCATGAAACCATTCGTCCGCCTCGCGCCGCACCTTGCAGACCGGATGCGGCAGCAAGACCCTTTGGCCGCTGTGCATGACCTGACCATCGACGCAGCGCTGCAAACCCAGATCGAGGATCTAGTGGCCCGTGCCGTCAAGGGGCAGGCCAGCGGCGTGTCGGCTGCCATCGTCGTGGCGGATCACCGCACCGGAGAGGTGCTCGCCTCCGCCGGTTCGCCCGACTACTCCGCGACAGGCGGCACTCTGGGTTTCGTGGACATGACCCGCGCGGTGCGGTCCCCCGGTTCAACCCTCAAACCCTTCATCTACGGGTTGGCCTTCGACGAGGGGCTGGTGCATCCCGACACGCTGATCAACGACGCCCCTGTGGCCTTCGGCAGCTACGCCCCGCAGAATTTCGACGGCCAGTTTCGCGGTGAGTTGACAGTGCGCGAGGCGCTGCAACTTTCATTGAACATTCCGCCCGTGCTGCTGACGCAGGAAGTGGGCCCCGCGCGGCTGATGGCAAGCCTGCGCAAGGGTGGCGCAAATCCGCAGGTGCCGGGCGGCAAGCCAGGTTTGGCGGTGGCTTTGGGCGGGGTCGGACTGACGCTGGATGACATGGTGCAACTTTACGCGGGGCTTGCAAACGGCGGGGTCGCACGCCCGTTGTTTTGGCGGCGGGACATGGTGGCCGCCGAAGGACAGCGCATCATCTCGCGCAGCGCCGCCTGGCAGGTCGCGCATATCCTCGCCAGCGTACCACCGCCCCAGGGCACTGCCGGACGCAGTGGGCAGATCGCCTACAAGACCGGAACTTCTTACGGCCACCGCGATGCCTGGTCGATCGGCTTCGACGGCCGCCATGTCATCGGTGTCTGGCTGGGTCGCCCCGACGGAACGCCCGTGCCGGGGGCCTTCGGTGGCGATCTGGCCGCCCCCATCCTGTTCGAAGCCTTCGGGCGGCTGAAACGGACCCCGACGCCCTTTGCGCCGCCACCGCCGGAAACGCTGATCCTCAGCACCGCATCCCTGCCTTTGCCTTTGCAGCGCTTCCGTCCCCGCGATGCAGTGTTTCTCAAGGCGACCGATGCGCCTGTTGTCAGCTTCCCACCGGACGGCGCTGTCTTGCGCCACAGCAGTGACACGATCCCGCTGAAGCTGCGCGATGGCGTCCTGCCGATGACCGTGCTCGTGAATGGCGCGCCCATACTGACGGACCTGCGCGGCCGGTCGGCGATGCTGCCCGCTCCGGGGCCGGGATTTTCGCGCATTTCGGTGATCGACGCGAAGGGGCGCGGCGCGGAGGTTCGGATCAGGATGGAGTAACGGTGGTTTCATGCCTGTCACTCCCGGCGACGATTGCCGTCTCTCGCCCGGAACGGTACTGAGACCGCATGAAATCCGCGATCCTCCCGCTGCTCCTTGGCCTCGTCGCGACACCGCTGGCAGCGCACCCGCATGTCTTCGTCGACACGGGGTTCGAACTGATTCTCGACGACAGCGGGCGGCTTACCCAGGTGCGGGTCACCTGGCAGTACGACGACTTCTATTCGTTGCTGATCACCGAGGACATGGGCCTCGACACCGACGGCGACGGCACCCTGACGGCAACGGAAACGGAACAGCTCACCGGGTTCGACATGCAGTGGGTCGATGGCTTCAACGGCGATCTGGAGATCACCGAAGGCGACGCACTGGTCGCCCTTTCAGGACCGCAGGAGATCACCGCCAACTTCGCGGACGGTCGCATCACCACCACCCACCTCAGGGCGCTCGACACGCCGATCGAACCGGGACGCAGCTCGGTCATCAGGGCCTATGATCCGACCTACTACACGGCCTACGAAGTCACGCGCCCTATCACCGTGGCGGAGGGCGGCGTCTGCCAGATCCGTCTCAAGGGGCCGGAGTTGAACGAAGGGCTGGAGGCATTGCAACAGCAGATCGCCAAGCTTGATCCGGGATCGGACCCGCAGGACGCGGGCCTGCCCGATATCGGTGCGCAGATGGCCAGCAGTGTGATCGTGACATGCGACGCGCCCTGACGCTCTCAGCCATTGCGGTCCTCATCGGGCTGGGGTTCCTGTGGTGGAGCGGTGGTTTCGACCGCCTCGCGCTCTGGGCCGCGGGCCAGCAGCATGCCTTCCAGAACACCATTGCAAGGGCCCTGCGCAGCGCGCGGGCGGGGGAGGCTGGAGCGGTGGCAGCCTTGCTCAGCGCCTGCTTCGCCTACGGTCTGGCCCATGCGGCGGGGCCGGGGCATGGCAAGGTGCTGATCGGCGGCTATGGCATGGGGCGTCGCGTCTCGATGCTGCGTCTCGCGATGATCGCGCTCGGCGCTTCGCTGGCGCAGGCGGTGACGGCGGTACTGCTGGTGTACGCGGGCGTGACGCTTCTGGGTCTGGGCCGCGCCACGCTGGTGGGCGTGACGGAAAACGTCATGGCCCCGGTCAGCTACGGCGCCATCGCGCTGATCGGCGGTTGGCTGGTCTGGCGCGGCCTGCGGCGCTTGCGGCCCGCAGCATATCACGAGCATGACGGCACCGTCTGTGCCAGTTGCGGTCATGCCCATGGACCGACGGTGGAGCAGGTTGAAAGTGCGGGCAGCCTGCGCGAGGCTTTGGTGCTGATCGCAGGGATCGCGGTGCGGCCCTGCACCGGGGCACTCTTTGTGCTGATCATTACCTGGCAAATGGGCATCGGCGCGCTCGGGATCGGCGGGGCGTTCGCCATGGCAGCGGGTACGGCCGCGATCACGATTGCCGTGGGCCTCGGCGCGGGCGCGCTGCGTGGCGGCGTGCTGGCGGGGATCACCGGCTCGGCGCATGCTGCCAAGGTCGCCGCGATTGTCGAGCTGACGGCGGGCGCCGTCGTCGTGGCGCTCGCGGGCGGATTGCTGCTGCGCGCGCTCTGATCTTGCCGCAACTGCGGCAGCCTACCGCCGCCCCTCGCGCAGCCAGGCGGCGGTGATGAACAACGCACTCAGGATCAGGACCAGCCAAGCGGGCAGGATCGGGGTCTGCCGCACGTCGCGCGTCTCGTAGGCATCGCGCGGCGTGAGCCCCAACCAGCCACGCCCTGCGGCGGGGCGGCCCGCACGCACGTTGCGCAGGCGCGGTACGCCGTCCTCCAGAACCGCCACGCCCCCGCGCAACCCGTCAACCACCGGGCGCATTGCTGCGTCGCTGGCGATGGTCTCCACGAACTCCCGCGGCGCGGCAGGACCGAGGCCGATGACGGCGCTTTGGTCGCCATTCTCAAGCCGGTACAAACCGATCTCGGCCCCTTGATAGACGCCCTCGTAGTCGCCCGGTCCGGCCTCGGTCAGCTCGATTTCCTCGGTGCTTCCATCGGGCGCGGTCACGGTCACAGGCGGCACGGTCTTGCCCAGGGTCCTGCGGACGATCCGCATGGTCTGCCCCTCCGCCTCGGCGGTCAGCGATTCCTCTTCCAGCTCAGGTTCCTTCATCATCCAGTGCGCCAGTCGGCGCAGCAACTCAAGCTGCGGGCCGCCGCCCTCATATCCCCGGCTCCAGAGCCAGGCGTGATCGGAGGCCAGCAGCGCCACGCGGCCTTCCTCGACCCGGTTCAGCACCAACAGGGGGCGCCCGTCGATACCGTCCATCACCACGTTGCCCTGTGGCTCAACCACGTCGATCTGGCGCAGCCAGCGGCCCCAGTCGCCGTTCCCCGGCAGACCCGCCGTTACCGGATGGCGCTGGCCGAGGTCCGTGACGTGGGGCAGGAAGGCTTCCTCGAACACCCGCGCGGTGGGGGTGGCGGGCAGGACCTCACCCAGTGGCGAGCGGTAGAGACTGTCGGCACTGGCGAAATCGGGTCCGGCGGAAATCAGCACCGCGCCGCCTTCGCGGATATAGTTGGCCACGTTCTCAAGGTAGAGCGCAGGCAGCAAGCCGCGCCGCTTGTAGCGGTCGAAGATGATCAGGTCGAAATCCGTGATCTTCTCCATGAACAACTCACGCGTCGGGAAGGCGATCAGCGAAAGTTCGTTCACCGGCACCCCGTCCTGCTTTTCGGGCGGGCGCAGAATGGTGAAGTGTACCAGATCGACGGAACTGTCCGACTTCAGCAGGTTGCGCCAGGTGCGCCCGCCGGGGTGCGGCTCACCGCTGACCAAGAGCACGCTCAACCGGTCGCGGACCCCGTTCATCTGGATCAGTGCAGCGTTGTTGCGGTCGGTCAGCTCCCCCTCGGCCAGCGGCACCGAAAAACGCAGCACGTTGCGCCCGCCGTGGGGCAGGGTCACCGGCATCTCGATGTCCTGACCTACCGGCACGCGGAAGGTCTGGGCGGGTTCCCCGTCGATGGAAATATCGAGCGGGGCGAGCCCGCCATCGTCCGGTGCCAGGCCCAGATCGTCGATCCTGAGGGTCAGGGTAACGGGTTCTCCGATGATGGCGAAGGCGGGGGCGTTGCTGACAGTCAGACGGCGGTCCCAGTCGGTAGCCTTCCCGGTCTGCAACAGGTGCAGGGGGGCGGGCAAATCGACCGGCAGGTCCGCATCATGCACGCGCCCGTCGCTGATCGCCAGGATACCCGCGACACGCGCGCGCGGCTCCTCCGCCAGCGCATTGCCGATGGCGGTCATCAGTTCGGTGCCGGCATCTCCCGCGCCGTCGGGCACGGTGATCCGGCGCACTTCGGTATTGGGGCGCGCCGCGATCTGGGCGGCGAGGTTGGTGGCGGCTTCTTCGGTCTGTGCGCGGCGGTTTCCGAGGCTCTGGCTGGCGCTCGTATCCTCCACCAGCAGCACGATGTCGGTCAGCGGCGCGCGGTCCTCCTGTTGGTAGGACGGACCCGCCAGTGCCCCCAGCACCACGGCGGCGGCCAAACCGCGCAAAGCCCAGCCATTCAGGCCGCGCAGGATCGCAAGAATGAGCGAGATCAACGCGATGATGGCCACCACGATCAGCAGCGGAATCGGAATAAGCGGATCGAAGACAATGGAGGAGGTCATTGGCCGAGCCGATCCAGCAGGGCAGGCACATGCACCTGGTCCGACTTGTAATTGCCGGTGAGCACATGCATCACCAGATTGACGCCAAAGCGATAGGCAAGCTCCCGCTGGCGTTCCGCCGCATAACCCCGCCCGATGGGCAGCAGCGGCGCGCCGTCGTTGCGGATTGCCCAGGCCGCAGCCCAGTCGTTGCCGCCTATCACCACCGGCGTCACCCCGTCGTTGAGGTTGCGGAAGGGCACGCCTTCGATCTGTTCCGCATCAGCAGGCGCCGCTTCGACCCAGACGTCGCGGCTCATGTGGCGGCCCGGGAAATCCTGCAACAGGTAGAAAGTACGGGTCAGAACGTGGTCCGCCGGCAGCGGCTCAAGCGGCGGAATGTCCAGCGGGGCGGCCAGGTCCTGCAACTTGCGGCCATTGGGGCTGGATGCGCCATAGCGCGCGATGTCGGCATCGCGGGTGTCGAAAAGGATCAACCCCCCCGACCGCAGATATTCATTGAGCCGCGCATAGGCCTCCGCCGAGGGGCGCGGCTGATCCGGGGTGATTGGCCAGTAGAGAAGCGGGAAATACACCAGTTCATCGCGTTCGAGGTCAATCCCCGTGGGGGGCGAGGGTTCGATTGAGGTGCGGAAGAAGACGACGTCCGAAAGCCCGGCAAGTCCGGCCTGCGATACCTCGTCGAGCCTGTCGTCTCCGGTGATGACATAGGCGAGCGAGACTTCGGCCGCGGACCGGACCGCGAAATTCTCGGCCTCGGTCTGCGCGAAGCCGGGCACGGGATGGGCCAGCAACGGCAGGGCCAGAAGCAGGGCGATGGTGGCGTTGCTGCGCCCGAGCAAGCGCCCGGACAGGGCCAATGATGCGACGACATCGGCCAGCAACACAAGGATCGCCAAGCTTAGCAGCCAGCCCGCGATGGGCTGCTCGGCGGCCACCTCCAGCCCGCGCACCGGCACGTCGGCGGGCCATCCCGCCGGAGTCAGCGTCGCGTCGGCGGTGAAGACGTTGCGCGCCAGCCGCCGTTCGGCGGAGCCGTAGATGCCCGGCCGCAGTTGCGGCCCGGCGGGGGCGGAAACGAGTTCGGCCCCGTCCACCCCCGGCAGGTTGCCCGCATCTTCCAACACACCGTAGCCATCCATGACGCGAAGGGGGGTCCATGTCGTGCCCTCCAGCGTGCCCGCGTCGGGCGAGGCGGAGGCGGAGGAAATCGCGAGTCGTTCCATCATTTCCACAAACAGGCCCGACAGCGGCAGGGTCGACCATTCCGCCGTGGCGGTGACGTGGAACAGAACGACCTGCCCTTGGCCTAGCGTCTTGCGCGTCACCAGAGGGGTGCCGTCGCTGAGCGAAGCGATGGAGCGGTCCGCCAGCGTCGGATCGGGCTGGGCCACGACCTGAGATGAAATCGTCACGTCGTCGGGAACGGCAAGCCCGAAGAACGGGGAGGTGTCGCGGAACGTCGCCAGGCTCTTCGGCTCGCCCCAGCTCATTGCACCGCCGACGCTGCGGCCACCGGCGCGAAGGCGCACGGGCATCAGGGGGTCTTCCTCGTTGCGGCTGATGTCGCTGGCCGCGATGCGGGGGCCTGCGAAGCGCACCAGCATCCCGCCCTTATCGACCCATGCCATCAGCGGCTCCTGCTCCGCCGCCGACAGGGTGGCCACGTCGGCCAGTACGATCACGTCCGGGTTAGCGGGCAGCACGTCGGCCAGCGCTCCCTTGATGATGTCTGCATTGGGGGCCAGCGCCTGTTCGATGTAGTGGAGCGGTGAGAGCAATTGCAGCTCTTCGGCCTCGTTGCTGCTGTCGATCAGGGCGACCTCGCGGCGGCGAAGGGCGTCGTCCACCAGCGTGACCGCCCCGGCGGAGCGCTGGCCCGCGATGGTGAACCCGGTGATACGGGCGCGCAACTCGGCGGGCAGGGACAACTCCGCTTCCGTTTGCGTCGCACCGTCGGCGAAGGTCGCATTGGCGGTGGCAAGGATGCGTGCGTTGCCCGCGGGGTCGCGGCCCTCGGCGCGCAGCACAACCTCGCGTTCAAGCCCCGGCGCGGCACGTGCCACGCTCAGTTTGACAACGCCGTCGGCGTAGGTCGCGGGGGCGATGGCAAGCACGTTGGCCGCTGTCTGGAAAACTTCGACCCGCCCCCGCGCCTGCATCGCATCGAGTGCCACGTCGCGGCCGGGATAATCCAGGGCATCGCTGAACCACAGCGTGTCGAAGGCGGGCAAGTCGCCCATGATTTCCGCAGCGCGGTCGATTTCGGCAGTCGAGGGCTGCCAGGGTTCCGGCACGAACCCGGCAAGACGGCTGCGCCAGACATCGGCGGACTGGAAGGCAGGCGTGTCGGGTTTCGTGAGGCTCAGGAAGCCGACCGTGCGCCCGGCGCGGCCTGCGCGGGTCAACTGCGCCTCGATCGCCTCGGTCTGCTCCGGCCAGCGCGTAGCCCCGGCCCAGGAGCCGTCGAGCACGATCAGCAGCGGGCCGTTGCCCTCCGCCTGCTCCGCTTCGGGGTTCAGAACGGGGCCCGCGAGCCCCAGAATGATCGCGGCGACGGCCAGTATCCGCAGCAACAGGAGCCACCACGGTGTGCGGTCCGACACGCTTTCGTCGTCCTTGAGACCCAGCAGCAGCGCCACGCCGGGGAACCGGCGTCGGATGGGGGCGGGCGGCACTGCGCGCAGGATCAGCCAGAGGATCGGCAACGCCAGCAGCGCCAGCAGCAGCCAGGGCGCGGTGAAGCCGATGCCGCCCAGGACGGTCACGCCATCACCCCCGCTCGCGCATCAAGCGCGCCATAGAGCCAGAGCAGCGCCGATTGCCCAGAGCCGTCGGTGTGATGCAGCCCGTATCGCCAGCCGGTCAGGGTGCAGAGCCGTTGTAACTCCGCCTTGCGTTCGGCCAGACGCTCCAGATAGCGGCCCTTGAGGTCATTGGCCTTCAGCGTCTCGTGGCTGAGCGTGCCGCCCATGCTTTCGAAGATCGTGCGGCCCGAAAACGGAAACGCCTCTTCGGACGGGTCGAGCACGTGATAGAGCACGCCGCGCACGCCCCGGTCGGCGGCCTTGGTGAGCGCAAGCTGCACGTCGTCAAGCTTGCCCATGAAATCGGAGATGAATACGGCGCGGGCATGCGGGATCATCGCGCGGTGCTCGGGCGGGCTGTAGTCCGCTTCGTCGTCGCGGCAAAAGAGCTCCGCCAGCCGCAATACCTGCGGATTGCCGCTGCGCGGGGGCAGGGTGGTGCCGGTGAGGCCGACACGCTCGCCACCCCGCAAGAGCAGGATGGACAACGCCAGACCCAGCAGACGCACGCGGTCCGCCTTCTGCGGCAGCTTGGGGTCAGAGGAAAATCGCATCGACGCGCCCTGATCGATCCAGAGCATCACCGATTGCGCGATCTGCCATTCGCGTTCGCGCACGAACTCCTGATCGCCCATGGCGCTGCGGCGGTGGTCGATCATCCGGCTGCTGTCGCCCAGTTGCGCCGGGCGGTACTGCCAGAAGTCGTCGCCCATGCCAGCGCGCCTGCGCCCGTGGGCACCCAGCAGGATGGCGCCCGCGAGGTGCTCGGCCCGCGCGAGGAGGGCCGGGAGGCGGGCGGCTTCGTCCTCGGCCCTGGCGCGAAGTGCGATGGGTGCCGTCACGCTGCGGCCTTCGCTCCGCTAAGGGTGGCGGCGGTCTGGTCGATGAGGCCCTGAAGACTGTCGCCACGGGCGCGGGCGGCGAAGTTGAGCGCCATGCGATGGCTCAGCACCGGGCGCGCCATGTCGAGCACGTCTTCGGCGGAGGGTGCAAGACGCCCCTGCAGCAGCGCACGGGCGCGCACGGCAAGCATCAGCGCCTGTGCGGCGCGCGGGCCGGGGCCCCAGGCGACGGTGTCGCGCACGCGGGCGCTGACGTTCTCCTCATTCGGGCGGAAGGCGCGCACGAGGTCGAGGATCAGCTCCACCACGCTGTCGCCCACCGGCATCCGCCGCAGCAGACGTTGGGCGGCCAGCAATTCGCCGGTGCTGAAGACCTCGGTCGATTCCGCCTCCAACTCGCCGGTTGTGGCGATCAGGATGTCCCGCTCTGCCGCGCGGTCGGGGTAGGCCACGTCGATCTGGACGAGAAAGCGGTCCAGCTGCGCCTCGGGCAGGGGATAGGTGCCTTCCTGCTCGATCGGGTTCTGGGTGGCCAGCACATGGAAGGGCACGCCAAGCGGGCGGTCCACGCCGGCCACGGTCACGGTCTTTTCCTGCATCGCTTGCAACAATGCGGACTGGGTGCGCGGGCTCGCGCGGTTGATCTCGTCGGCCATCAGAAGCTGACAGAACACCGGACCTTCGATGAAGCGGAAGGCGCGGGTGCCGTCGGCTCCCGTATCCAATACCTCGGAGCCGAGGATGTCGGCGGGCATCAGGTCGGGCGTGAACTGGACGCGGTTGCCGTGCAGCCCCATGACGGTGCTCAAAGTCTCCACCAACCGGGTCTTGCCAAGGCCGGGCAGACCGATGAGCAACCCGTGGCCGCCACACAGAAGCGCCGTCAACGTGAGGTCCACGACCCGTTCCTGACCAATGAACCGGCGGGTGATGGACTGTTTTGCCATCGTCAGCTTTTCGCCAAGCGCCTCGATCTCGGCTACCATGTCTTCGGCTTCACTCATGACAATTGCGTCCCTTGGTTTATATCCTTCAAGTGTAAGTGTATCCCGACCAGAGGAAATGACAAAAGCGATGAGCGGACAAAAAAGCGTGACCCCTTCCGCAGAAAGCCTCGCGGCCTCCGCAAAAGCGGCCAAAACACGCGGATTGCCGCCGCTGGAGAAGTGGGACCCCCCGTTCTGCGGCGACCTCGACATGCAGATCAAGCGCGACGGGACATGGTTCTATCAGGGCACCCCGATCGGACGGATCGAACTGGTGAAGCTCTTCGCCACGATTCTCTGGCGCGAGGGCGATGACTATTTCCTCAAGAGCCCGGTGGAGAAGGTCGGGATCACAGTCGAGGACGCGCCCTTCATCGCCGTCGATTTCGAGCCCAAGGGAGAGGGAAGGGACCAGACGCTGACCTTCCAGACCAACCTCGGCGACGTGGCTGTGGCGGGGCCGGATCACCCCATTCGGGTTGTGCGCGACGATGAGACGGGCGAGCCGTCGCCGTACGTCCTGATCCGCCGCAATCTGGAGGGGCTGATCGACCGCAAGAGCTTTTACCGGCTGGTGGACGCCGGTGTGCATCACGAAGGCTGGTTCGGTGTCTGGTCGGGCGGGGAATTCTTTGGCATCATCCCCTCGAACGAACTGCCGAAAGACGCGAAATGAAAACGACTGCGGTGATTGTCGGCGCGGGGTCCGGGCTGTCCGCTTCATTGGCGCGCGCCCTGGCGAAGCGCGGGCATGACCTCGTGCTGGTGGCGCGTGATACGGCGAAGCTCTCGGCCCTTGTCGCTGAAACAGGCGCGCGGGCCGTTGCCGCCGACGGTAGCGATCCGGGGGCCGTCGCGCAGGTCTTCGCCGATCTGCCCAGTCCGCTCCGCGTGGCCATCTACAACCCTTCCGCCCGCCAACGCGGCCCGATTGCGGAGCTTGACCCCGAGGCGGTGCGCCGCGCGCTGGAGGTTACTGCCTTCGGGGCTTTCCTGACGGGGCAGCAGGCGGCCCGACTGATGTTACGCAACGACGGCGACGTGAAGGGCACAATCCTCATCACCGGGGCCTCCGCCGGGGTCAAGGGTTTCGCCAACTCCGCCCCCTTCGCCATGGGCAAGTTCGCACAGCGCGGATTGGCGCAGTCGATGGCGCGGGAATTGCATCCGAAGGGCATCCACGTGGCGTGGGTCAATATCGACGGCGGCATTTCAAACCCCGCCCGCGCGGGTCGGACTGACGACGGCTCCGACAGGATGCTCTCCCCCGAGGTGATCGCTACGGCCTACATGCAGCTCATCGACCAGCACCGCTCTGCCTGGTCGGACGAGATGACGCTGCGCCCTTGGGTCGAGAACTTCTGACACCATGAAACCTGCCGCGAACCTCTCGTTGCTCTGGCCCGAACTACCCTATCTGGACCGCTTCGACGCGGCCGCAGCGTCAGGATTCGAGGCGGTGGAGATCCTGTTCCCCTATGACCTCGCGGCCAAGGAGACCCACCGCGCGCTCGTCCGAAACGGGTTGCAGATGATCCTGCTCAACGCGCCCCCGCCCAACTACTCGGGCGGCGCACGCGGTTTCGGCGCGGTGCCGGGCAGCGAGGGCCGCTTCCAGCACGATATGCGCCGCGCGTTCCGCTATGCGAAGGCCCTCGGGGCTGGAATGATCCACGTCATGTCAGGAGAGGCTGAAGGGGACGAAGCGCAAGAGACCTTCGTGCGCAACCTGCAATGGGCGGCGGAGGCGGCACCGAAGGGGCTGACCCTGATGGTCGAGCCGCTTAACCCCGTATCGATGCCGGGATACTTCATGAACGACTACGCGCTGGCAGCGAAGGTGCTGGAGGCGGTGGAAAGGCCCAACGTGGCACTGCAATACGACTGTTTCCACGCACAGATGATCCACGGCGACGCGGTCGCGGTGTTCCGGCAGTACGCGGCGATCATCGGCCACGTTCAACTGGGCGATGCGCCAGATCGCACCGCGCCGGGCACTGGCACGGTGCGGTTTGCGGATCTTTTCGACGCGATGCGGGCATGCGACTACAAGGGATGGATCGCGGCGGAGTATCACCCTGGCGGACCCACGGAAAAGACCCTCGACTGGATGCGCCTTCTATGATCTCCGCCCGCTTTGCCCCCATCGTTTTTGGCCTGATCCTGTCGGGTCTGATGTCGCTTATCGTGTCGGGCATCGCGACGTTCCGCGCCATCGGCCTGCCGGGAGATTTCTTCGTGCAGTGGATGGGGGGCTGGGCCGCCAGTTGGTCGGTGGCTTTTCCCGTGGTGCTGGTCGTGGCCCCGCTGACGCGTCGGCTGGTGGGTCGGCTGGTCGCGAAAGGGTAGCGCGGTTGGCGGGGGCCGCGGGGTAAAACCCCGCGCTACCGAAAGCCAAGTCGGCGGTGCTGATCGCGCCTATTGCAGTGCAGCGGGCGTCTGACCCTTGCCTGCACTGCGCGCCACGTCGTCGATCCGCTTGGACCGTTTCGCAGTGGTGCTTGCCTCTTCGATCCAGGCCAGCGCGTCGCGCTGAACGTCAGGAGGATAGGCGTCCCAGCCCGCACGCGCGCCGGTTTCGTCGAGCGTCTGTTCCAGGTCGTCGGGCAGGGGTGAGACGTCTTCCATGATCAATGCGCCTCCGCCCAGTTTCCGCCCTGTCCCGCGTCGACGGTCAGCTTCACGTCAAGCCTGACGACCGGGTCGTTGGCGTTCTCCATCACCTCGCGCGCGGCGTCGATCAGCGCCGCCTCTGACCCCTCATCGACCTCGAACAGCAATTCGTCATGCACCTGCAGGAGCATCTTCGCAGGCAAGTCGGCAATTGCCGCAGGCATCCGGATCATCGCGCGCCGGATCACATCGGCGGCCGTGCCCTGAATGGGCGCATTGATCGCCGCACGCTGGGCAAAGCCGGCGCGCGGGCCGGAGGCGTTGATCTCGGGCGTGTGGATTTTCCGACC
>JBBSJO010000002.1:0-60204 GCA_038257185.1 Rhodobacterales bacterium | reverse complement strand
TTTCTTCTCGGGCACCACACCGCAGTCGGTGCAATGCACCACCGGGATCGGGCAGCCCCAGTAGCGCTGGCGCGAGAGGCCCCAGTCGCGCAGGCGGTATTTGGTGACGCCATGGCCAACGCCGTTTTGCTCGCAAAAGCGAATCGCGCTGTCGATGCCTTCAAGCCCGGTCTGCCAGGCGTCGCCGGCGAAGCCTCGGTTGTAGAAGACCTTCTCTGTCTTTGGCGGCACATAGGCCTCGGTCAGCGTCTCGTTGCTCTCTTCGGAGGGCAGGAAGGTCGAGATGATGGGCAGGCCGTACTTGGTGGCAAACTCGAAATCGCGCTGGTCGTGCGCAGGACAGCCGAAGATCGCGCCGGTGCCGTAGTCCATCAGGATGAAGTTCGCGATGTAGACGGGCAGCTCGTGCGCCGTGTCGAAGGGGTGACGCACGCGGATGCCGGTGTCGAGCCCCAGCTTCTCTGCCGTCTCGATGGCTTCTTCCGTGGTACCGCCCTTGCGGCACTCGGCGCAGAAGGCCGCGATCTCTTCGTTGTCGCGCTCCAGCAGCTTGGCGAGCGGGTGGTCGGGCGAGATGCCGACAAAGGACGCGCCCATGAGGGTATCGGGGCGGGTGGTATAGACGTCGATGCGGTCATGGCCGTTGGGTGCGTCTATGGTGGAGAAGGCGAATTGCAGGCCCCGCGACTTGCCGATCCAGTTGGCCTGCATCAGCTTGACCTTGGCGGGCCAGTTGTCGAGGCTGTCGAGGGCGCTCAGCAATTCCTCGGAATGGTCGGAGATCTTGAAGAACCACTGCGTCAGCTCGCGCCGCTCCACCAGCGCGCCGGAGCGCCAGCCACGTCCCGCCTCCACCTGTTCGTTGGCGAGCACGGTCATGTCGACCGGATCCCAGTTCACGACAGCGTTCTTGCGATAGACGAGGCCCGCGTCGAGGAAATCGAGGAACAAGGCCTGCTGCTGGCCGTAGTATTCCGGGTCGCAGGTGGCGAATTCACGGGACCAGTCGATGGAAAGGCCCAGCGGTTTCATCTGGCTGCGCATGTCGGCGATATTGCCGTAGGTCCAGTCCTTGGGGTGGCCGCCAATGGCCATGGCGGCGTTTTCGGCGGGCATCCCGAAGGCATCCCAACCCATCGGGTGCAGAACGTTGTGGCCCGTCGCGATCTTGTAGCGCGCGATCACGTCGCCCATCGTGTAGTTGCGCACGTGGCCCATGTGGATGCGGCCCGAAGGGTAGGGGAACATCTCCAGCACGTAATACTTGGGCTTGTCGGCAGAGCGGACGGCCTTGAAGACGGCGTCCTTTTCCCAGGCCTGCTGCCAGCGGGCTTCGATTTCGGCGGGTGTATAGCGTGACATGGGGCGAGGGACCTTCGGAACATGAAAAACGCCGGGGCTGCTTTTGACGACAGAACCCGGCGCTGGATTTGGCTTGGCCTGGGGGGCGGGCTCAGAACCTGCTGTCGGCAATGCGCAGTTCGCGGGCGCGGCTGAGGATCGCGTCTTCCACCGCGCGCGCTGTTTCGGTGCTGACCGGGCGACCGCCCTGGGTTTGCAGCGCGACGTTCAGCGAGCGGGCGTCGAGAGCGGGGTCGTCGATCAGGACGGTGGCGCGATAGGCGTTGCCGCCGCCCGGTGGGGTACCGTAGCCGGTGACGATCACGCCGGTGAAGGGGTCAACCGACTGCACGGGGAGGAAGCTCAGCACTTCGAGCGAGGCACTCCACAGGTACTTGTTCACTGAAACGGTGGTCGCGTTCGTCTTGCGGCTGAAGATCGACCAGATGGTGTTTTCAGGGTTCGTCTCTACGTTGTTGGGGTTATTGGGGTTGGTATAGGTGTCCGGCCGCGCCGTCGCGGGACCGAAGCCACGAAAGCCGCAGGCGCCCACGCTGCCCATGATCAGAAGTGCGATTGCGATTCTGCAAACGGTGTGACGTGCCATCCCAGCGATCCTTTGCCTGTTTGGTCACTGGTCTACCCAAGCCGGTCCATGTGGGCAAGGCATATGTAACAAGGCGATTCCTGCGGCCCGCTCCCTTCCTGAGGAGGGGGATGGCCCTTGCAGCACAGGGCGTCGGGCAAAACTGTGGCAAAGCTGCACCATTGGCCGCGGCATTGCAGGCAGGCCGTGCAGGCGTCTTGCCATGAGGACCCCATTGGATGCAAACACCCTGCATACCCTTACCGGATTCCCCGGTTTGGGCATGTGAATTCAAACCGAGGGAAAACTCATGAAAAAAGTTCTCTTTGCATCTACCGCGCTGATCGCGACAGCCGGCGTTGCAGCAGCAGACGTCACCTTCAGCGGCTACGCACGCTATGGTATCATCTACGTCGAAGGCCAAGGCCTTGACGGTGTGTTCGGCACCGCAGACGACGTCGACTCCACCGACATCACCCACCGCTTCCGGCTGCAGATCGACGCGACTGCTGAATCCGACGCAGGCGTCGTGTTCGGTGCGATGGTTCGCATCCAGCAGAACGCAACTCCCGGCATCGCCGGCGGTCTGCAGACCAACACCGGTGGTGGCCAGAATTTCGGCACAACCAACGGTCCCCGCTTCTTCGTTCGCTCCGGCGGCTTTGAAGTCGGCGTCGGCAACATCAACGGCGCGCTGGAATTCATGCCGGGTCAGTACCCGATCGACCTCGGTCTGACCGGTCTGGGCTATGACTACACCGCGTACAACTTCCGCGGCGATGCATACTCCTCCGATGGTTTGGGCGCACAGAACGGCGTTGAACTGATGTACTCTGCTGGCGATCTGTCGGCACACATCTCCTACTCGCAGTCGAACGGTAACTTCATCAACAACTCCGGTGTTGCAGTTGTTGGTCAGGACCGCGACCGTCTGGCAGCCTACATTGCCTACACATGGTCCGGTTACACCTTCGCCATCGGCGCACAGGACTCCGAAGACAGTGCAGACACCGAGTTCACGGCGTCCGCATCTGGCGTCATCGGCCCGGTCACCGCAACGCTGACCTATGCCGACAACGGCACCGGTGGCGACGTATGGGTTCTGGCGGGTAGCTTTGACGTTGGCGCAGCCACGAACGTCGAAGCCTATATCGTTGACAAGGAATTCCAGCCTGACACCGGTTACGGTATCGACTTCAACCACGACCTCGGCGGCGGCACTTCCGTCCGCGGCGGTGTGGCGAAGCTGACATCCGGCGCGACACGCGCAGACGTCGGTGTGCGCTTCAACTTCTAAGTTGATCCGTACAAAGTCTTGAGAGGGGCGGGCCATTGGCCTGCCCCTTTTCTTTTGTGCGGAGCCGGTGTTACCTGAGGGGCCAGACCCGGAGACGCATCCCATGCCACTGCACGACATCACCGACAGAATTGCCAGGGCCGAGGCAGACGCTGCAAGGCCAGCGGGTTCGGTCACGCTGATTGCCGTCAGCAAGGTGCAGCCGGATGACCGCGTGCGCGCGGTGCTTGAACAGGGGCACCGGGTGTTCGGGGAGAACAAGGTGCAGGAGGCGGCGGGCAAGTGGCCGGGGCTGGCGGCGGACTTCTCGGGCGTCGAACTGCATCTGATCGGACCGCTGCAATCGAACAAGACCCGCGCCGCGATGGAGCTGTTCGATGTGATCCACACCCTCGACCGTGCCAAGCTGGCGGGGAGCATTGCCCGGCTGGCACAGGAGCTGGGCCGCTGTCCCGGCCTCTTCATTCAGGTCAATACCGGGGAGGAGCCGCAAAAGGCGGGGGTTCTGCCGCAGGAGACGGATGCCTTTGTCGAGGAATGTCGCGGGATGGACCTGCCGGTGCGGGGGTTGATGTGCATTCCCCCGGTGGAGGAGGAACCAGCCCTGCATTTCGCGCTGCTGGGCAAGATCGCCGCGCGCAACGGGCTGGAAGGCCTGTCCATGGGCATGAGCGCGGATTTCGAGCGGGCGATTGCACTGGGGGCGACGCATGTGCGCGTGGGCTCCGCGATCTTCGGCGAACGGGTTGCGGGGTAGCGGTTTTCCTTGAGTAAATCCGTCCAACCGCAGAGGGCCGCACCTGCGGCAAGGTCGGACGGTATTTGGAAAAGGGTGAAGATCAGGGGATGATCAGCCGTGTCTGGCGGGTGATCCTGCGGGCGATGGCGAGCAGGTCGGTGCGGCAGAGGGCCAGACAACCTTCGGTGGGAAATCCCGGGCGGCGCCATTGGTGGATGAAAATCGCCGAGCCCCGCCCCGGCACTGCATCGGGCCAGTTCCAGTCGGTCAGGATGACGAGATCGTAGAGCGGATCGGCGCGGCGGAGCACTTCGTGGCTGTGCGGATAGGGGGCGCTGACAAGCCTGTTGTAATCTGAGGCCGTGGGATCGTCGGTCCACAGATCGCCGGGCCCGATGGGCGCTGCCCATTCCGCCGGGGGCGCGATCCGGTCGGGTCGGTAGAGCATGCCCACGAGCCGGTGGATGCCGCGAGGCGTGGCGCCGTCGCCTTCGCGTTTGCGTTTCGACACGCCACCTTTTCCGGTGGTGCAGGGGTAGCGGCTGCCCCGAAACCGCAGGCCCGTAGGCGTCAGCACCAGATCGGCCGGGGTCACAACAGATGGCCGGATTTTGCGGCCTTGGTGGCGAGATAGGCGTGGTTGTGACGGTTCTCGCCGACCTTGAGCGGCACCCGTTCGGTGACGTCGATGCCGCTGGCCTGCATCATAGCCACCTTGCGCGGGTTGTTGGTGAGCAGGCGCACGGCGGAAAAACCCATCGACTTCAGGATGTCCGACCCCAGCCGGAAGTCGCGCTCGTCGTCCTCGAAGCCCAGCCGGTGGTTGGCCTCGACCGTATCGAACCCCTGATCCTGCAACGAATAGGCGCGCATCTTGTTGGCCAGCCCGATGCCGCGCCCTTCCTGATTGAGGTAGAGCAGCACACCATGCCCCTCCGCGCCCATCTGCGCCAGCGCCGCACGCAGTTGCGGGCCGCAATCGCACTTGAGGCTCCCCAGAAGGTCGCCGGTGAAACAGGCAGAATGCAGGCGTGTCAACACCGGCGCGGCGCGGTCGGGGCGGCCGATCTCGATGGCATAGTGTTCCTCCCCCCCATCCTCGGGACGGAAGACGTGGAGCCGTCCGGTTTCCGACACTTCCATGGGCAGGCGTGCGTTCACGACGGGGTGAAGAGGGCTGCGGCTGTCGAGGGCCGGGATCGCGGCGACGAGGTCGAGACAGGTCAACCCGTTCCGCGCGGCAAACGCAGAAGCATCGGGCAGGTCAAGCACCAGTCCGGCAGGCAGCAGGCGGGCGGACTTGATCAGTTGCAGCGCGGCCCGATGGGGGGTCACGTTGCCGCCCCTCGCACAGGCAAAGGGGCCCTTCATCGGTGCACGCAGGTCGTCGGCGGGGTTGGCGATGCCCTGCACCCAGCCGGGGCCTGCATCCCCCGGCAGCACGATCCGCGCCAGATCGCCGTCATAGGCGCGTGCCTTGAGCGTCTCTGCGCGGCGGGCGGTGATGGCAAGGACAGGACTGCCGCCGAGCGCCAGCAGATCGGTCAGCCGCTGCGCCGAGAGGGTCTCTGCCGCCAGCACCAGCACGCCCCGATCGCCCGTGAAGACCACAGGCACGCCCATGCGCAAGTCCGCCCGGGCGCGTGCAAGCTGTTCGATGATGTCCGGGGCGAGGGTCATGGTGCCTTGTTACACTTTTGCGGAGCGACTGCGAGATATGTAGGCCAGCGGCGAAAGAATTGAAACAATGCAGCCAATCCACACACGAGGCCGTGAACTTTGTGCCGCAAACCTTGCCGGACAGGGGGTAATGACGCATCTGTGAAGCAGAGAAACGGAGAACCCCAATGGCCCCACTCAAGAAAATACTGCTCGTTGACGACGACGAAGACCTGCGCGAGGCGCTGAGCGAGCAGTTGATCATGACCGAAGACTTCGATGTCTTCGAGGCGGGCAATGGCGGCGAGGCGATGAGCCGCGCCAAGGAGGCGATCTATGACCTCATCATCCTCGACGTGGGCCTGCCCGATACGGACGGACGCGAGTTGTGCCGCCTGATGCGAAAGCAGGGGGTGAAAAGCCCGATCCTGATGCTGACCGGCCATGACAGCGATGCCGATACCATCCTGGGGCTGGATGCCGGCGCCAATGACTATGTCAGCAAACCCTTCAAGTTTCCCGTCCTGTTGGCCCGCATCCGTGCGCAGCTGCGCACCCATGAGCAATCCGAGGACGCGGTCTTTCAATTGGGCCAATATACCTTCCGGCCATCCATGAAGATGCTGATCACCGAGGACGACAAGAAGGTGCGCCTGACGGAGAAGGAGACGAACATCCTCAAGTTCCTCTACCGCTCCAACGACGGTGTGGTGCCGCGTGACGTGTTGTTGCACGAGGTCTGGGGATACAACGCCGGAGTGACGACCCATACGCTGGAAACGCATATCTACCGGCTGCGCCAGAAGATCGAGACGGACCCCTCCAATGCCCGCCTGCTGGTGACGGAATCGGGTGGCTACAGACTGATCGCCTGATGTCGGAACCTTTGCGCCTTTATATAGTTTAAAATCCTGAGCGGCGGGGTTTTCATGACCCGCCAATCGGTTTGACCCGAAGTTTGTGTCCGGGGCTGACACATGCCTCCCTGTTGAACTGGGCCGGACTTCATTGTCTGGCCCATTTTTCTTGGCGATCCGCTTGATTGCGGTGGCGCGGTGCAGAGGGTAGGGTCCGCGCGACCTCAAAACCCGGAGCAGCGCCCATGTCCTTCACACTCGCCACCTGGAACATCAATTCGGTTCGCCTGCGCGAAGGGCTGGTGCTGCGGATGCTGGCCGAACACGGGCCCGACGTCTTGTGCCTGCAGGAATGCAAGAGCCCGGTGGACCAGATCCCCGTCGAGGCGTTTCGCGCCGCAGGCTATACCCACATGGTTGCGCGGGGGCAGAAGGGCTACAATGGTGTCGCAATCCTGTCCAAGCTGCCGCTGCAGGATGTGGGCGAACAGGACTTTGCCTCCCTCGGCCACGCGCGCCATGTCGCCGCCCAGCTGGAGAACGGGGTCACGGTCCACAATTTTTATGTCCCCGCAGGCGGCGACAAACCGGACCGCACAATCAATGACAAGTTCGGCCAGAAGCTCGACTACCTCAGCGGGATGCGCGACTGGTTCCACGGCGAGCCGCCCGAGAAATCCATTCTCGTGGGCGATCTGAACATCGCCCCGCGCGAGGACGACGTCTGGGACCACAAGAAGCTGTTGAAAATCGTCAGCCACACACCTGTCGAGGTCGAGGCTCTGGGAGAGGTTCAGGATGCGGGCCGATGGGTGGATATCACCCGCAAGGACATTCCCCAGGGCAACCTCTACAGCTGGTGGTCCTACCGGGCGCCGGATTGGGACAGCGCCGACAGGGGCCGCAGGCTCGATCACATCTGGGCCACGCCCGACATCGCGAGCGCCGGCCATTCCAGCCACATCCAGCGCGCCGTGCGCGGTTGGGAGCAACCCAGCGACCACGTCCCGGTTTTTGCCAGTTTCGACCTTTGATTCACGTCTCAAAGCCCTCATATAGGGACAAACGCGAGCAAGCGAGGATAGCAGACAGATGGAATTGAACCTGACCGGCGCGCCCGGACCCGACCTGATTTCCGACAGCGACGAGGCGAGCTTCATGACCGACGTGGTCGAAGCGTCGCAGACCGTTCCGATCATCGTGGATTTCTGGGCCCCCTGGTGCGGGCCGTGCAAGACGCTGGGGCCCCAGCTTGAGAAGGCCGTCATCGCCGCCAAGGGCGCGGTGAAGATGGTCAAGGTCAACGTCGACGAAGCGCAGATGATCGCGCAGCAGTTGCAGATTCAGTCGATCCCGACGGTCTATGCCTTCTACAAGGGCCAGCCGGTCGACGGTTTTCAGGGCGCGGTGCCGGAATCGGAGATCAAGGCCTTCGTCGACCGCGTTGTGAAAGCTGCGGGTGGCGAGGCCCCCGGCGACCAGCTTGCCGAAGCGGTCGCGGCGGCGGAGGACATGCTGTCGGAAGGTGCCGCCACGGATGCGGCCCAGACCTTTGCGGCGATCCTCGGGGAGGATCCCAATCACGTCGGTGCCTATGGTGGCATGGTGCGCGCGAATATCGCGACGGGCAACCTCGATCAGGCGGAGGCGCTGCTGAACGGCGCACCGATCGAGATCTCCAAGGCCCCGGAACTGGAGGCCGCCCATGCGCAGTTGCTGCTGGCGCGGCAGGCGGCGGATGCCGGTCCGGTGGCGGAACTGACCGAGGCGGTGGAGGCCGATGCAGACGACCACCAGGCCCGGTTTGACCTCGCGCAGGCGCTCTATGCCACCGGCGATGCGGAAGGCGCTGTGACGCATCTGCTTGAACTCTTCAGACGTGACCGCGAATGGAACGAAGGTGCCGCGAAAACCCAACTTTTCACCATCTTCGACGCCATGAAACCCAACGACCCGGTGGTGCTGCACGGACGCCGAAAACTCAGCTCCATGATATTTGCCTGACGGAGGGCACGCGCTAAGTCGAACATCATGATACAGCCAACAGAATTGCCCGATACGATAGCGATCTTTCCGTTGGCCGGGGCCCTGCTCCTGCCGCGCTCGCGGCTGCCGCTGCACATCTTCGAGCCGCGATACCTCCAGATGATCGGCGACGCGCTGAAGACCGACGCGCGCATGATCGGCATGATCCAGCCCAATGCGGTGCCGGGGCGCGACGGGCACGGCCTGCACACCATCGGCTGCGCCGGGCGCATCACCCAGTTCTCCGAGACAGAGGACGGGCGCTACATGATCACGCTTGGCGGTGTTTCACGATTCCGCCTGGTCAAGGAGATCGAGGGCTTCTGCCCCTACCGTCGCTGCGACGTGAAGTGGGATGGGTTTGAGCGGGATCTGGGCAAGGACGAGGCTGACACGGGCTTCAGGCGCAAGGCATTCCTTGACCTGCTGGGCCGCTACTTCGACAAGCGTGGGCTTTCGGCGGACTGGGACACGCTCAAGGAAGCGGACGACGAGTTGCTGATCAACTCCCTGTCGATGATGCTGGACTTCGACCCCGAGGACAAACAGGCCCTGCTGGAGGCTCCCTCGCTGGAAACCCGGCGCGAGACCCTGGTGACGCTGATCGAATACTCGATGCGCGGCGGGCAGGATGAGGGCATGATGCAATGAACGATGTCGAGGTGATCTTTGACCGCCGGATGCTGGAAGCGCTTATCTGTCCGCGCACCCAGACGACGCTGACCTACGATGCTCAGAAACAGGAACTGGTGTCAAAGGCCGCGAACCTGGCCTATCCGATCCGCAACGGCATTCCGGTCATGCTGGTGGATGAGGCGCGCGTGCTGGACTGAACGCCGTCCCGCGACCGCAGCCAGGCTCAATTCAACTGGAAATGCAGCGGATAGGCCCCGTCGGTGAACGGGCCGAAGAGGTCGGGAATGTCGGGGTGATCCACCGGCTCCCCTGAATAATCCGCCACAAGGTTCTGTTCCGACACATAGGCCACATAGTAGCTCTCATCGTTCTCGGCCAGCAGGTGATAGAACGGCTGGTCCTTGATCGGGCGGTTTTCCTCGGGAATGGCCTCGTACCACTCGTCGGTATTTGCAAATTTAGGGTCCACGTCAAAGATCACCCCTCGGAAGGGATGTTTTTTATGTCGGACGACCTGACCCAAATGATATTTCGCGCGCGTACGTATCATAACATTGCAGCCCCTACCTTTCGTTAGTAAGCGGTTCAAGGGGCTTTTGTCCAATCACGCTGTTATTAGTTAAGGAAACAGTCTGTTGACCCTTATGCTGACAGTACTCGAAATCGTGGCCCCCGTCTTCCTTCTCGCGGCACTCGGATTCGCATGGGTCCGGCTGGGATTCGAATACCGGATTCAGTTCGTCACGCAGCTTGCCATGACCGTGGCGACCCCTTGCCTTATCTTCGTTGCGCTGATGCAGGCGAAAGTCGATCCTTCCGCCCTCACGGCGCTTTCGCTGGCCACCGTGGCGGCCTATGCAGCCCTCAGCCTCGTCGCGGTGGGTCTGGTGCGCCTTTTGCGCCTCAATCCGCGGACCTATACCGGGCCGCTGATCTTCGGCAACACCGGCAACCTCGGGCTGCCGCTGGCGCTCTTTGCCTTCGGCGAAACCGGGCTGAGTTATGGTGTGGTGGTCTTTGCCGTCTCCGCGATCTGGACATTTACCTTCGGCATCTGGCTGGTGGCGGGGCATGGCGCATTTGGCAAGGCGCTGCGGGAACCGCTGGTGGGCGCGACCTTGCTGGGCGCGCTGTTCTTGCTCAACGGATGGCAGACGCCCACCTTCCTGACCAACACCCTGTCGCTGATCGGCCAGATGGCCATCCCGCTCATGCTGATCACGCTGGGGGTCGCCGTGGAACGGCTCAGCCCCGGCGGAGTGTCGCGGGCGGTCCTGCTGTCGCTGCTGAAGCTGATGCTCTGCGTCGGGATCGGCTGGGCGGCAGCGACGTGGTTTGACCTCGACCGGGTGGCTTTCGGGGTGCTTGTGTTGCAGGTGGCGACGCCGGTGGCCGTCACGTCCTACCTGCTGGCCGAGAAATACGGCGCAGATGCGCAATCCGTCGCCGGCATGGTTGTCGTGTCCACCCTGATGTCGGTGGCAGCGTTGCCGGTGATCCTCGCTTTCCTGCTGTAAACCGCCGCTTCACGAAAAAGGGATGTAAAGACGGGCCGGAATCGGCTAAACTACCGAAAAACAATAAACGATAAAAAACGAGCGAGAGGCAGATGAGCAAAACCCTTCGCGCACTGATTGTTGTGCTTTTGGTGGCATCCTGTGGCGGCGGTCAAACCGACGCGCCGCGCACACTGGATGACGCCTGCACGATTCTCAGGGAGCGCCCGGAATACTACAAGGCATTTCGTGCCACCGAACGCCGCTGGGGCGTGCCGGTGCACGTGCAGATGGCCACCATCCATCAGGAGAGCAAGTTCGTCGCGGATGCGCGCACGCCGTTCAAATATGTGCTTGGTGTGATCCCGATGGGCCGACAGTCCAGCGCCTACGGCTACAGTCAGGCGCTGGATGCGACATGGGATGAATACGTCAATTCCGAAGGCCGCAGGCGGGCACAGCGTGACAGGATCGACGACGCCAGCGACTTCATGGGTTGGTACATGACCCAGACGCGCGAGCGGAACGGCGTGGAGCTTTTCGACGCCCGCAACCAGTACCTTGCCTATCATGAGGGCCATACGGGCTTTGCCCGGCAGACCTACAACAACAAGGCCTGGCTGGTGGGCGTGGCGGGCAAGGTCGACGCCCGCGCGCTGATGTACCAGCAACAGATCGCCGCCTGCCGTCTTCGCGGCTGACGGTCCCGCCCCGGCGTGAACGCCGGGGCGACTCCGCCTCAGCGGTTCAGACGCCTTTGCCCTTTGCTGGTGTCGAACATGCTGTTGGCGATGTTCACGCCGGTCTTGAGGTCCCCCAGCACAACGGTCGTCTGGCTGCCGTTTCCGTCATTGATGATCCACTGGCGCAGCTCCACCGGATTGGCAGTGAATTTGAGCTGGATGTTGCCGTACTCAGGATGCGCAGGGTCCTGTGCTGTGACCGTGGTCGCGGTGCCGTCGTAGGCATGTCCCGTCACCATCTTCGCGCGCCCCAGATCGACCTGGCGGGCCAGGATGATCGAAAGCGGCGTGCGGTCCAGGGGATAGGTCTCGGCGGGCTGGTTGGATTTCTTGTCGAAGATCACCACGCTGTTGGCGCCCGCGACGACAAGCCCAGAATCGGGAGGATTGTATTCGAACCGCACGCGCCCGGGACGCTTGATAAAGATCGTCCCGGTGCTGATGGAGCCATCGTCGTTGATCTGCGTGAACTCGCCCTGCGCCGTCTGCAACTTGTTGAGATAGGCGGAAATGTCTCCCAGCGGCAGCTTGTCCGCCAGGGCGGCGAGAGGGGTCAGAACGGCCAGCCCGATCGTGAGGACGGCGGTGGGGATGATACGCATCTTGGACTTCCTGTAATCATTGCTTGCCCCAGACATAGGGCGAGTGGTGATGATATGCGATATCAGGACGCGGCTTTTCGCCTAAAGGGCTGCCGTGGGTTACTTCCGGCGGGTCTTGAGCATCCCGATCTCCGCACAAGAAAACACCGCCGGAACGATGTCCGGCGGTGGATGGTGGCCCAGTCACAGTAACCTTCGGAGGTAAGCCTCAGCCCTGTTCCGGCACGAGTATCTCGCGTTTTCCCACGTGGTTGGCGGGTGACACCAGCCCCTGCTCCTCCATCTGCTCGACCAGCCGCGCAGCCTTGTTGTAGCCGATGGCCAGCTTGCGCTGGATGTAGGAGGTGGAGCATTTGCGGTCCTTGATCACCACCTGCACGGCGGTGTCATATAGCGCATCCTCGCCGTCGGTATTGCCGCCGAGACCCAGCACCGCGTCGATGCTGGCCTCGGAGTCCTCCGCCGGGCCTTCGACCACGCCGCCGACATAGTCAGGCTCGCCGAACTGCTTGAGGTGGTTGACGATCTCCTCGACCTCCTCGTCGCTGACGAAGGGGCCGTGGCAACGCACGATCTTGGACCCGCCCGCCATATAGAGCATGTCGCCCATGCCCAGAAGCTGCTCCGCGCCCATCTCGCCCAGAATGGTACGGCTGTCGATCTTGGAGGTGACCTGAAAGGAAATACGCGTGGGAAAGTTCGCCTTGATCGTGCCGGTGATCACGTCCACCGACGGGCGCTGCGTGGCCATGATCAGGTGAATTCCGCTCGCTCGCGCCATCTGTGCCAGACGCTGGATGCAGGCCTCGATCTCCTTGCCCGCGACCATCATCAGGTCCGCCATCTCGTCCACGATCACGACGATATAGGGCAGAGTAACGGGTGTGGTTTCTTCGGTCTCGAAGATCGGCTCACCGGTATCGTCGTCAAACCCGGTCTGCACGGTACGGCTGAACAGCTCCCCCTTGGCCAGCGCCTCGCGGACACGACCGTTGTAGCCTTCGATGTTGCGCACGCCCATCTTGGACATCTTGCGATAGCGCTCCTCCATCTCGCCCACTGTCCATTTCAGCGCCACGACAGCCTTCTTGGGGTCCGTGACAACGGGGGAGAGCAGATGCGGGATGCCGTCATAGACGCTGAGTTCCAGCATCTTCGGGTCGATCATGATCAACCGGCATTCCTCGGGCGTCAGCTTGTAGAGCAGCGACAGGATCATGGTGTTGATCGCCACCGACTTGCCCGAACCGGTGGTCCCCGCGATCAGCAGGTGGGGCATCTTGGCGAGGTTGGCAACGATGGGGTCGCCCCCGATGTCCTTGCCCAGGGCCAGCGGCAGGCGCATCGTGCTGTCGCCGAAATCGCGCGCGCTGAGTATCTCGCGCAGCACGACCTTTTCGCGGGCCTCATTGGGCAATTCGATACCGATCACGCTGCGCCCCGGCACGGTGGAGACCCGCGCAGACAGCGCCGCCATCGACCGCGCGATGTCGTCGGCAAGGCCGATGACCCGGGAGGCCTTGAGGCCGGGCGCAGGCTCCAGCTCGTACATGGTGACGACAGGGCCGGGGCGGACGGCGACGATCTCGCCCTTCACGCCGTAGTCGTCGAGCACGGATTCGAGCATCCGCGCGTTTTCCTCCAAAGCCTCGTCGGAGAGGTGCAGACGCTGGATCACCTCCGGGTTCTCCAGCAGGTTCAGCGGCGGCAGTTCGAAACCGGGGTGCGTGTCGTCGAAGGTCAGCCTCGGCTGCGCTTCGGCCTGCGCCTGCCGGGACTGCGGGACCGGCTTGCGCAGCGGCTGCATCACGACCTTGCGCGGCTCGGCCACAGGAATATGCGGCATCTGCTGCACCGGCGTGGCTTCCAGTGGCAGATCGTCTTCGTCGTCCCAGTCCTCGTCCTGCGCGAAGGTGTCCTCCATCACGGGATGGGCTGCCGCGGGGGCAGTCGCGCTGCGATGCGCGGCTGTCAGGGGCGGCTCGGCACGGCGCGGCGTGGTGTCCAGCACCAAGGCGTCCGGCCCACGCCCGCGCCGCTTGGTCAGGGGCTTTGTGGTCGCGTTATGTATGGCGGTGGTGCTGCGCACGCGGTTCTTGATGATGTCTGCGATCTTGCTCTTGATGCGGTCCTCGCCCGGTCCCTCATCAACCACGGCGTCGCTGTATTCCTCGATCAGCTCCGGTTCCGGCATGACATCGGGCCGCTTGATCAGCGCGGGCATCCTGGACAGCAGGCCGGTCCTTGGCTCGGCAGGTTCCGAAAAGATCGATTGGTCGCCCTTCGGCCGCCTGCGGGCCTCCGCCATGACCTTTTGCTCGGCGAAAGCCGCGTCGTCCTCGGCCTCCTGCCGCCGGCGTTCACGCCGCTCTGCCGCGCGGAGCTGCAAGGTCTGGGCGGCCTGCACCGCCCCGCTGGCCCCGCGCCCCATCAAAGCCATCAGGCTGGCGTAGGCCATGATGGTGCCCACCAGCAGGAACCGCGCGATGCGGGCAAGTTCAAGCCGGGTGAAGCCCAGGACGAAGGCCCCCAGCGCCACGATGGACAAGCCCATGAGAAACGACATCAGCTTGACGGTAAAGGCCGACCCGATGGGCAGGATCGTCAGCAGCGCCCCCATGACGGTATCGCCAAAAAGCCCGCCCAGCCCGAAGCTGTGGGTCTGGAGCCATTCCGGCCCCGGTGCCAGCGTCGCGGCATAGATCGACCCCAGCGCCACCGCGATGGGGGCAAAGATCAACCGGCCGATGGCGCGCTCCGCGCCCCAATGCAGGGCAAAACGCGCACCCCAGAACAACAGCACGGCTGCAATGCCCCAGGCACCCCAGCCCACGATCATGAACAAGGGCGCTGCAATGGAAGCGCCCATGCGCCCCATCCAGTTCTGCACGGTGGCATCGGTGGACACCATCCAGTTGGGATCATCCGGGGTGTAGCTGCCGATCATCATCGCGGCCATCACGCCAAGGGCAATCAGGGCCAGACCCAGCAATTCCTTGCCGCGCTTCTCGATGGCCTGCGCCATGTTGCTGTCCAGCAAAGGATCGCGCTGCCGTGTCTGCCGTGTCTGATATGCCATTGCTCAGTTCCCTCTTTATACGTCCGAGTACAGACAGTCGCGGATCGCTTCCAAGCCGCGCGTCGTCTCGTCTTTTGGGGCCACCAGTGCGACCCGGATATATGTCTTGCCGGGGTTTTCCCCGTTCACGTCCTGCGCCAGATAGCCGCCGGGCAGCACCCGTACGCCGGTCTCGCGCCAAAGCTTCAGCGCCGCCGCCTCGTCATCCTCGACCGGCAGCCACAGGAAGAAACCCGCCTGCGGGCTGACGTACCCCGGCACGTTGCCAAGGATACGGTCGGCGATATGGTACTTTTCCAGATAAAGCGCGCGGTTCTCCTCGACGTGTGTCTCGTCGTCCCAGACCGCCGCCGCCGCCTGTTGCAGGGGCAGGGGCAGGGGGGCGCCGGCATAGTTCCGCAACTGCTTGATCTCGCGCATCGTCTCCGCCCCGCTCGCCACGAAGCCCGACCGCAGGCCGGGCAGGTTCGAGCGTTTCGAGAGCGAATGAAAGATCACCACGCGGTTGAGGTCGGTGCCGAGTTCATGGGCGACCTGGAGGATACCCAGGGGCGGTTCGTCGCGGTAAATCTCGGAATAGCATTCGTCGGCGAAGATCGTGAAGTCGTGCTTCTCCGCCAGCCCGATCAACGCGGTCCAATAGGCCCGGTCCGCCACCGCACCCTGCGGGTTGGCGGGCGAACAGATATAGGCGGCAGTGGTGCGGTCCAGTACGTCGGCGGGCACTGACGTGAAATCCGGCAAGTGCCCGGTTTCCGCCGTGGCGGGCACCATCACAGGGTCCGCGTTGCCCGAAATCGCCGCGATCATGTAGACCTGATAGAACGGGTTCGGCATCAGCACGGCGGGCTTCGCGCCGTTCTTGGTCTCCGGACACAGCGCGATGACGGCGTTGTAGAGCCCCTCGCGGGTGCCATTGAGCGCCATCACTTCCGTGTCGGCGTCCATCTCCACCCCGTAGCGCCGCGTGATCCAGCCCGCGATGGCGCGGCGCAGTTCAGGCGAGCCGTCGTTGGGCGGGTAGCTGTTGAAGCCGGCCGCATGCTCCACGATCTTGTCCGTGACCCAGGGCGGAAAGGCATGCTTCGGCTCGCCGATGGTCATGTGAATGGCCGGACCTCCCCCGTCGTGCGCATCGAGCAATGCGCGCAGACGCGGCCACGCATGGGCCGGAAGGTTCGAAAACCGCTCAGGATACAACATCAAAACTGCCTCGGGTTCGGGATCGTGAACGTCCCGTTTCTCCCAAAGTACCCAAGGCCCGCCGTTTCGTCCAGAAAAACCGGAACGCCGACAGCCGTTTGTGGCTTTTCGGACAGCGTCAGCTCAGTGCCTCTTCCGCCGCGATGCCGAGGCGCAGCAACTGTTCCTCCATGTGCGGCGCGCACATCATCATCAACCCGCAGGACGGCACGCCCGTCGGCAGGGTGAGCGCGCAGATGCCCATCAGGTTGCCGATGCGCGTGTTGCGCAGGGTCAGCAGGTTTTCGGCGACGAAGAAGTCGTGGTCCTGCGTCAGCCGTTCCAGATTGGGCGGCAGGATCGGGGCGGTCGGTATCAGCACCGCATCATAGCCCGCCACGGCGGTGTCATAGGCCAACCGCGCGGCCTCCAGCTTGGCCCAGGCGGCGACATAGTCGGGGCCGGAAAAGCCCTTGCCCAACCGGAATCGCTCCAGGATTTCGCTGAACATCGCGTCCGGGTTGGCCTCGATCACGTCGCGCCAGAGGCCATAGGCCTCAGCCGTGTAAAGGCACCCGCTCAGCGGCATCACCTCTGCCACCTCCGGCACCTCGATCCGCTCGATCTTGGCACCTGCATTGCTCAACCGCTCAAGCGCGCTCTCGAACGCGGCGGCAGGCTGGTCGCGGATGTCGTCGAAAGCCGCCGTCCGCAGCACCGCGAAACGCCGCCCGTCCAGCATGGCTTGCTGCAGGTCGGCAGGCTTGTGCCCCTCCATCACTGCCAGCAGCAGCCCTGCGTCCTCCACCGACCGGCAGAGCGGCCCCACGGTGTCGAACTTCAGCGCCAGAGGTACGGCGCCTTCCAGCGACAGCCGCCCCGAAGTGGTCTTCAGTCCTATAAGATCGTTCCAGGCCGCCGGAATGCGCACCGATCCGCCGGTGTCCGACCCGATGGCCGCCGCCGCCAGCCCGAAGGCCACCGACGCTGCAGCGCCCGAGGAAGACCCCCCCGGCACGGCCTCTTCGTCGTTGACGCAAGGAGGTGTGGCCGTCATCGGGTTGTATCCCAACCCCGAAAACGCAAGCTCGCTCATGTGTGTCTTGCCCAGACAGACGAGTCCCGCAGCGGTTGCATTCGCCAGCACAGTGGCGTCAGCATCGGGGGTGCGGCCCTCCAGCAGCTTGCTGCCCGCCTCGGTCGCCACCCCGGCGCTGTCAAAAAGGTCCTTCCACGAGATCGGCACCCCGTCGAGCGGCGACAGGCGATGGCCCGCCTTGGCACGTGCGCCTGCGGCCTGCGCTTCGGCCATCGCGCGGTCTGCGGTGACGCGGGCATAGATGCGGTCGCGCAGGGGATGCGCTTCGATGGCGTCCAGATAGGTCTGGCACAGCGTCACAGGGTCGATCTGACCGCTCGCGATCCCGCGGCCAAGGTCAGCGGCGGTCTTTGTCAGCCATTCGCGCATGCTTCGGTTCTCCTGCTCTTTCGGGCCGACGGTAGCGACGCTTGCGCACATGGACAATCCCCGGGCGTCGCCCATATCAAGGGACATGGAATTCGACACCGACATCGCGATCATCGGCGGCGGGCTCAACGGCCCCGCGCTTGCCCTGGCACTGGCACAGGGGGGCCAGCGCGTGACGCTGATCGACGCGCTGACCACCTCCGTGCGCAAGAACGCGGCCTTCGACGGGCGGTCCTATGCGCTGGCGCTGACTTCCACCCGTCTGCTGAAGGGGATCGGCGTCTGGGAGGCGGTGGCGGAGCACGCCCAGCCGATGTTGCAGATCAAGGTCACCGACGGGCGCGCGGGCGACGGGCCGTCGCCGATGTTCATGCATTTCGACCACGCCGAGATCGAGGAAGGCCCGATGGGCCATATGGTCGAGGACCGCCACCTGCGCCATGCCATGCTGGACGCGGTGAAGGCCGAGGCGCGCATCACCCGGATGAATGGCACGACCGTGACGGGGCAGGAGGCGGACGGGACGGGCATCACCCTGCGGTTTGCCTCGGGCAAATCCCTGCGCGCGCGGCTTGCCGTGGGCGCGGACGGGCGCGACAGCGGCACAGCCAAGCGCGCAGGCATCAAACGGATCGGCTGGGGCTACGGGCAGACAGCACTGGTCTGTGCCGTGGCACACGAGCTGCCCCACGAGGGCGTGGCGCATCAGTTCTTCATGCCGCCCGGCCCACTCGCGATCCTGCCCCTGACCGGCAACCGATCCTCCATCGTCTGGAGCGAGAGCGCGACCAACGCCGCCGCCATCCACGCCCTGCCCGATGACGCCTATCTCGACGTGCTGCGGCCCCGCTTCGGCAGCTTTCTGGGAGAGATTTCGCTGGCGGGCGCGCGCTATACCTATCCCCTCAGCCTGTCACTGGCCCACGACATGGTGGCGCAGCGCGCCGCACTTGTGGGGGACGCGGCCCACGGGGTGCATCCCATCGCAGGGCAGGGGCTGAACGCGGGGCTGCGCGATCTGGCAGCACTGGCGCAGGTATTGGCAGAGGCCGCCGCACGGGGCGAAGACATCGGCAGCGACGCGGTGCTCGAACGCTACCAGCAGTGGCGGCGCTTCGACAACACCACGCTCGCCCTGGCGACCGACACTTTCAACCGCCTGTTTTCAAACGACAACGCGCTGGTGCGCATGGCACGCGACATCGGCATGGCCGCCGTCGGCGCGCTGCCCGGCCTGCGCCGCGGGTTCATCCGCGAGGCGGCGGGCCTCACGGGGGACCTGCCGCGTCTGATGCAGGGCTGACAGGCCTCAATACCCCAGCGCGCAGCCGTCCTTGCGCGGATCGCTCGCCCCTTCCAGCACGCCGTCCTCGCGGATCAGGATCGCCTGCGCACCTCCCAGCGGCGTCGCGGGCACCTCGACCTTGTGCCCCATGTCCGCGAGCGTCGCGCGCACATCCTCGCCGTAGCCCCGTTCGACCTTGAGCACGCCCGCATCCGAGAAGGCGCGTGGCGCGTCGATGGCGGCCTGCGGGTCCATCCCGAAATCCACCCGGTTGCTGGCAAAGCGCGCGTGGCCGCAGGGTTGATAGGCCCCACCCATCACACCGAAGGGCATGATCACGCGGCCACCCTCCCGGATCATCCCCGGAATGATCGTATGCATCGGGCGCTTGCCGCCCTTCAACTCGTTGGGGTGACCCTCCTGCAACGTGAATCCCGCCCCGCGATTCTGGAACAGGATGCCGAACTTGTCCGACGCAATGCCGGACCCGAAACCGTGGTAGATGGAATAGATCAGCGAAACCGCCATGCCGTCGCCATCGACGGTGGTGACATAGATCGTGTCCTTGTGGACCGACACCGTCAGCGGCGCGGCCGATGCCATCGCCTTTTTCGGGTCGATCAAACCGGCCAGCTTCCGCGCCGTGTCTATCGAGAGCATATGTGCCAGCCGCGTGGTGTGGTCCGGGTCCGCGATGAAGCGGTTGCGGGCGTCATAGGCAAGCTTGGTCGCCTCCGCCTCCAGATGCACACGCTCGGCCCCGAAGGGGTCCATCCCGGCCACGTCGAATTCCGCGAGGATATTCAGCATCAGAAGCGCCGTGGCGCCCTGTCCGTTGGGCGGATGCTCGACCACCTCGATGTCCTTGTAGGGGCCTGCGACGGGCGTGCTCGGCGTGGCCTGCGCACTGGCGAAATCGTCGAGCGTATGGGTGCCGCCTGCCGCCTTCAGCGCCGCGACCATGTCTTCGGCGATCTCTCCGGTATAGAAGGCGTCGCGCCCATCCCTGGCGATGCGGCGCAGGACTTCCGCCTGACCCGGCGCGCGGAACAATGTGCCGGGCCGCGGCACATTGCCGTCGCCGAGGAACAGTTCTCGGGCCTTGCCTTGCAGCACCTCCGCGTCCTTGGCCCAGTCGAAGGCGACCCGCGATGCCACGGGCACGCCATTCTCAGCATAGTGGATTGCCGGGGCCAGCAACGCGTCGAGACCGAGCGTTCCGACCGTTTCCGACATCCGGCAAAATGCGTCGATGGCCGTGGGGATGGTGACGGCATGGGCCGAATACGGCGGCACGACTTTCTCCCCCTGCTTGCGCAGCATCGCTGCATCCAGCGCGGCGGGGGCGCGGCCCGATCCGTTGAGCGCCAGCACCTCGTCACTGTCCGGCATGGAGTAGAGGATAAAACAGTCCCCGCCGATCCCGGTCATCTGCGGCTCGCAGATGCCCAGCAGGACCGCCGCCGCGATGGCCGCGTCCATGGCGTTGCCGCCGCGCTCCAGAATGTCGATGGCGGTCTTCGCCGCAAGCGGATGCGAGGCGGCGCACATGCCGTTTGTCGCCAGAACGGGCGAACGCCCGGGGAAATGGAAATCGCGCATGATGGTCCCTTGCACAGCACTGTCCGGCCAAGCCTAGCTTGGCGGTCGGGCAGGGACAATGAGGGGAAGGTAAGTTCCTCGGCACCGCGCACTGGGTGGGGGCTGTTAAACGCGGTGCCGAGGGAAGCCATATGCAGCTACAGGGCAAGCTATGCCCCGCAACCAAGGCAGAACTGTGATCGAGGTGCGGCGGTTTGTGGGAAATCAACCTTCCCGGCGGCAAATAGTCGGTCGCCGAGCATCCCGCGGCTGCCGCGCGTCGGCAGGGGAGGGAGCGGGTCAGGAAAACGGGTGGATCACCCATCTTGCCGTCATTCCGCGCCGGGCCCGTCTAATTTGCGACATAGCGGCAGATTGGTGATCTACAGCGTTCCGCCTTTGCCTCGAAGGATCACTCATCACCTGACGCGTTGAAATCGCGGAATTCAGGCTGCGTCGGGTGATTCAGGTTTATCGCGGTATCGCTATTGCCAGCCGCAGGTTGAGCCGGTTCCGGTGGCCTTCCCTGACGTAGCGGACGTCCTTGGCCAGATCGTGGATCAGGAACCAACCGAACCCGCCCTCCGGCAGATTGTCCGTTGCCACGTCGGTGCGCGGTGCCGTGCCGAGCGGCAAGGTGCCGTCGGGCATCGGCAGGCCGCGGTCCGTGATGGTGACATGCAACCCGTTGACGCGATGGCGGCACCGGATCGTGATCTCACCCGCCTGATCCGGTGTCGGGTAGGCATGTTCGACGATGTTGTTCAGTGCCTCGGCCAGTACAAGCTCGATGGTGCCCCGCTCCTCCACGTCCAGGGCGAGGGGGGCAAGTTCATCCAGCAGTTGCCGCAGGCCGCGGCGCACATGGCTCAGCCGCCCCGGAATGGAAACGCCGAAGGGCTGCGGCAGGGCGGAGTCCTCAAGGCCCGGCTCGACGCCTCGTTGACTACGCATCATAGTGCTGCAAGGCTTCGTCCAGCGTGCCGTAAACGCTGAACACTGTATCCATCCGCGTCAGTCGGAACACCTTTTCCACCGTCGGCGTCAGCCCGGCCAGCACCAATGCGCGATCCGGTGCCAGATGCTTCATCGTGGCCACGATCGCCCCCAACCCGCTGGAATCTATGAAATCGACCCGACGGAGGTCCAGCACCACGGTGTCCGCTGCATCGCCGGTGCTTTGCCGCATGGCTTCCTTGAAATCGAGCGCCGCTGCGGCATCGATTCGCGATTCCGCGATGCTGACGACGCAGAACCGCTCTTCTTTTCTGGTGGAAACTTCCATAGGTAAGCCCTCAGAGTGTATGCTCGCCTTCTTGATAAGCAGGAATACTTACCAAGAGGTGAGCAAGTGCGGAGCAGGGAGAGCAACATGCGCGACGTGGTGATTGCAGGGGCGTCCCGGACGCCGATGGGCGGTTTTCAGGGGGCCTTCGCGGGTCTCACCGCTGCCGAACTGGGCGGGCAGGCGATCCGTGCGGCACTCGAGGGCGCGGGGCCCGCTGTGGTGCAGGAGGTCCTGATGGGCTGCGTCCTGCCGGCGGGGCAGGGGCAGGCCCCCGCGCGGCAGGCCGGGTTCAAGGCGGGTCTGGGCGAAGAGGTGCCCGCCACCACGCTCAACAAGATGTGCGGATCGGGCATGAAGGCCGCGATGATCGCCTTCGACCAGATCGCGCTCGGCCACACGGACGTCATGGTGGCAGGTGGCATGGAGAGCATGACGAATGCTCCCTACGTCCTGCCGAAGATGCGCAGCGGTGCGCGGCTGGGACATGCGCAGGTCATCGACCACATGTTCCTCGACGGGCTGGAGGACGCCTACGACAAGGGCCGCCTGATGGGCACCTTCGCCGAGGATTGCGCGGAAACATTCCAGTTCACCCGCGCCGTGCAGGACGACTACGCGCTCGCCTCGCTCTCCCGCGCGCTTGAGGCGCAGGAAAGCGGTGCCTTCGCGGACGAGATCACGCCGGTTTCCGTCACCTCCCGCGGCGGCAGCACGACGGTGAGCGCCGACGAACAGCCCGCCACCGCGCGCCCCGACAAGATCCCCCAGCTCAAGCCCGCTTTCCGCGAGGGCGGCACGGTGACGGCGGCCAATTCCTCCTCGATCTCCGACGGGGCCGCCGCCCTCGTGCTGGCCTCGGCGCAGGCCGCTCAGGCGCAGGGCCTCACCGTCCGCGCGCGCATTGTCGGCCACGCCAGCCACGCCCAGGCGCCCGGCCTCTTCACCACCGCACCCGTGCCCGCCGCGCAGAAACTGCTCGACCGTATCGGCTGGAAGAAGGAGGATGTGGACCTCTGGGAGGTCAACGAGGCCTTCGCCGTCGTGCCGCTGGCCTTCATGCACGAGATGGGGCTGAGCCACGATATCGTCAACGTCAACGGCGGTGCCTGCGCGCTCGGCCACCCCATCGGGGCCTCCGGCGCACGGATCATGGTCACCTTGCTGAATGCGCTGGAAAAACGCGGGCTCAAGCGCGGCATCGCCGCGATCTGCATCGGCGGCGGCGAAGGCACCGCCATCGCCATCGAGCGGGCCTGAACCGCATCGCACGATGAAAATCCCCTTCCTCCGCCGCAAGGACGTACCACCCCCCGAGAGCCTGCCCGAAGCCGCGATCCCAGTGCTCTGGCTGCTGGGCAAGACCGGGGCGGGCAAGTCCAGCCTTGTGCAGGCGCTGACGGGGCTCTCGGGTGCGGAGGTCGGCAACGGTTTCATCCCGTGCACCCGCACGGCGGAGATGTTCGACTACCCGCCCGATCAGCCCCTGCTGCGCTTTCTCGACACGCGGGGGCTCGGCGAGGTGGGCTATGACCCCGCCGAGGACATCGCCGCCAGCGAGGGCCGCGCCCATGCCATCCTCGTGCTCGCCCGCCTCGACGATCCGGTGCAGGGAGAGGTCGCGGATGCGCTCTCCGAAGTGCTGGACAATCGCAAGATGCCTGTCGTGCTGGTGCTGACCGGCGCCGACCTGATCGCGGACGATGCCGCCCGCGCCCGTGCTGCCGCAGCACTCCGAAAGCAGTTCGAGCGGGCCGCCGACCGCACGCTCCCCACTGTCGAGGTCTCCCTGCCGCCCGACGGCGAGGTCCGGATCGACGCATTGCGCGCGGCCCTCTCGGATGTCCTGCCGCAGGCCGCCCTGCTGCTGTCCGAGGAAACCGCCCGCAGCACCGAGGCCAAGGCCTTTGCCGCCGTCCGCCAGCGCGTGCTCTTCTACGCGGGCCTCGCCGGGGCATCCGACATCGCCCCCTTGATCGGCGCGGTATCGGTCCCCGCCGCACAGGCCGCGCTGCTTGCCGAACTGGGCCGCCGCTACGAGGTCAAGTGGTCGCGCTCTACCTCCGCCTCCTTTCTCGCGACCCTGGGCATGGGTGTCGCCGCCCGCTACGCCGCGCTTTTCGGGTTGCGCCAGATCGGCAAGCTGATCCCGGTCGTCGGCCAGACCGCCGTTGCCGCAGCCTCCGGGACCGTCAGCTTTGCTACCACCTTCGCGCTGGGTCGCGCCGCCGCCTATTTCCTGCACCACCGCCAGACAGGAGAGGCGATGGCCCCCGAGGATCTGCGCCGCGTCTACCGCGACGCCCTGACGGGAGCCACCCGTGGCCGGTCTGAGTAGGATACGCGCCCGCCTGCTGCGATGGGATTCGGTACTCAGCGCTGCGGCGCTTGTCCTGCCCTTCGCGGCGACCTCGCTCTTCGGGTTCCTCTGGCTCTACGAACGTGGCTGGTTCATGTGGTTCGTCATCGCCTCCGTCGGCTTCGGCGGCGCGGTCTGGATTGTGAACCGCGCGGCGGGCTGGCGTCGGGCCCGGAAGGCACCGGACGACGATACCGTACCAACCGAAGACAGCGTGCAGGCCGATCCCGACTGGGGCCCGCGCGAAGTCGCCGCCTATGCCGCCGCACAGGCCGTCATTCGCCGCCGCATCTCCGTCGCGATCCCCTGGGAAGACCTCGAAGGGCTGGCCCGCGAGGTCGTCGAAACCGTTGCCGCCAAATCCGGCGAGAAGGCCAAGGGCGCGCTCGACTTCACCTTGCCCGAGGCACTGCTGCTCGTCGAACGTGTCGCCTCCCGCTTTCGCAGCGATCTGCGCGAAGCCGTCCCCTTCTCCGACAGCATCCGCCTGCGCACGCTGGTCTGGCTCTGGAGCAACCGGGGCCGCGCGCAGGACTGGGCGCAGGCGGGTTACGGCATCTGGCGGGTGATCCGCCTCGTCAAGAACCCGCCGGTGGGCATCATTCAGGAAATCGACAGCCTGCTCGCGGGTGGCCACTCCGGCCATGTCAGCGCCGAAGCACTGGCCCTCGGCCAGACCATCCTGATGGAGGAAGTTGCCAAGGCCGCCGTCGACCTCTACTCTGGCCGCCTGCGGTTTTCCGACGCCGAACTGCTGGAGATGCAGGTCGCCGACGGCGCGCTCGACCGCGCCCGCCTCGCGGCCCCCGACGCGCCGTTGCGCATCGCCGTCGTGGGCCAGACCAGTGCCGGCAAATCCACTTTGGTGAACGCCCTGCTGGACCTCAATCGCGCTGAGACGGACGCGATGCCCACCACGGAAGACGCCACCGCCCACCCGATCCTGCTGGGCGGGGCCGATTGCGTGCTGCTCGATCTGCCCGGTCTCGACGGGGGGAAGGCGGCGAACAAGGTGGTGCAAACCGCGCTCGACAGCGCCGACATGGTACTCTGGGTGCTGCGCGCTAACCGCCCGGCGCGCGCCGTGGATGACGCGGCACTTGCGGCATGGCGCAGGCGCACCGCCGAGGACCCGCGCCGTCGGACGCCCCGGCCGGTCATGGTCCTGTCCTGCATCGACACCCTTCTGCCCGACTGGCCGTATCCCGAACACCATTTGCCCACCGACGCCGCCCTGAAAGTGGGTGAGGTGGTCAGTGCCATTGCCGCCGAACTCGCCGTACCCACCCCGATCCCGGTCAGCGCCATCGAACCCGACTGGAATGTCGGCGCAGTCGAAGACGCGCTTGAGGGGCAACTGGCCGAGGCCTTGATGATCCAGCGCAACCGTGCGCGGCGGGCGGGCGGCAAGGGCAGCGCCCTGACCGAATTCCGCCGCGGGGCCACCGGCCTTTCGCGGGGGTTGCGCGAAATCGCGGGGCGGATGTACGGAAACGGAGAGAAGAAATGAACGTCATGACTGCCCACGCCCGCGTCGACTACGCCGATCTGAGCAAGACCATCGCGGCGCTCACCGAAGGCGAGGACGACCCCATCGCCTTGATGGCCACCATCGCCTGCGAAGTGCACCATGCCGACGATCGCTTCGACTGGACCGGCTTCTACCGCGTCGTCGGCCCGGAACTGCTCAAGATCGGACCCTATCAGGGCGGCCACGGCTGCCTCGTCATCCCCTTTTCCCGGGGCGTCTGCGGTGCGGCGGCGCGCACCGGCGAGGTGCAGCTTGTCCCGGACGTGGAGGCTTTCGATGGCCATATCGCCTGCGCCAGTTCGACCCGCTCCGAAATCGTGCTCCCGGTGTGGAACGGGGCAGGGGAGTTGATCGCTGTCTTCGACATAGACAGCGACCAGCCCGACGCCTTCACCCAAGAAGATGCGGATGCCCTGACGAAAATCCTCTCGACCGTGTTCCGTGTCGTGAAATAACGCTGGATTTTTTCATGCGACTCGGTCAACGTGAAATCTGATCCAATATTTTCACGGACGAGAGATGCAGCACGACCGCCCCGACATGCCACATACGCTCGGTGCCGATCTGCGCGCCCTGCGAAAGGCGCGCGGGCTGACGTTGTCGCAGGTGGCCGACGTGCTGGGCCGCTCCGTCGGCTGGTTGAGTCAGGTCGAACGTGACCTCTCCGAACCCTCCATCACTGACCTGCGCCACATCGCGGCGGCCTTGGGCGTCTCCGTCTCCATGCTCTTCCGCCACGCCGCGGCCCCGGCGGCAGAGGCGGGCTTCATCGTCCGCAAGGACGCGCGCCGCACCATCGGATCGCCGCTCGCGGGCCTGATCGAGGAACTCCTTTCCCCCGACCTCACCGACGACTTCGAGATGGTGCATTCCACGTTCCTGCCCCACAGCCGCATCCGCGAAGCCGTCAGCCGCCCCACACAGGAGGTCGGCTACCTCGTTTCCGGCACCCTCGACATCGAGATCGCGGGCACCACCCACACCCTCGCCCCCGGCGACAGCTTCCGCATCCGCGGCGAGGCCTTCCGCTGGGCCAACCCCTCCGCCGACCCCGCTGTGGCGATCTGGGTCATCGCCCCCCCGGTGTACTGAGATGAGTTTCCACGCATGGCTCATCTTCGCGGCGTTCTGGGCGGTCTTCGTGACCACGCCGGGGCCGAACGCGGTCAACTGCATCACCAACGGCATGACGCTGGGCTTCCGCCGCAGCCTGATCGGCGTGCTCGCGATCCTGACGCAGGCGACCCTGTTCCTGCTGCTGTCCGCGCTCGGCGTCACCGCCCTCATCGCCGCCTCGCCGCAGGCCTTCTTCGTCGCCAAACTCGTCGGCGCAGGCTTCCTCATCTTCCTCGGCATTCGGGGATGGGTCCGGGCGTCGGCACCTGTAAAGGTGGATGATCGCCCCGCCGCCTCTATCTACCTGCGCGCCCTTGCCATCGCCACGATCAACCCGAAATCCGTCGCAGGCTACCTCGCGGCCTTCTCCCAGTTCGTCCAGCCGGGCGTCCCCGTCTGGGACCAGATGGCGGTGATCATGCCCACCGCCCTCACCCTCACCGCGCTCAGCTACACAGGCTTCACCGCGCTTGGCGCAGGCATCGGCAAGGCAGCGCTCGGGGCCGTCTTCAACGTCTGGTTCCGCCGCTTCATGGCGGTCTGTTTCGTCATCTACGGCGTCCTTCTGGGCGCGTCCTCAACTCCCACCGGAAAGGTCTGACATGCTGAACGGAAGCTGCCTCTGCGGCGCGATCACCTTTACCGCCTCCGGCCCCTCCCGCGACCCGGCCGCCTGCCACTGCACCCAGTGCCGCAAGCAATCGGGCCACTACTGGGCCTCCGTCTCCGTCCTCGACGACGACCTCACCATCAACGGCACCCCCACCTGGTACGCTGCATCCCCCATCGCCAAACGCGGCTTCTGCCCCACCTGCGGGTCCTTTCTGTTCTGGAAGAGCCCCGCCGACCCCGACACCGGCGTCGCCCTCGGCGCGCTCGACGGCCCCACCGGCCTGCACCTCGAACGCCACATCTTCACCGCCGACAAGGGCGACTACTACGACATCACCGACCACGTCCCGCAGGAGGCACAGGAAGATGAGTGATTTCCCCACAACGGCCCGCGTGGTCATCATCGGCGGCGGTGTCGTCGGCGTCTCGTCACTCTACCACCTCGCGAAGGCCGGCTGGACCGACTGCGTCCTGCTGGAAAAGAACGAACTGACCGCAGGCTCCACCTGGCACGCCGCGGGCAACTGCCCCAGTTTCTCCACCTCCTGGGCCGTGATGAACATGCAGCGCTACTCGCTGGGTCTCTACGCCGGACTGGCAGAGGCGGTCGACTACCCGATGAACTACCACGTCACCGGCTCCATCCGCCTCGCCCACACCCGCAACCGGATGATGGAATTCGAACGCGCCCGCTCCATGGGCAACTACCAGGGCCTCAGCCTCGAGATGATGGCGGTCGGCGACATCAAGGACCGATACCCCTTCATCGAAACCCACGACCTCGCCGGCGCCCTGTGGGACCCCGACGACGGCGACATCGACCCCGCGCAGCTCACCCAGGCGCTCGCCAAGGGCGCGCGCGACATGGGTGCGCGGATCGAACGGTTCTGCCCGGCCACGGGCGTCTCGCGACAGGGGTCGGAGTGGATCGTGCACACCGACAAGGGCGACATCCGCTGCGAGAAGGTGGTGAACGCCGCCGGATACTACGCGCAGCGCGTGGGCGAATGGTTCAAGCCCTTCGGCGGACGCACCGTGCCGATGACCGTGATGAGCCACCAGTACTTCCTGACCGAGGAAATACCCGAACTCGCAAAATGGACGAAGGAGAACGGCCGCAAGGTGCCGCTCCTGCGCGACGTCGACAGCTCCTACTACCTCCGGCAGGACAAGAACGGCCTGAACCTCGGCCCCTACGAGCGCAACTGCAAGGCGCACTGGGTCACCCCCGAAGACCCGATGCCCGACGACTTTTCCTTCCAGCTCTACCCCGACGATCTGGAACGCCTGGAGTGGTACATCGAGGACGCCATGGCCCGCGTGCCCATCCTCGGCACCGCAGGCGTGGGGCGGGTCATCAACGGCCCGATTCCCTACGCCCCCGACGGCCTGCCGCTGATCGGCCCGATGCCCGGCGTGCCCAACGCTTACGAGGCCTGCGTGTTCACCTTCGGCATCACGCAGGGCGGCGGTGCGGGCAAGGTACTGGCTGAATGGGTGACGGAAGGGCAGACCGAGTGGGACATGTGGTCCTGCGACCCGCGCCGCTACACCGAATACGCCGATCAGGACTACACCAATGCCAAGGCGGTGGAGACCTACGGCCACGAATACGCCATGCACTTCCCCCACCACGCCTGGCCCGCCGGGCGCGACCGCAAGCTGTCGCCCCTGCATTCCCGGCTGGTGGAGGCGGGCGCGGTCTTCGGCAGCTACAACGGCTGGGAGCGCGCGAACTGGTTCGCCGGGAAGAACGACGATACCTCGGAAGAGGCCACCCAGACATGGGACCGGAACGGACCCTGGGCCAAGCGGATCAAACAGGAATGCGAAGCCGTCCGCGACGATTGCGGCATCCTCGCGATCAGCGGCTTCACCCGCCTGCGGGTCGAAGGCCCCGGCGCGCGGGACTTCATCGACGGGCTGACCGCGTCCGCCTTGCCGAAACAGGGCCGCATCGGGCTCGCCTATTTCCCCGACGACCGTGGCCGCATCGTGACCGAAATGTCCGTGATGGTGCATGGCGCGGATGACGTCGGCCTGATCACCGCCGCCGTGGCGCAATGGCACGATCTGGAATGGCTCCAGCGCCACGCGCCCGCGGGCATCACGATCACCGACCATACGGACGCAGTGGAATGCCTGCTGGTCACCGGCCCAAAGGCGCGCGACTTCCTCGGCCCGCTGACGGACCATGACCTCACGCAACCCTGGCTCAGCGTCAGCTTCGACGGCCAGGTCGCGGGCGTCGCCTGCGCCCTGATCCGGGTGTCCTTCGCGGGCGAGCTCGGCTGGGAAATCCACTGCGACGCCAGCAGCGCCCCCGCGATCTGGGATGCGATGACGCAGGCGGGGGCCAAGCCCTTCGGCATGTACGCGCTGAACTCCCTGCGCCTCGAAAAAGGCTACCGCGCGTGGAAGGGCGACCTCTCCACCGACTACACGCTCCTTCAGGGTGGCCTGGACCGCTTCATTCGCCTCGACAAACCCATCGACTTCCCCGGCAAGGCCGCGCTGCAGAACGAAAAGCAGCAGGGCGTGACCAAGCGTTTCGTCACCATGACAGTGGAGGCGGGCGATCAGGACGCGCCCTACATGTCGACCGTCTGGCACGACGGGGAGGTCGTGGGCGAGACCACCAGCGGCGATTGGGGATACCGGGTGGGCAAGTCCATCGCGCTCGGCATGATCCGCGCCGACCTCGCCGTGCCGGGGACGGAGGTGGAGATCGATATCTTCGGCCAGCGCTGCAAGGCCAGGGTCGAGGAAGACGCCCCCCTGTGGGACCCCAAGAACGAACGCCTGCGGGCCTGATCGTTTTCTTTGAAAGAAAACGGTCGGAATTTTTGAAAAATTCCGATGCGAGAGGAACGAGGCATGACCGACATCACCCTTCTGGACGGCTCCATCGGGCAGGAGCTCGTCAAGCGCTCCGGCGACGCCGCCACGCCGCTCTGGTCCACGCAAGTCATGATCGACCACCCCGACCTCGTGCGCGCGGTTCACGCCGATTACTTCGCCGCCGGAGCGACCGTGGCCACGGCCAACACCTACGCCATCCACCGCAACCGGCTGGAACGGGTGGGCATGCTCGACCGGATGGATGCGCTGCTGTCTGTCGCGCTGACGCAAGCGACAGCCGCCCGCGACGCCTACGGATCGGGCCGCATCGGCGGCGCGCTCGGGCCGTTGCTGGCGTCCTACCGTCCCGACCTCAACCCCGACCCTGACGAGGCCGCCGCCGAGTTCCGCGAGATCGCCACGCAGATGCTGCCCCACGTCGACCTTCTGATGCTGGAAACCGTCGCCTCCGTGCTGGAGGCACGCGGCGCATTGCAGGGCATCATGGACTTGGGCAAACCCGTCTGGATCGGCCTCACCGTGAACGACGAAGATGGCACGCAACTGCGTTCCGGCGAGCCGCTCTCCGACATCCTGCCGGTCCTCGCGGAGCATCGCCCGGCCGCCGTGCTCCTCAACTGCTCGATCCCCGAAGCGATCCACGCAGGCCTGCCGATCCTCGCCCAGTCCGGTCTGCCCTTCGGCGCCTATGCCAACGGGTTCGAGCGCATCACAGAGGATTTCCTCAAGGATGCCCCCACCGTCGACGCCCTCACAGCTCGCCGCGACCTGACGCCCGAAGCCTACGCCGACCACGCCATGGCCTGGGTCGAGGCCGGGGCCACCATAGTCGGCGGCTGCTGCGAAGTCGGCCCCGCCCACATCACTGAAATCGAACGCCGCCTGCGCGCCGCGGGTCACACCATCGTCTAGCGCGCCTTCCGCGCCACATCGTCCAAAGGAAGCACCATGGCCGACATCCCCACCCACGCCCGCGTCGTCATCATCGGTGGCGGTGTCATCGGTTGTTCCGTTGCCTACCACCTGACGAAACTCGGCTGGACCGACGTCGTGCTGCTGGAACGAAAGCAGTTGACCTCCGGCACCACTTGGCACGCCGCAGGTCTTATCGCGCAGCTGCGCGCGACGGCGAACATGACCAAACTCGCCAAGTACAGCCAGGAGCTCTACGGCAACCTCGAGGCCGAAACCAGCGTCGCGACCGGCTTCCGCCGCGTCGGCTCCATCACCGCCGCCCTCACCGACGAACGGCTGGAGGAGTTGCGCCGCCAGGCCGCCATGGCCCGCGCCTTCGGCGTGGACGTGGAGGAGATCGGTCCGCAGGAGATCAAGGCGAAATACGAGCACCTCAACATCGACGGCGTCACCGGCGGCGTCTTCCTGCCGCTCGACGGTCAGGGCGATCCGGCCAACATCGCGCTGGCACTGGCCAAGGGCGCGCGGCAGCGCGGGGCCAAGGTAATCGAACGTGTAAAAGTTACTAAAGCGTTAATTTCAAAGAGAAATGTCACAGCTGTGAACTTTCTCACGGCGGAGGGCGAAACAGGCACCATCACCTGCGACCACGTCGTCAACTGCGCCGGCATGTGGGGCCATCAGGTGGGCCGGATGCTGAATACCAACGTGCCCCTGCACGCCTGCGAACACTTCTACATCGTGACTGAGGCCATTCCCGGCCTGACCCAAATGCCCGTCCTGCGCGTGCCGGACGAATGCGCCTACTACAAGGAGGACGCGGGCAAAATGCTGCTCGGTGCCTTCGAGCCCACCGCGAAACCCTGGCGGCTTGACCCGCCGGAGGACTTCGAGTTCGACCAGTTGCCCGAGGATTTCGACCACTTCGAACCGATCCTCGAAAACGCCGTCCACCGCATGCCGATGCTGGCCGACGCAGGCATCCACACCTTCTTCAACGGTCCGGAATCCTTCACTCCCGACGACGCCTACCACCTCGGACAGGCGCCCGAGATGGACAACGTCTGGGTCGCCGCCGGTTTCAATTCCATCGGCATCCAGTCCGCAGGCGGGGCCGGCATGGCGCTGGCGCAATGGATGGAGGACGGGGCCAAACCCTTCGACCTTGGCGACGTGGACATCGCCCGGATGCAGCCCTTTCAGGGCAACCGCCGCTACCTGCACGCGCGCAGCACCGAAACGCTGGGCCTGCTCTATGCCGACCACTACCCCTACCGCCAGAAGGCTACCGCGCGGGGCGTGCGGCGCACGCCTTTCCACCAAAAGCTTCTAGATCAGGGCGCTGTGATGGGCGAACTTGCGGGCTGGGAACGCGCCAACTGGTTCGCGACTCCCGGCCAGACGCCGGAGTATCAGTACTCCTGGAAGCGGCAGAATTTCTTCGACAACGTCGCGGCGGAGGTGAAGGCGATCCGCACCGGCGTCGGCATGTACGACATGTCCTCCTTCGGCAAGCTGAGGGTCGAGGGACGCGACGCGACTGCCTTCCTCAACCACATCGGCGGGGGGCAATACGACGTGCCGGTGGGCAAGATCGTCTACACCCAGTTTCTCAATAAAAAGGGCGGGATCGAAGCGGATGTAACCGTGACGCGCCTCACCGAGACCGCATACCTCGTCGTCACCCCCGCCGCCACACGCGCTGCGGATGAAAGCTGGATGCGCCGCCACCTCGGCGACTTCAACGTGGTCATCACCGACGTGACGGCGGGCGCGGGCGTGCTGGCCATCATGGGCCCCGACGCGCGCAAGCTGATGCAGGCGGTCTCCCCCGACGACTTCTCCAACGCCGCCAACCCCTTCGGCACGGCGCAACACATCGAGCTTGGCATGGGGCTCGCCCGCGTTCACCGCGTGACCTATGTGGGCGAACTCGGCTGGGAGATCTACGTCAGCGCCGACATGGCCGCTCATGCCTTCGAGGTGCTGCACGCGGCGGGGCAGGACATGGGGCTCAAACTCTGCGGCATGCACATGATGGACTGCGCCCGGATCGAAAAGGGCTTCCGCCACTTCGGCCACGACATCACCTGCGAGGATCACGTGCTGGAGGCGGGACTGGGCTTTGCCGTGAAGACCGACAAGCCCGACTTCATCGGACGCGACGCGGTGCTGCGCAAGAAGGAGGAGGGCCTCGACCGGCGGCTGGTACAGTTCCGCCTGACCGATCCGGAACCGCTGCTTTACCACAACGAGCCCGTCCTGCGGGACGGGCAGATCGTGGGGTTCCTGTCTTCCGGCGCCTATGGCCACCACCTCGGCGGGGCGATCGGCATGGGCTACGTGCCGTGCACCGGAGAGACGGCGGCCGAGGTACTGGCCTCGACCTACGAGATCGACGTGGCGGGAACGCGGGTGAAAGCCGAGGCATCGCTCAAGCCGATGTACGATCCGGCGGCGGAGCGGGTGAAGGTTTAGCGCTGGCGGACCGGGAAAAGCGGCGTTACGCACGGGGGCACGAGGAGACCCCATGCGCACCCCCGACAGCCTGACGCCCAAGACCAACGAGGACACCCCGGCGGGCCTCGCCTTCGCCATCTCCGCCTACCTGCTCTGGGGGTTCCTGCCGCTCTACATGAAGCTGCTTTCCCACATCGGCGCGGCAGAGATCGTAGCGCACCGCATCATCTGGTCCGTACCCGTCGCGGCAGCACTACTGATCGCGCTGCGCCGGATGTCCGACCTGCGCGATGCACTGCGCAACCCGCGCACGATGGCGATGGCCTGCGTCACGGCGGCACTGATCACGGTGAACTGGTGCATCTACGTTTGGGCGGTGAACTCCGGCCACGCGCTGGATGCGGCACTGGGATATTACATAAACCCGCTTTTCAGCATTTTCCTCGGTGCGGTCCTGCTGGGCGAACGCCCCAGCCGCGCGCAACTGGTGGCCGTCGTGCTCGCAGCGGTCGCCGTGCTGGTGCTCGCCGTCGAAGGGGGCCGGATGCCCTGGGCAGCGCTCGGGCTGATGCTGAGCTGGGGGTTCTATGCGCTGGCCAAGAAGAGCCTGCCCATCGGTCCAAATCAGGGTTTCCTGCTGGAGGTGCTGATCCTCTTGCTTCCGGCGCTCGGTTACGTGGCCTACCTTGTGGCGACGGGGCAATCCCACTTCGCGGTGGGTGTTTCCAGCGACACCTGGCTTCTGGTCGGCTGCGGCGCGGTGACGGCGGTGCCGCTCATCGTCTACGCCAACGGGGCCAAGCTCTTGCGGCTTTCGACCATCGGCATCCTGCAATATATCGCGCCGACGATGATCTTCATCACGGCGGTCTTCGTCTTCGACGAACCCTTCGGACGCGCGCGGATGATCGCCTTTCCGATGATCTGGACCGCGCTGGTGATCTATTCGTGGTCGATGCTGCGCCAGATGCGGGCGGCGCGGATGGGGCAGGTGCCGGGGTAAACCCCGGCCTACGTGAGCGCGTCCTTGAACTTCAGGAAGGCAGGGTCCTTCATCACGCGCGCGTTCATCGCCTCGCGCAGCGCGCCGATGGACTTGTGCGGGCGCATGACGACCTCGAAGGTGGAGATCAATCCGTCGTCGTTCAGCGTGATGAGGTCCACCCCGACGGCGGCGAATTCCCCGATCCTGCACTGGAACTCCAGCGCCCAGTCATTGCCCTCCCCCATGACGCGGCGGTAGCTGAAGTCGGTGAAGACCTGCCCCACGTGCCCCAAGACGGCGGCCACGGCATCGCGGCCTGTCCAGGTCTTCCAGTAGGTCGGCGGCAGGAAGCGGACATCGGTCGCCAGCAAGGGCGCGATGGCCGGGGCGTCGCCCTTGGCGATGACCTGCATCATTTGTTTTATCGTGTCGTGCATGGCGGTCTCCGGCGCAAGGTGGGTTGAAAACCCACCCTACATCTGGGACGGACCGACATGGAAACGGAATATGCCCCACCGCAGGATCCTCTGGTGATCCTGCACGAAGACGCCGAGGTGCTGCTGGTGGACAAACCCGCGGGCCTGCTGAGCGTGCCCGGCAAGGGCGATCACCTGACCGACTGCTTGCTGGCGCGGGTGCAGGCGGCCTTTGCCGACGCGCTGCTGGTGCATCGGCTGGACAGGGATACCTCCGGCGTGATGATCTTTGCCCTGACGCCTCACGCACAGCGCCACCTCGGGTTGCAGTTCGAGAAACGCATGACGCGCAAGACCTACGTCGCGCGGGTCTGGGGCGTTCCAGCGGAGAAATCCGGCACGGTGGACCTGCCGCTGATCGTGGACTGGCCCAACCGCCCGCGCCAGATGGTGGACTTCGAGAACGGGCGCGCAGCGCAGACCGACTGGCGCGTGATCAAGGACGAGGGCGATACTGCGCGGGTCCGCCTGCACCCCAGGACCGGGCGCAGCCACCAGTTGCGCGTGCACATGCTGTCGCTGGGCCATCCCATTCTGGGCGATCCGTTCTATGCGGAAGGCCCTGCGCGCGATTTCCCCCGCCTGATGCTGCATTCCGAAGAGCTGCGGTTCAATCATCCGCAAGGGGGACGCTCCACCAAGGTCCGCAGTGCGGCGCCCTTCTAGATTGCGATCCAATCCTTGGGCAGAATATCCGGGTTCTTCTGATGCGCGTTCGCGAACCACTTCGCCGGTGCGGCGACGCGCTTGGACGGGTTGCGATTGAGCCAGGCGGACCACCAGCTGAAGGTCGAATTGGCAATCACGTTATGCTGGCAGAGCGACATCAACCGCATGTCCTCGTGCGCCGTCTCGCGCCCGTTCAAATCGACCACGACCTTCTCGAAAGGCACGGAAAGATTGTCCCGCGCCCAGCCCGGATCGTCGGAAAAGACAAAGACCGTGGGGGTTTCGGACAGCCCTTTCGTCACCGCCGCAAGTGCCGCGTCGTAATAGGCCTGATCGCAGACCGCCGTGGCGCCGAGGGCCACGTAGTCTCCCCGCCGCACATGCAGCGCGAGGGAAGGGACGGCGGCGATCCGCACCGCCATTTCGGCGTTCTCGGGCGACATGGGCGGGGTCATGACGAAGACTTCCCGCAGGTGATCCTCGATATGGTCGAAGTAGAGGTCGCTCTGCCAGTAGCCGTGGAGATAGGTCTCGTCCCCCCAGGTGCGGATCGCGGGATCGTAGCCCAGGTTGTTCTCCCGCCGCAGCTTCGGTTGGTTGCCGACAAGCCGCCAGAGCAGGTAGCCTAGTCGCTGCCTGTCCTGATCGGGAGGCAGGTGCGCCGGTTCGACCACGGGCAGGTCGAAGACATCCCTGAGATCTCCCTGTCCCTTCGCCCGCGCGCGACGCGCATCGAGCGCCACGTCCACCCCCAGCCGCGCCGCCAGCCCGGCGGCGGCGGCGTACTGGAACATCTGGTTGCCGAGAAAGCCATGCAGGCGGGTGTAGATCACGGTTGTCTTTCGGTTTGCGTCAGGGACTTGTAGGGTAATCGCGAAGTCCGTCACAGACCACAAGGAACCATCATGACAGTCGCCAGCGAGTTGCACAAACTGTGGAAACTGATGAGCGACCCGACCTTCCGGGCCCGCAAGCGCGAAGTCCGGGCCTTTCGCGCGGCCCACGGTCGCGGGACTCCGGAGCGATACGAGGGCCTGAAACCGGGCGACGTGGTGCTCGATGTCGGCGGCTATCGGGGGGACTGGGCGGAGCGGATGACGGCGCTTTACGGCGTGACTGTCCATGTGTTCGAACCGCATCCGAGGTTCGTGGGTCACTTGACGGATCGTTTCGCAGGGCGCAGCGACGTGCACATCCACGGATATGCCATGGGGGCGGCGGCGGGAACGCTGGACCTTTCGGACGACGAGAATGCGTCCTCCGCGCTGGTGGCCTCCGTGGCCACGGTGAGCGGAGAAGTGCGCCCGGTGGGACAGGTGTTCAAGGAGCTTGGCCTGGACGATGTCGCGGTCGTGAAAATGAACATCGAAGGCGGCGAGTACGATCTGCTGCCCGCCCTGATCGAGGCAGGTCTGATGGAGCGCATAGACCGGCTGACAGTGCAGTTCCATCGCTATTCAGCGGCGCAGGTTGGGCAAAGGGATGTCATCCGGGCAGAATTGGCACGAACGCACGACTGTGTCTGGGAGTATCCGTTCATCTGGGAAGAATGGCGGCGCAAGGTGGTTTGATCTGACGTCGGCACTGGGGGTTTCACACCCCCAGACCCCCGTGGAGGTTTATCTGGCAAGATGAAGCTGGGAACAGGTCGCGCGTTAACTGCCGCTTAACGCTGAAACGTTACCCTTGGTCTCGTATGGCAGACTGGAGAGTTGAGCCATATGCAAGGTGAAGCCCCGCCTTGGGTAAAATGCGACCAAGGCGGGGTGGAACACGTTCCGTCTTCATCTTGCCAGATAAACCTCCCCCCGGAGGGTCCCGCACTCTCAACGGGTACAGGTGCCAAAGAAAAAGGGCCGCCTTGAGGCAGCCCTTTCCAGACGCTGTCAGCCGAGAATGCTTATTCTGCAGCCCAACCCGACACAGCCTTGATCTCGGTGAAATCCTCGATCCCGTACAGACCACCCTCGCGCCCGTTACCGGAGCGCTTCATCCCGCCGAAGGGAGAGCCCGCGGCGCGGCCCTGGCCGTTCATCTCGACCATGCCCGACCGCAACTGGCGCGCCAGGCGGTTGCGGCGCTCACCGTCGCTGCTCTGGACGTAGTTCGTGAGACCATAGACCGTGTCGTTCGCGATCTCGATGGCCTGTTCTTCTGTGTCGAACTTCATGATCGACAGCACCGGGCCGAAGATCTCCTCGCGCGCGATGGTCATGTCGGGCGTCACGTCCGCGAAGACCGTGGGCTTGACGAAGAAACCCCGGTTCAGCCCGTCGGGCCGTCCCGTTCCACCCGCAACCAGCCGCGCGCCTTCGTCGATGCCCTTCTGGATCAGGTCCTGGATCTTGCCCCACTGGACCTCGTTGACGACCGGGCCGATGTGCCGACCTTCGTCCGATGCTGGACCGACCGTGACCTTGCTGGCAACCTCGCCGGCTTCCTGAACCGTCTTGTCGTAGATCTCGGACTGCACCAGCATCCGGCTGGGTGCGTTGCAGGATTGGCCGGTGTTCTGCATCATGTGCATCACGCCGCGCTTGACCGCCTTGTCGTCGGCGTCCGCGAAGATGATGTTCGCACCTTTGCCCCCGAGCTCCAGGTGGACCTTCTTGAGCGTGTCCGCCGCGTTCTTGGAGATCGCGGTGCCCGCGCGGGTCGAGCCGGTGAAGCTGACCATGTCGACGTCCTCATGCGCCGAAAGCTGGCTGCCGACGCCTGCGCCGTCACCGTTGACGAGGTTGAAGACACCCTTGGGGAAGCCGGCTTCGTGCATCAGCTCGGCGAAGATCATCGCGTCTATCGGGCTTTCCTCGGAGGGCTTCAGCACCATGGTGCAGCCCGCCACGACGGCGGCACCGACCTTGAGCGTGATCTGGTTCATCGGCCAGTTCCACGGCGTTATAAGTGCTGCCACACCGACGGCCTCGCGGATGATGCGGTCGTTCGGGGCGTGATCGCCCAGCGGACGCTCGAATTCGAACTCCTTGGCGGCCTTGATGAAGTTGCTCAGGTGCCATGTGCCGGCACCCACCTGGCTCGACCGGGACATCTCGATCGGCGCGCCCATTTCGGTGCTCATCGCCTTTGCAAGGTCTTCCCCGCGGGCGGTGTAAACCTCCAGCAGTTTCTCCAGCAGCGCGATGCGCTCTGTCGGAGGGGTCGCCATCCAGCCGGGCAGCGCGGCCTTGGCGGCGGCAACGGCCTTGTCCGTGTCTTCCTGACCGCCGAGAGAGATTACCGCGCAGGGTTCCTCGGTGGAGGGGTCGATCACGTTGTGATCGTTTGTCTTGACGGGGGCGACCCACTCGCCGTTGATATAGAATTCACGCTTCTCCAGCATGGCAAAACTCCTCAAGTCATCCGGGGCTCGTACGGCCCCTGCCGATTGGGCGCCACTGTGTCACTGCCCCGGAAGCGCCGCAAGGGGATGTAACCCCGGCAGATTGATACTACCTATGAAACACACATCACCACCCCAAGGAGGACGACATGGGTTTGCGCATCAACGACACCGTTCCCGATCTGAAGGTCGAGACCGATCAGGGCTCTTTTTCGCTGCACGAGTTCATCGGCGATCACTGGGCGATCCTGTTCTCGCACCCCAAGGATTTCACGCCGGTCTGCACCACCGAATTCGGGGCAGTGGCACAGCTTTCGGCCGAGTGGGAGAAGCGCGGCACCAAGGTGATCGGCGTCAGCGTCGACGGTGTCGAGGACCACAAGAAGTGGAAGGCCGACATCGAAAAAGTAGCGGGCACCAAGGCGGGCTTCCCGATCATCGCGGATGCGGGGCTCGAAGTTTCCAAGGCCTTCGACATGCTCCCTGCCGAGGCTTACCTGCCGGACGGACGCACCCCTGCCGACTCGGCGACCGTGCGGTCGGTCTTCATCATCGGGCCGGACAAGAAGCTGAAGCTGTCGATGACCTATCCGATGACCGTGGGCCGCAACTTTGCCGAGGTGCTGCGCGCGCTCGACGGCTTGCAGACCACGACCGGCAAGGGTGTGGCGACGCCCGCCAACTGGAACGTGGGCGATGACGTGATCATCCCCGCGACCCTGTCGGACGCGGATGCGAAGGCGAAGTTCGGCGAGTTCAAGACCGTGTTGCCCTACCTGCGCACGACCAAGGCACCCGCCTAGACTTTCTGGGGCCGTCGCCTGACCTGCGCGCGGTACATCGCGCGCCGTAGCTCCCGCATCAGCTTGCCGCTGGTGCGGGGCTTGATCTGGATGGTCGATCCGCCTGTCTCTGCCGTGCGCTCGGTGACGCCGTTCGGCAGGATCGTCTGGATGCGCTGCCCCGTCACCCAGTGCATCTGAAGGAAGCTGTCGACGGGCCGGTCGATGATCCCGGACGCCGTCAGCAGCCGCCGCGCCGCCTCGCGCCCCACGACCTGACAGATCGTCTGCAACCCGATGACGCGTGGCAGAAAAAGCCGTGCGGGTCCGGAGTGCCCCTGCACCGTCAAAGCGCGTTCGCGGTTTTTCGCAGGCAGGCGGATGAAGCTCTGCGCCGTGGCATGCGCCTCGATCAGGGTCATCACATCGCGCCAGCGGTCAGGGTCGAGGGCCAGATCGTCCTCTGCAACAAGCGCGTAGTCGTCCGTGCCGTCGGCGATGGACTGCCAGCACTTGCGATGGCTGAGGAAACAGCCGATCTCGCCCGCCAGCAGGCCGAAGGGATAGGGTGGGGACAGGTGGATGCCCTGCAGCACCGGCACACCGGCGCTATGGACAGGATCGCGGCCATCAACGGCATCGACCAGCCGCGCGTCCGGAAGGATTTGCAGCAGCCGCTCCGCGTTGGGGCGGCGGGCGATGCTGGAGGGCATGTGGATGATGAAGGACTGCATTGGCGGTCAATAGCGACATTCGGGCAAGTCGAAAAGCCGCGTCTATCCCGCAGGGTCATAAGGGCTCGGCAAAGCAAAAGGCCCCGGCGTTTCCGCCGGGGCCTCGTGTTGCAAGCGAAAACGTCAGATCACTCGTCTGCCGTTTCCTCTTTCTTCATTTCTTCGCCGGTTTCCTGATCGACCATCTTCATCGACAGGCGGACCTTGCCGCGATCGTCGAAGCCCAGAAGCTTCACTTTCACTTCCTGGCCTTCCTTCAAAACGTCGGAAGGGTGGTTCAGGCGGCGGTTTTCGATCTGGGACACGTGGACCAGACCGTCGCGCTTGCCGAAGAAGTTCACGAATGCACCGAAGTCCACGATCTTGACGACCGTCCCGGTGTAGATCGCGCCCTCTTCCGGCTCCGCCACGATCGACCAGATCATGTCGTAAGCCTTCTTGATCGAATCGCCATTGGGCGAGGCGATCTTGATGATGCCTTCGTCGTTGATGTCGACCTTGGCACCGGAGACTTCCACGATCTCGCGGATGACCTTGCCGCCCGACCCGATGACTTCCCGGATCTTGTCCGTGGGGATCTGCATCGTCTCGATGCGCGGCGCGTGCTCGGAGAATTCACCGGCACCCGAAAGCGCCTTGTTCATCTCGCCGAGGATGTGGATCCGGCCCGTCTTGGCCTGCGCCAGAGCCTTTTCCATGATCTCGGGCGTGATGCCCGCGATCTTGATGTCCATCTGGAGCGAGGTGATGCCGTTCTCGGTGCCTGCCACCTTGAAGTCCATGTCGCCGAGGTGGTCTTCGTCACCCAGGATGTCCGACAGGATCGCGTAGGAGCCGTCCTCTTCGAGGATCAGGCCCATGGCCACACCGGCGACGGCGGACTTGAGCGGGACGCCCGCGTCCATCATCGAGAGCGAACCACCGCAGACGGAGGCCATGGAGGACGAGCCGTTGGATTCGGTGATCTCGGACACCACGCGAATGGTGTAGGGGAAATCGGTCGAGGGCGGCAGAACCGCCTGCAGCGCGCGCCATGCGAGCTTGCCGTGGCCGATCTCGCGACGGCCGGGGCCGGACACGCGACCGACTTCACCCACCGAGTAGGGGGGGAAGTTGTAGTGCAGCAGGAAGTTGGATTTGAAGTTGCCGTGCAGCGCGTCGATGAACTGCTCGTCGTCGCCGGTGCCGAGCGTGGTCACGACGAGGCCCTGCGTTTCACCACGGGTGAAGAGCGCGGAACCGTGCGTGCGGGGCAGGATGCCCGTTTCGGCCACAATGTCGCGGATTTCGTCCGTCTTGCGACCGTCGATGCGCTTGCCGGTCTTCACGACGTCGCCGCGCAGGATGGAGGCTTCGAGCTTCTTCAGGGCGGAGCCGAGGTTCGCATCGCCAAGCTGCTCTTCGGTCAGGCTCGCCTTGATCGTATCGCGGGCGGCGGAAACCGCTGTGGTCCGCTCCTGCTTGTCGGCAATCGCGAAGGCGGCGCGCATTTCCTTTTCGCCCGCTTTCTTCACGGCGGCGGAGAGGTCCGAATAGTCGACCGGCTGGAAGTCGAAGGGCTCCTTCGCGGTGTCCTCGGCCAGGTCGATGATCAGATCGATCACCGGCTGGATCTGCTCGTGGGCGAACTTCACCGCACCCAGCATTTCCTCTTCCGTCAGCTCGTAGGCTTCGGATTCGACCATCATGACCGCTTCCTTGGTCCCGGCGACGACGAGGTCGAGGCGCTGGTCGGGGTTCAGGCGCAGGTCCTGCATGTCGTCGACGGTCGGGTTCAGGACATAGTTGCCGCCCTCGAAGCCGACGCGGCAGCAGGCGATCGGGCCCATGAACGGCGCGCCGGAGATCGTCAGCGCGGCGGAGGCCGCGATCATCGCGACCATGTCGGGGTCGTTGACGAGGTCATGGCTCAGCACCGTGCACATCACCAGAACTTCGTTCTTGAAGCCGGGGACGAACAGCGGGCGGATCGGACGGTCGATCAGGCGTGCGGTCAGCGTCTCTTTCTCTGTCGGACGCGCCTCGCGCTTGAAGAAGCCACCTGGCACCTTGCCGGCGGCATAGTATTTTTCCTGATAGTGTACGGTCAGGGGGAAGAAATCCTGGCCCGGCTTCTGCTGCCGTGCGAAGGTCACGTTGGCCATGACGCTGGTTTCGCCCAGCGTGGCAATGACGGAGCCGTCGGCCTGACGGGCAACCTTGCCGGTTTCCAGTGTCAGCGTCTCTTCGCCCCACTGCATTGATTTTGTCGTTACGTTGAACATCTACATTTCCTGTGTTGGCCCGCGGGCCTTTGCATAGGGGCCGTATTGCCCCTGACTCCGGTATCTTCTTTGTCGGGCGCTGGAGTCCGGGCGCCGGCTTTCAGATTGGCGGGGCATACAGCAGATTGACGAAGATGGGAAGGGAAGGGTTGTCGCGGCCCCTGCGTCGATCAAGGGCGGCAGGCTCAGGGAGTGGCAAGCCAGGCTGGAGCGCCTGGGGCCTTGCCGCTGACGGCGGTATCGGCGCATTGGGCGAGGCTGCCGAAGCGCACCGCGCGGCCCGACAGGCCGGGGGCATAGTGGGCGTATTTGCCGGAGTTCGTCATCAGGGTGCGGGCCGTTGGGGGAAACAGCGGTTCGGTGATCGAGCACAAGCAGATGTCGGGATAGACCTGCACGCCAGCGGCTTGCAGCACCGCGATCAGGCCTTCGGCCCGCGCTGTCTGAAGCACACCCCGGCCCAGCGTCACGATGACCTCTGTGTGGGCATGGCGCTGTCGGCCGCGCATCAGGGCGGCGAACCGGCGCGTTTCGGCAAGCGAGAAATGTGGGCTGCCAAGCGCCACAAGATCCACCTGCTCTGGTCCGCCGTTGAAGACCGACCAGGCATCGGCAAAGTCGGATCGTCCGATCCTCAGGCGGTCCGCGCCCGAAGCGGGGGGCAGATGGCACTCGGGCGTGATGCCCGACATGTGCAGCATGGGCGCGGCGGAGGTCGTGCCGAAAGCTGCGCAGACCGCCTTGAGTGCATCTGCATCGGGACTTGCCCGCTCCAGCCCCGTCAGCAGGGGAATGCGGTCGGGCGATGCCCTGCCCACCAGCCAGCCCAGCATGGGCCAGAGCGCGTCGTCGGCCCCTTCGGGCAGGTCGACTTCGACAACCCGGCGCGCGCGGCGTTCTTCGGGCAGATAGACCCCGGACAGCGGCGCCCGCCCCGTGATGGCAATGAAAAGGTCGAGGTAGTCGGGATGTTTCACGGTTCGCGCGCCCAGTACGGAATTGGCATAGATGACGGCGTTGGATTCCGACCATCCGATATCTTCGCCCTGCGCGGGGGCGTCCTCCAGCAGGTAGGGCGCACAGGTGAAGGTCGGCTGCGCCCCCATAGTGACATAAGCATCCGCCAGTTGCGCCGCAGGGTTTCCGAAGACGGGCGGCACACCCTGACGTTGCCAGTTGTCGCGGTCGACGGAGATCGCGTTGATCGTGGTCGGCACCCGCACCCTTGCCCCCATTGCCGCCATTTCCTGCGCAAAGATCAGGTTGGCAGGGTGGGCGTAGATGCAGCCGTCGATATGGGCGCGCGTGACATCCGTGAGCGCCTGCGCGCCCTGTGCGGCAGCCATCCGGCAGAGCATCCGCATGGCAAGTTGGACGGGGCGGCCCTTGGTCCCGTCAAGCATTTCCCGGTCCTGCAGGGTCAGAGCGAGGATATCGGTGCCCAAAGGGGCGAGATGCCTTGTCCAGCCGTGCGCGCGCAGGGTCGTGCCGTCGACCTCTGCTTCCTTCGCCTTCGCCAGCAGGGCATAGTCATCCGCGCCGAGCCGCAGAACGGCGAGCGGGCGGTTGAACATCTCGGCGGCGATCAACGCGCCCAGGGTGAGAATGTCCTCCGCCTCCCGAAAGACCAACGCGGCAGGCGCCATGCCACTGAGCGCGAGGTCCAGCAGCACGCCGCTGCCGGAGCAGGAACCGCGACTGGTGGGCATCAGCACCACCTTGCCGGCAAGGTCCGTGCCGACCTGGCTGTGGCGGGCGTCGATCACCCTTCCGGACTTGGGGTCGACACCGCCCCAGAAGCTGAGACCTTCGTCACAGACGATGACCCCACCCTGTGCCTGTGATGGGACGATGAGTTGCGCCATGGATTGCCTCTCGCGGGGCTTGGATCTGAGAACCATGCCGCGGGGCAGCCGATCTTGGCAATCGCTATCCGTCGTCCGTCCCCCACAACGAAAAACCGCCCCCCGGAGGCCGGGGAGCGGTTTGGCTGGAATGGCGCGGGCAGGTGCGCTTAGCGGCGCAGACCCAGGCGCTGGATCAAGGACTGGTAACGGGCCTCGTCCTTCTTCTTGACGTAGTCAAGAAGCTTGCGGCGGGTGGCGACCATCACCAGAAGGCCGCGGCGGCCGTGGTTGTCTTTCTTGTGGGTCTTGAAGTGCTCCGTCAGCGTCGCGATGCGCGAGCTGAGGATCGCAACCTGAACCTCGGGCGACCCGGTGTCGCCTTCCTTGGTTGCATATTCCTTCATGACCTTGGCTTTTTCTTCGACTGTAATCGACATCGGGGGCTCCTTTTCAAAAGGTTGGCGTTATGGCGCAGGCCGGGATGTCGTCCAGCTCAGGCCCATGGAGAACACGCCCGATAACCGGAATCATCGGGCGATGGGCGCGTATAGGAAAATAAGGGAGGAATGGCAAAGGCTAAATGTCCGTGCCATGTCGGCACGGCGCGTCAGGCGCGCAGCAGACCCGCGCTGAAGGCGGAACTGAGCGGGATCAGCGAGATATCGGCAGTGTGCAGCGCCATGTTGCCCGCGACCTGCGCCACCACGATGCCGTCCATCCAGACCTGCAACGCGCCGCTGTTCTCCGGGTCCTGGAGGATATCGATCTCGGGCGCTTCGGAGCCTTCGGCGCTGTCGTCCCAGACAAAGAGCAAGCTGTCGTCCTCGGGCTCGAAATCCATGATGGTGCTGGCGTGTCCTTCGGTGATCCAGTCGCCCATGATGATCGCGTCGATGCCCTCGCCCGCTGTGACGGTATCGTCCTGACCCGACAGAATCACGTCGTCGCCGCCACCGCCATTCAGATAATCGCCCTCATCGGTGTCGTTAATCCCCGCCTTGCCGGCGGCGTCCTCTATCCCGTTCAGCGTATCGTCACCCCAGCCGCCAAAGAGCCTGTCCGCCCCGGCGCCGCCCGTCAACGCATCGTCGTCGAGCCCGCCTTGCAGGGCATCGTCGCCCGCGCCGCCGTATAGCTGATCGTCCCCGGCAGAGCCCTGAAGGGAATCGTCACCATCGTTGCCAAAGATGAAGTCATCGTCGTTGTGGCCCATCAGGCTGTCGTCACCATCGTCGCCATAAAGGTCGTCGTCACCATCGTCGCCGTTGATGCTGTCGTTGCCCGCGCTGCCGGAGACCGTATCGTTGCCTGCGGCGCCGTACATGTCGTCGTCGCCGACACCCCCGCCGATGCTGTCATCGCCCGCATAGCCGCCGATCTGGTCATCGCCGTCACCACCCTCCAGCACATCGTCGCCCGAGGTGCCGGACAGGATGTCGCCCACGGTATGCGTGCTGTCTTCGGTGGCGTCCGGTGCATCATCTTCGGCCTCAATCGCACCCAGGTCGACATAGGCCACGGCACTGACCGCCATCAAACCCATCAATCCCGCCAACCACAACATGCACTGATCCCGCCCAAGATTACCGGGTCTCAACAACCCCTGGCCCCGCGCGTCCATATGCCCGAAACGGCCCGAACTTTCCAACGTTTTCAGTTAAAATGGTTAACCATCCGCTAAGGTGCAGACTCAGCGCGGCCATGCCTCCGGCTGCTTTGCATAGGGCAGATAGAGAGGATGGCGGGGATGACCCGCTAGGGTGAGGCCGAGGTGAAACAGGGGTCTGGCGCAGCCGCGCAGCAGGGCCGCCACCTGTGCCCCCCGGTCCAGATGCGCGCCGTGAACCCCCCAGGCGGCAATGATCCGGTCCGCGCGGGACGCAGCCTGCAGGATGGCCGCGTCGTTGCCCGGACCGACCGGGTCGGCCGCCGCGCGCATGTCGCGCGGCACGGTCGCACGAAAGGCGAAAAGGTTCGTCACCTCGAAGGCCCCGAATTCCATCTGACGCGCGCGCCGCTCGCAGCGCTCCACCGTGGGGTCGTTCTGGGCCTCGCTTGCCGTCGAGGGGTTGAGCATCACGAAGAGCAGCCGCCCCCGCGCCGCGTCCCAGCAACGCTCAAGGCTGTAGCGGTAGGTGTCGCAGCGAGAATAAACGGCTTGCGAACGCACTCCGTCTGCCCGGTGACGCCTTGTGATCGCGGCCGGAATGCTCACGTCAGTTGAACACCCGCGAGGGGTGCATCTCCCCCGCCTTGTACCGCCCCACGGCCACGGCACGGCCCTGATGGGAGGCCCAGCACTCGTCGCCGTATTCGATACCGGAGGCGATCACCATGCCGGGATTGCCGTTGCGCAGGCGCACGGCGCCCTCGTCTGTGGCGCGGACTTCGGGCAGGTCCGCAAGTCCCTTTTCCAGCGGCAGCAGATGGGCATCAAGCTCCGGCGTCCGGGCCAGCGCTTCGATCCGGTCAAGGGTCAGGCCGTCGGCCGCGTCGAACGGCCCCGACCAGAGGCGGCGCAGCTCGCGGACGTGCCCCAGACAGCCCAGCGTCTGCCCCAGATCGCGGGCGATGGAGCGCACATATCCGCCCTTGCCGCAGACCATTTCCAGCGTGACGTGGTCAGCATCGGGCCGGTCGGTCAGCAGCAGGCTCTCGACCCAGAGGTCGCGGGCGGCGAGGTCCATCTCCTCGCCCTCGCGGGCCAGCTTGTAGGCGCGCTCGCCGTCGACCTTGACGGCGGAGAACTGAGGCGGCACCTGCTGGATATCGCCCACGAAGGCCCCGAGCGCCGCCTTGATGGCCGCATCATCGGGTCGCTGGTCGGAGGTGGCGATGACCTCTCCCTCCGCATCGTCGGTATTGGTGGCAATCCCCAGACGCACGGTAAAGGCATATGCCTTGAGCGCGTCGGTGATATAGGGAACGGTCTTGGTCGCCTCGCCGAGAGCGATTGCCAGAACACCCGTCGCATCCGGGTCAAGGGTGCCCGCATGCCCGGCTTTCTTGGCATCGAAGGCCCAGCGTACCTTGTTCACGATGGCGGTGGAGGTCGGCCCGGCGGGTTTGTCCACCACCAGCCATCCCGAAATGTCCCGTCCCTTGCGTTTGCGCGCCATGATCCGTCCTTTTGCCGCTTCAAGGGGCGGTCCTTACAAGGTGGCGGGACGCCTGCCCAGACCCTGACGGCAGAAACCGCTCTATTCGCCGGGTTCGACCACGCCGATGATCGGGCCCAGCGCGCCGAAACCCGCGTCGTCGCGGCCCAGATCGGGCGCGCGCAGGCGGGATACGTTGCCGTCGAAGTAAAGTGCGTTGCGCAGCTGCAGGCGGTCACGGAAGAAGCTGGCGAATTCGTGGAAGTTCACCACCTCGTTGGAGATGACGAAGGTCGCGCGCCTGCCGTCGGCCGAGGTGCCCACCCCGTTGCGGATGTAGCGCGAAGAGCCGCCCTTGAGAAAGCGCGGATGCAGCTTGCCGTCGATCACCAGCATCGGGCCGGACTGGGTGGCCGACCGGCACTTTGGCGCCTTGCGCAAAAAGGTCATCGTTTCGATCACGTCCGCGCGGCCCTTGCGCAGGCAGAGCACGCCGTTTGGCAAGAGGCCGAAGTTGCCGGGGCCCTTGCTGCTGACCACTCCCTGAAGCTCGCGCCCGTTCTCGAGGTAGTAGCCCACAGGTGCGCGGTCTTCGTGGTACATGCCGGCGTTCATGGCAAAGCCGAGATGCCTGCCGGTCGCGCGCAGCGCGCTGTCGAGGCTGCCGAAATAGCCAAAGACCTTGCCGTTGTCGTCATTGAGGAAAAGTTGCAGGCTTTCGCGGGTCAGATCGACCTCGCAGACGGCAAAGCTCTTGCCATTAAAACTCTCGTTGCGGCAGGTGGTCGCCCCGGCGGGCAGGGCGAATAGCGTCAGAAGGATGCCAAGAACCGCGCCCCTCATGCCGTGCCGTCCTCGTCATCCTCGCGGTCTGGCGCGTCGGCGTCGCGCCGCACGGCGTCCTGCGACAGCATGCGGCGGGTCTCGTCCATCTGGTCGAAGGTCTGGTCCAGCTGGAACCGCAGGTCGGGTGCGAACTTCAGTGTCAGTTTCCTGGAGACCTGCCGCCGCAGCTCGCCTTTGTTGCGCGCAAGCAGTTTGAGCACCTCGTCCTTGCCCTCTCCGCCCAGCGGCAGCACATAGGCGGTGGCGATCTTGAGATCGGGGGAGGTGCGTACCTCGCCCACGGTGATCGACAGACGGTTCAGTTCGGGGTCATGCACATCGCCCCGCGCCAGCACATCCGACAGCGCCCGGCGAATGGTCTCGCCGACGCGGAGCTGGCGTTGCGAGGGGCCTTGCCCTTCGGTGAATTTGTTCTTGCCCATGGGCCTCCATCTAATCGCTTGCCGGGGCTTTGCCAAGCGGGCGCGGGCAGGCTACACCAAGGCCGAAGCGACGCGGAGGCAGGACAGATGATCGAAACACCCGGCATGGCCGTGATGGGCGCCTCGGGGCGCATGGGCCGGATGCTGATCTCGCAGGTCTGCGCGCACGATGGCTTGCGCCTTGTGGGCGCGGTGGAGCGCGCAGGACACGCGTGGATCGGTCAGGACGTCGGGATCGCCATGGGCGGCGCGGCGCTGGGCGTGATCGTGACGGACGACCCGCTGGAGGCCATTGCGCCCGCGCAAGGCATCCTCGACTTCACGGCCCCCGCCGCGACGCTGGAGTTCGCGGCGCTGGCCGCACAGGCCCGCGCGGTGCATGTGATCGGCACCACGGGCATGAGCGAGGACGACATCGCGGCGCTGGAGCCTGCCTCACGTCACGCGGTGATCGTGCGGGCGGGCAACATGAGCCTTGGCGTGAACCTGCTGACGGTGCTGACGCGCCGTGTGGCGGCGGCTCTCGACAGCGATTTCGACATCGAGATCGTGGAGGCGCATCACCACCACAAGGTCGATGCGCCGTCAGGCACCGCACTGATGCTGGGCGAAGCGGCGGCGGAGGGCCGAGGCGTCAAGCTGTCGGAGGTATCGGACCGGGGCCGCGACGGGATGACCGGCGCGCGCAGGCGGGGGGATATCGGGTTTGCGGCCATCCGGGGCGGTGACATCGTGGGCGAACACGACGTGATGTTCGCGGCCCCCGGAGAGCGCATCGTGCTGCGCCACATCGCCACCGACCGCACGGTCTTTGCGCGCGGGGCGCTCAAGGCCGCCCTTTGGGGGCAGGGGCGGGAACCGGGGCAATACGACATGCTGGATGTGCTGGGGTTGAACGACCGAGGCTGAACGGAGCCTGGGGGTATTTTGAAACCAATCGCGCAGTTGTTTCGTATCTAGGGCATGTTCTGAGAAGGAATTTGCCTCATGCTCCGCCTAGCCGTTTTTGCCGCAGCCGCCAGTATCACCCTTGCCACGCCCGCTTTCGCGGATTTCCAGCAGATCAAGACGCGCGACGCCTTCGTCACGTTGATCTCGGGCAGATCGCTGACCCGCCCACTGGTGAACCTGCAGGTCACGCCGGACGGCAGGATTTCGGGGACGGGGGCGGCCTGGAAGGTAACGGGCAACTGGACGTGGGAAAACGGCTATCTCTGCCGCAGCATCGAATGGGGTGGCGACGATCTGGGCTATAACTGCCAGTCGGTCGAGGCGGACGGGCAGACCGTGCGCATTACCTCGGACAAGGGCACCGGCGATTCGGCGAAGTTCACCCTGCGTTGAGCGCGGTGACAATTTCCTTCCAAGGAAATTGCGCAGGCTCTTGCAAGAGCCTGCCCGGTCAGAAATCGACTGCGATGCCCTTCTTTTCCCAATCGCCATAACGGACCGGTTCAGGTCCGTCGCGCCCCCCGATCTCCGGCGGCAGGTCCAGCGCCTCGGCGATGTGGCGGCGTTCTTCTGCTTCGGCCAAGGCGCGCACGGCGGCTGCGGGCAGGCCCTGCGCCACAGGGCTGGGGTTGTTGGGCAGGTCCGGAGCCGGGGGCGGTGTCGGTTGTCCCGGGGTGTCCGGAACCGGACGCGGCGCTGGATTCGGCTGCGGGGGAAGGTCGGGAGAAGGGGTCGGTGCGGGGCGTGGATCTGGCATGGTGTCCTCTTGAGGCGGCGTTTCCCTTGATATACGCCGCCGCTTGATCCAGACAACCCGGACCCGTCCCAGACAGAAAGCATTTCCATGGCAGACACAGGCGTTCAGGCCCGCAGGAGCGCCGTCTGGCTGCTCGACCAGATCCTCGGCGAGGAACCGCGCCTGATGTCCGACCTGCTGGCGGGCGGTGCCCTGGACAAACTACCTCCGGATGATCGCGCCCGGGCGCAGCGTCTGGCCAACGAGACGCTGCGGGGGATGGAACGCGCGGACCGGCTGCTCCAGAAACACCTCAAGAAGTCGCCGCCCCTGACAGTGCAGAACGTCTTGCGCGTGGGCACGGTGGAGCTTTGTCAGGGTGGTGCTGCGCATGGGGTGGTCAATGCGATGGTCACGCTGGTGTCGCAGCACCGCACACTTAGCCATCTGAAGGGGCTGGTGAACGCCGTGCTGCGCAAGGTTGCCGCCGACGGCCCCGCCGCCTGGGAGGCCCTGCGCGCCCCGCGCCTGCCGAAGTGGCTGCGTGGGCCGCTGGTGGAAGCCTGGGGTGCCGAGGCGATGGCCGCGATGGAGGCGGCGCATCTGGCGGGCGCGCCTCTGGATCTGACGGCCAAGGGCGATCCGAAGGCTCTGGCGGAGGCCGTGGGCGGCGTGCTTTTGCCGAGTGGCTCGGTGCGGGTGGCGGACGCCGGGCAGGTGTCGGCCATGCCGGGGTTCGCGGAGGGCGACTGGTGGGTGCAGGACGCCGCTGCTGCGATCCCCGTGCGCGTTCTCGCCCCGCAACCGGGCGAGGCGGTGCTGGACCTCTGCGCCGCCCCGGGTGGCAAGACGATGCAGATTGCAGCGGCGGGAGCCGTGGTGACGGCGGTCGACGATTCCGCGCCGCGCATGATCCGCGTGACGGAGAACCTCGCCCGCACTGGCCTGAGCGCCACCTTGCTGACCCGGGACGTACGCGCGGTGAGCGGGACATGGGACGCCATCCTGCTGGACGCGCCCTGTTCGGCCACCGGCACCCTGCGGCGCCACCCCGACCTGCCCTACGCCAAGGACGGGGCGGAGTTCGGCGATCTCATTGCCTTGCAGGAAGAGATGATCGACCATGCCTGGAACCTGCTTGCCCCCGGCGGGCGGCTGGTGTTCTGCACCTGCTCGTTGCTGCCCGATGAAGGCGAGGTGCAGGTAGACGAGGCGCTGCTGCGACATGCGGACATGACTTGCGATTCGGCTGCGTTGCAGGTGCCGGGAGTGGATCCGGCGTGGATCACCGCCGAGGGTGGTTTGCGGTTGCGGCCGGATTACTGGGCGGACCTGGGTGGGATGGACGGGTTCTATATCGCCTGCCTGCGCAAGGCGTGAGGGCGGGACCGGGGCCAGCCGTCGTCCATCGGGCTTGAACTGATGGCGCCGCGATGGAACGACCCCAGGAGTTTATTCAGCAAAGTGAACGGGGAAGCGGGAAGCGCTGTTAGGGATGCGTTCCCTCCGAACCTGGCGGATTGTCGATGGCGAGGTAGGCGGCCTTTGGAATGCGGACGAGACCTTTGATGCCCAATGCGGCGCGGTCTGTTGGTTCAAGTCTGGCAATGGCCGTACTGACAGCGGCGAAGGTCGCATCTGTATCGGCATCCGGCGCTGCGATATAGGGCAGGCCGGGGGTGGGGTCGGTCCATTCCAGCACACGCAATCCGGCGGCAAAGGGCTCGTGTGCCTGCATCAGCCGCCAGGACACGGCATCGAGCGCGGCGATGTCGGCCCGGTCTTCGGCAACGGCGCGGGCGGAGTGGAAGTGGCCGTGGCTCTGGCTGCGATTCCCGAACCAGAAGCCAAGCGGTTTCGTTGCAGCGTAGGGGGCGGCGTAGCCCGATTGCGAAAAGGTCTGGTTGTAGGTGAAACGCGCATCGCGGAAGGCGGCCAGATCGTTGCGCGGATCGTCCGCGCGCACCACGAAGGCGCTGTTGTAATAGCCGGGCGGACAGCCTTCGACGCCGAAATCCGGCGTGCCGATCAGCGTCACCCGGTCGTGGAGCCAGAGCCGGAAGGGCATCCCGCAGGTCTGGCTCAGCACCAGATCGGGGGCGCGCCAGACGTCGAATTCGGGCGCTGTATTCGACAACCCTTCGGGCGCTTCGATCCCGCGTGCCGCGAGCTCTTCGCGGATCAGCGCCCAGTAGCGGGCATGGGCGGCGTCGAGCGCGGGGCGCGCGTACATCATCAGGCTTGCGATCATCGGTCAGGTTCCGGCAGAGGGACTTCCGGGCGACGATAGGGGGCGGCACCCCTCCGCGACAGCCCATTTGCGACCAAAACCGCCGATTGCCAGCGACCCCGGTCAAAAAGCGGTGACTCGACAGGGCGGGCGGGCTATGCTGCCCGCAAACGCCGACAGAGCGTCAAGGGCAGCGACATATGAACACCCTCACCAGCCTGAAAGCGCGCAGGACGCGGTTTCTCAACCGGTTGCATGCGCGGCTGGCGACGCGGACGCGTGCGCATGTCAAGGGCTTCGTCTCATCGCCTGAACCGCGCACCATCGGGTCCTTCGCACGGGGGCGGCAGTTGATCGCCGGCAACTATCTCTTTGCCGGGAGCCTGCTGCATGAACCCGGCAAGACCCTTTGGGAGATCGAGCCGCCAGACGGCGCCTATGCCGCCGATCTGCACGGGTTTGCCTGGATGGACGATCTTGCGGCCGTCGGCGACAGCGCCGCACGGCAGGCCGCGCAGGACTGGATCTGGGGCTGGATCGACGCCTTCGGGCGGGGGCGCGGGCCGGGCTGGACGCCGGATCTGACGGGTCGGCGCATGATCCGTTGGATCAACCATGCCATCTTCGTGTTGCGGGGCCAGGAATCGGATCAGAGCAAGGCCTTCTACCGCTCACTGGAGCAGCAGACGCAGTTCCTGTCCCGACGCTGGCGCGGCGCGGCGCCCGGCCTGCCACGGTTCGAGGCGCTGACGGGGCTGATCTATGCCGGTCTTTCGCTGGAGGGGCAGGAGGCGCTGGCCGATCCCGCCATCAAGGCGCTGGCGCGGGAATGCACGACGCAGATCGACAGGCAGGGCGGGCTCCCGACCCGCAACCCCGAGGAACTGCTGGCGGTTTTCACGCTGCTGACCTGGGCCGCCGCCCTCAGCGACGCGGGGCGCGGCGCGCCGAAGGAGCATCTGGCCGCGATCTCGCGCATTGCCCCCACCTTGCGGACCCTGCGCCATGCCGACGGTGGTTTGGCCCGCTTTCATGGCGGAGGACGCGGAGCGGAAGGCTGGCTCGATCACGCGCTTGCCGCATCCAAGGTCAAGGCGGCGCAGTCGGAGGGGCTGGCGATGGGCTATGCCCGGCTGTCGGCGGGACGCACCAGCATTGTCGTGGACGCGGCAGTGCCGCCTCAGGACGCGGCATCGGACAATGCCCATGCCTCCACGCTCGCTTTCGAACTCACTTCCGGGCGGCGTCCGCTGGTGGTCAATTGCGGATCGGGGGCCTCCTTCGGCATCGAATGGCGCCGCGCCGGCCGCGCCACACCGTCGCATTCGGCGCTGTCGCTGGGGGGCTATTCCAGCGCGCGGCTGGCAGACCCGGACCCTGCCTCCGGGAAGGAGGCGCTGGTGGACGGGCCGACCCATGTGCCGGTGGAGATCAGCCATGCCTCAGATGGCCTGCGCTTTCAGGGCGGGCACGACGGGTATGTGCGCAGCCACGGGTTGACCCATGCGCGCATGCTGGAACTGACGCTCGACGGACGGGGGCTGGCGGGGGAGGACATGCTGCTGGCCATGGAGGACGCCGAAAAGCGGCGCTTTGACCGGGCGCTCGATCTGGGCCAGCTCAAGGGCGTGCGCTTCGACATCCGCTTTCACCTGCACCCGGACGTGGATGCCACACTGGATCTGGGCGGGGCCGCGATTTCGATGGCGCTCAAGAGCGGCGAGATCTGGGTGTTTCGCCACGACGGCACGCATAACCTGTCGCTGGACCCGGGGGTCTATCTGGAGACCACGCGCCTGAAACCGCGCGCGGCACAGCAGATCGTGCTGAGCGGGATGGCCTATTCCTATGCCACCCGTATCCGCTGGTCCTTGTCCAAGGCGCAGGAAACTGCGATTGGCGTGCGGGATCTGACCCGCGACGCACCCTACGAAGACGAAGACTACTGACATCAAGGACACTGCCATGACCGACCTCGCCCCCCTTTCCCGCGCCCTGCTTTCCGTTTCCGACAAGACCGGGCTCATCGATCTGGGGCGCGCCCTCGCGGCGCGGGGGGTGGAGCTGCTCTCCACCGGCGGCACGGCGGCGGCGCTGCGGGATGCGGGGCTGGAGGTCAGGGACGTGGCCGAGGTCACCGGCTTTCCCGAAATGATGGACGGGCGCGTGAAGACGCTGCATCCGGCCGTCCACGGAGGGCTGCTGGCGCTGCGCGACAACGCGGATCATGTGGCGGCGATGGAGATGCACGAAATCGGTGCGATCGATCTGGTGGTGGTGAACCTCTACCCCTTCGAGGCAGCGGTGGCGCGTGGCGCGGGCTATGCCGAAACCATCGAGAACATCGACATCGGCGGCCCCGCCATGATCCGCTCTGCGGCCAAGAACCACGGCTTTGTCACCGTTGTCGTGGATACCGAGGACTACGCCCCCCTGCTTGCCGAACTGGAGGCCAACGACGGGAAGACCACCTACGCCTTCCGCCAGCGCCTTGCCCAGACCGCCTATGCCCGCACCGCCGCATATGACACCGCCGTGAGTACCTGGATGGCGTCAGAGGTGGGCGGTACGCCGCGCCGGCGCAGCTTTGGCGGGACGCTGGCCCAAGGGCTGCGGTACGGCGAGAACCCGCACCAGGGAGCGGCCTTCTACACCGATGGCAGTGCTACGCCGGGGGTGGCGACGGCGAAACAGCATCAGGGCAAGGAACTGTCCTACAACAATATCAACGACACGGACGCGGCCTTCGGGCTGGTGAGCGAGTTTGATCCCGCCCAGGGCCCCGCCTGCGCGATCATCAAACATGCCAACCCCTGCGGCGTGGCGCGGGGCGCGACGATGCTCGAGGCCTATACCCGCGCCTTCGATTGCGACCGCACCTCGGCCTTTGGCGGGATCATCGCGCTGAACCAGCCGCTGGACGGGGAAACGGCGGAGGCGATCGCGGGGATCTTCACCGAAGTGGTGATCGCGCCCGGCGCGGATGCCGACGCGGTGGAGGTCTTTGCGCGCAAGAAGAACCTGCGTCTGCTCACCACCGACGGGCTGGCCGATCCGGCCGGGGCGGCGCTGGCGGTGCGGCAGGTGGCGGGCGGCTGGCTGGTGCAGGACCGCGACGTGGGCCGGATCGGGCGGGGCGACCTGAAGGTGGTGACGAAACGCGCGCCGAGCGCGCAGGAGCTCGATGACCTGCTCTTTGCCTGGACGGTGGCCAAGCACGTGAAATCCAATGCGATCATCTACGTGAAGGACGGCGCGACCGTGGGCGTGGGCGCGGGCCAGATGAGCCGCGTCGACAGCACCCGCATCGCTGCCCGAAAGGCGCAGGACATGGCCGAGGCGATGGGCCTGCCCGCGCCGTTGACCCAGGGCGCGGTCGTCGCTTCCGATGCGTTCTTCCCCTTCGCGGACGGGTTGATCACGGCGGCGGAGGCGGGGGCAACCGCGCTGATCCAGCCGGGCGGGTCGATGCGTGACGATGAGGTGATCAAGGCGGCGGACGAGGCCGGGTTGGCCATGGTCTTCACCAACATGCGCCACTTCCGGCACTGAGGGAGAGCCGATGCGGACATTCTCAATCGCGGCCCTTGCGGCCTTCGTGATCGACCAGGCCAGCAAGTATCTGGTGATCCACGTCATGGAACTGGCGCGGGTGCGGTCCATCGATGTGCTGCCGCCGCTGCTCAATTTCCGCTACGGCGAGAACCGGGGCATCAACTTCGGCCTCTTCGGGGATGGCTCCGAGGCGAGCCGCTGGTTCCTCATCGGCCTTGCCGTGGCGATCTGCATCGCGGTTACGCTCTGGATGCGGAGGCGCGGCTTCGGGTTCTGGCCGCAATTGAGCGCGGGATTGCTGGTAGGCGGGGCGCTTGCCAATGTTCTGGATCGGCTGGTCTATGGCTACGTGCTCGATTTCCTCAACAATGCCTGCTGCGGCATCCGCAACCCGTTCGTTTACAACATCGCGGACATCTTCATCTTTGCCGGGGCCATCGGGCTGATCTTTTTCACCGATGACAAAAAGCCGCACGCGCCCACGGCTGCGAAAAAACGACAGTGACATTGACCGCTCCCCCGCGCTAAGGAGGGAGAGACCGACAGGAGACGCCTTAATGCGCCGCTTTACCGCACTGATCCTCATCCCGCTTGCCCTTGCTGCGTGCAACAACACCGGCCTGCGCGACATCCGCTCCGATGGCACGGGCCCGGATGAGTTCGCGATCGCTCCGGTCAAGCCGCTCGAGGCCCCTGCCAGCTATTCGCAACTGCCGCCGCCGACACCGGGGCAGGCGAACCTGACCGACCGTTCCGCGCTGAACGAGGGCATTGTCGCCTTCGGTGGCAGGCCGCAGGCGGGAAGTGGCATCCCGGCCAGCGATGGCGCGCTGGTGCAGCACGCCAGCCGCATGGGCGTGACGCCGAACGTGCGACAGGAACTGGCGGAAACGGATGCCAAATTCCGCAAGCGCAAGGCGCGCTTCACGCAGATCCGGCTGGTGCCGGTGGACCGCTACAACCAGGCCTACCGCAAGCAGGCGCTGAACCCGCAGGACGAGGCCTCCCGCTGGCGACGAGCCGGCGCGCGAACGCCGTCCTCGCCCCCAAAGCCCAGGCTGACCTTCCCGTAAGGCGCAGCCGGGCGGCTTCACGTTTCCGCGTTTGCGCTTGATTGTGCGCACCAAGTGCGTACCTAGGGCTCAGGTTTCATATCCGAGGAATATCCATGTCCCGATTGACGGCTCTTGCCGCCCTTCTGGCGCTGTGCCTGACGCCTGTCGCGTCGCTGGCCCGCGACAACGAGGCGGTCACAACCTTCACCCTTGATAACGGCATGGAGGTCGTGGTCGTCGAAGACCACCGCGCCCCGGTCGTGCAACAGATGGTCTGGTATCGCGCCGGATCGGCGGACGAGCCCAAGGGCGCCTCCGGCGTGGCGCACTTTCTGGAACACCTGCTGTTCAAGGCCACGGACAAGCTGGCCTCGGGCGAGTTCTCCTCCACCGTGGCGAAGAACGGTGGGCGCGACAATGCCTTCACCAGCTACGACTACACCGCCTACTTTCAGCGCGTCGCCGCCGACCGGCTGGAGCTTATGATGAGCATGGAAAGCGACCGGATGAAGAACATCCGCCTGACGCCCGAAAACATCGCCACCGAGCGTGACGTGATCCTGGAAGAGCGCAACCAGCGCACCGACAACAACCCCGGCGCACTTTTCAATGAACAGGTCAATGCGGCGCAGTACATCAACAGCCGCTATGGGGTGCCGGTCATCGGCTGGCGCCACGAGATGGAGCAGTTGGATCTGGAAGACACGCTCGCCTTCTACGAGCTCTATTATTCGCCCAACAACGCGATCCTTGTGGTCTCGGGCGACGTGCAGCCCGACGAGGTGAAGGCACTCGCCGAGAAATACTATGGCGTGATCCCCGCCAACCCCGACCTGCCGGAGCGCACCCGCGCGCAGGAGCCGCCACAGACGGCGGCCCGGCGATTGACCTTTCGCGATGCCCGTGTCGCACAGCCCTATGTCTCGCGCTCCTACCTTGCGCCGGAGCGTAACAGCGGAGAGCAGGAAAAGGCCGCGGCACTGACGATGCTGGCGGAAATTCTGGGCGGCGGGACGACATCCTTCCTGACCGAGAAACTGCAGTTCGACACGCAGGTCGCCACCTACACCGGAGCGTTCTATCGCGGCACATCGCTGGACAAGACGACGTTCAACGTCGTGGTGGTGCCTGCGGAAGGCGTCAGTCTGGAAGAGGCCGAGGCCGCAATGGATACCGCCCTGGCGGATTTCATGGAGAGTGGGGTGGACGCTGAACAGCTTGACCGGATCAAGCTGCAGATCCGCGCGGAGCAGGTCTATGCCCGCGACGATGCCGACAGTGTCGCCAACCGATACGGGTCGTCCCTGGCCGTGGGGCTGACCGTGGCGGATGTGCAGGCCTGGCCGGATGTTCTGGAGGCGGTGACGGCAGAGGACATCATGCAGGCCGCCCGCGAGGTCTTTGACATTCGCGCCTCGGTCACCGGCATGCTGCAAAAGAGCGAGGCCACGCAATGAGAATATTCCATGCGCTGATCCTGACGCTGCTGACGGCCCTGCCGCTGCGCGCCGAGGTCGATATCCAGTCCGTCACCAGCGCCGGAGGCCTGACCGCGTGGTTGGTGGAGGATCACTCCATCCCCTTCACGGCCCTTGAAATACGCTTTCGAGGTGGCGCCTCGCTGGACCGTCCGGGCAAGCGCGGGGCTGTCACGATGATGACGGGCCTGCTGGAAGAGGGTGCCGCCGATATGGACGCCCGCGCCTTCAGCCGCGCGACCGAGGCGCTGGCGACTTCCTTCGGATTTGATTCCAGCACCGACGACGTGTCTGTGTCCGCCCGCTTCCTGACGGAGAACCGGGATGCCTCCATCGCGTTGCTCAAGGCCGCTTTGCAAGAGCCGCGTTTCGACCAGGAGGCGCTGGACCGGGTGCGGGGGCAGGTGATCTCGATCATTCAGTCCGAACTCAAGGATCCGGGCGACATCGCGAGCCAGGCGTTCAACGAGATCGTCTTCGGCGATCATCCCTATGGCAGTGCGATAAACGGCACCGTGGAGAGCGTCAGCGCCCTGACGCGCGAGGATCTGATCGAGGCGCACCAGGACGTGCTGGCGCGGGACCGGATCTATATCGGGGCAGTGGGCGACATCACGCCCGAGCAGCTGGGCGCATTGATGGATGACCTGCTGGGTGGGCTGCCTGCAACGGGAGCGCCGATGCCGCCGCGCGCGGAGGTCAATATCCCCGCCGGCGTGAAGGTCATCGACTTCGCCAATCCGCAGACGGTCGCCCTTTTCGGCCAGAAGGGCATCAAGCAGGACGATCCCGATTTCTTCGCGGCCACCATCCTCAATCAGGTCCTGGGGGGCGGGGGCTTCGAAAGTCGTCTGATGGATGAAGTGCGCGAAAAGCGGGGTCTGACCTACGGCGTCTATTCCTACCTGCTGCCGCGCGATCTGGCGGAGACCTACATGGGCTCGGTCAGTTCCGCCAACGACCGCATCGGGCAGGCGATCCAGGTGATCCGCGACGAATGGGCCAAGGCCGCGACCGAAG
>JBBSJO010000001.1:0-75459 GCA_038257185.1 Rhodobacterales bacterium | reverse complement strand
GAAATGCGCGACAAGCGCGTGATGAAGGCCGAAGAGGCTGCAAACAAGTTGCCAACCAAGATGACGCTTGCCACTATGATGCTGACCGTGCCGCCGCTCTTGATCATTCTGATCGGGCCTTCGGCACACGGCATAACGCAATTGGGCAACATGGCTGGACCCGGGCAATAATGGCATCACTTTCCGGGCGCGGCATCGTCTGCGCCCTGACGTTACTCTCGACACTCGGTCTGGCCGCCTGTTCTCCGGGCGGCTTTTCCGCGCGCGGCAAGGACAATCCCTATGCCCCCGGCGTGAACCAGCGCAAACAGGCGGAGGACGGCATCGAGGTCGGTCATCGCCTGATGGCGGCGGGTCAGTACGAACTGGCGATCAAGTCCTTCAACCGTGCCGCACTCGCTCAGGGCGTGGATTCCGAGATCCTGTCAGGGCTGGGCAGTGCCAACCTGGGCCTCGGCCGTCTTGGGCAGGCAGAAGAGCTTTTGCGGCGGGCCGTGAAACAGGACGAAACCCAGCCGGAAGTGTGGAACAACCTCGGTGTGGTGCTGATGGAACGCGGCGAAACCCCCGAAGCGGTGCAGATCTTCCGCAAGGCCTTTGCGCTGGACAATGGCGAAAGTGACGCAATCCGCGACAATCTGCGCTTAGCACTCGCAAAATCCGAAAATTCTGTTATCAACGAGGCTGAGGACGACAATTACAAATTGGTGCGGCGCGGCGCGGGCGACTATCTGATCAGCCCCTCGTTGTGATCGAAACCAAGATCGAGGCAGAGCAGTAAAAGGACGCAAAAATGCGCCACCCCATGATTCTGGCCGTCTGCATTGCAGGCGTCACCGCCGTTGCAGGCTGCGGTGAAAAAGACGCAAACGCGACCGTCGAGCGCGCCTTCAAGGACGTGAACGTCGTCGACGAAAGCAACCTTTCCGACGTGATGCTGACCGTGGCCGACCCAAATGAGGCCGTGAGCTATTTCACGCGCTCGCTGGCACAGGACCCGACCCGCATCGACCACCAGCGCGGTCTGGCCTCCTCCCTCGTCCGTGCCAAGCGCGTGACCGAAGGCTCCATCGAATGGGAAAAGGTCACCAAGATGCCCGCTGCGACCACGGACGACAGCGTGGAATACGCCGACGTCCTGATCCGCGCAGGCGACTGGGCTCGGGCCGAAAAGGTCCTGCACGGCGTCCCCCCCACGCACGAGACATTCAAACGCTACCGGTTGGAGGCGATGGTCGCCGACAGCAAGCAGGAGTGGACGAAGGCCGACAGTTTCTATGAAACCGCCGTTGGCCTGACCACCACGCCCGCTTCGGTGATGAACAACTGGGGCTATTCCAAGCTGACGCGCGGCGACTACAAGGAAGCCGAGCGCCTGTTTGCCGAGGCGATCCGCCAGGACAGCACGCTCTTTACCGCCAAGAACAACCTCGTTCTGGCCCGTGCCGCACAGCGCGACTATTCCCTCCCCGTGATCCCGATGGATCAGACGGAGCGGGCGCAACTGCTGCACACCATGGCGCTGAGCGCGATCAAGCAGGGCGATGTCGAGACCGGCAAGGGCCTGCTGCGCGAGGCAATCGACACCCATCCGCAGCATTTCGAGGCCGCCGTCCGGTCGCTCCGCGCGCTCGAAGCCAGCGGCTGAGGCCATGGCGATCTCCGCCACGACCGCCTTGTGGTTCCTGCCCTTCGTCCTCCCGATCTGCCTCTATGTCGCCTTCACCGACATGGCGCAGATGCGCATCACCAATCAGGCGGTGATACTGCTGGCGCTGGTCTTTATCGTGCTGGGTTTCTTCCTGATGCCCTTCAACGCCTACCTCTGGCGGCTGCTGGCGCTGGTCATCGTGCTGGCCGTGGGGGTGATCCTGAATGTCGCGGGGGCGCTGGGGGCCGGGGACGCCAAGTTCGCCGCCGCCGCCGCCCCCTATATCGCAATCGGGGACCTGCGCCTGCTGATCGCGCTCTTCATGGCGACGCTGCTGGCCGCCGCCATCACCCACCGCGGCATCAAGCATACCCCCCTGCGCCGTCTTGCGCCGCATTGGACCAGCTGGGAGCAGGGCAAGAAGTTCCCCATGGGCCTCGCCCTTGGCAGCGCACTGGCGATCTATCTCATCCTGGGGGCGCGATATGGCGCATAGCGTTCCATATTCACGCCATCTTCAGAGCCGATACTGCACTCTGAACCGCACCTGCCCTTCCGCTCAAGGATTTGCCCCATGAACATGCAAGCCACGTCCGTCGTCGCCCCCCCGCCCCCCAAGCGGCTGGAGGACATGAAACTGCCTCTGGTGATGATGCGGGACATCCTGCTGAAAACGATATTTCGCAAAAACGTCGAACAAGTCAGCGACCTGTCCAAGGCGGTCTGCCTGCCGATCCCGGTGGTGCAGGAACTGGTCGACATGGCCCGCACCCAGCGCCTGCTGGAGGCGACGGGCACGCTGAATGCCAATAACGGCAACGAGATGGGTTATCAGCTCACCGATGTCGGCAAGGCCCGCGCGCTGGACGCACTGGCGCAGTCGGAATACTTCGGCGCAATGCCGGTCCCGCTCGATGTCTACCGCGAGCAGGTCCAGCGGCAATCGGTGCGCAACATCCAGATCACCCGGTCCCAACTGACCGGCGCGATGGGCCACCTCGTCTTGCCCGACAGCCTGCTCGACCACCTGGGCCCCGCGGTCTCCGCCGGGCGCTCGATCCTGATGTACGGCCCACCCGGCAACGGCAAATCCTCGATCTCCAACGGCATCCGCGACGCCCTTGGCGATCAGGTCTATGTCCCCCGCGCCATCGAATATGCCTCTCAGGTCATCACGCTCTACGACCCGATCGTGCATGTGCTCGCCAAGGAGGAGCAGGAAAACCCCAACGCCCTGCGCCGCATCACCCGTTACGACGCGCGCTACGTCTGCTGCGAGCGGCCCACGGTGATTACGGGGGGCGAGCTGACCGTCGACATGCTCGATCTGGTCTACAACCCCACCGCGCGGACCTACCAGGCCCCTTTACAGTTGAAATCCACGGGCGGCATCTTCATCGTCGACGACCTTGGCCGCCAGAAGGAACCGCCGCAATCCATCGTCAACCGCTGGATCGTGCCGCTGGAAGAGGGCAAGGACATCCTCGCCCTGCAATCGGGCGAGAAGTTCGAGGTGCCCTTCGACACGCTGGTGATCTTCTCCACCAACTTCCACCCGAACGAGATCTTCGACCAGGCCGCCCTGCGCCGGATCTTCTTCAAGATCAAGATCGACGGCCCCAACCAGGAGAACTTCCTCAAGATCTTCGCCATGGTCGCCCGCAAGCGCAAGATGGCGCTGGACGAGGCATCGCTGGTGCATCTGCTGAAGGTGAAGTACCCGACCATCGACAACATCTACGCCAATTACCAACCGATCTTCCTGATCGACCAGATGATCGCGATCTGCGATTTCGAGGGCATCCCCTATCAGATGTCCCCGGCGCTCATCGACCGCGCCTGGGCCAACATGTTCGTCAAGGACGAGGTGATCGTGAAGTAGGCGGCCGCGCGCGCCATCAGGTCATAAGAACGTGAGATTGCGGGTCGGCGGCTTTAACTATGTCCGATGTCGTCTATCTTTTTCGGAACAGGTCGGGAAACAGCCTAACCGCAGACCGAAGGAGACAAGCAGATGCCCCCATCCCTGATGACACGTCGCACCCTGATTGCCGCAAGCAGCGCCGCGCTTGTGACCACCGCCGTTCCAGCGCGCGCGCAGGCCCTTTCCCCGACGCCGACGATGCGCGGCGGTGCCAACAATTACCTGCCCGGCGCCCCCGTCGTCGACAGGATCGGCAATGGCGGGTTCTGGATGACCGGGACCGTCCATCGCGCCAGCGATGGGGCACCCCTGCCCAGACAGCGCGTGCAGATCTGGGCGCATACGACGGAAGGTCACGAAAGCGACGCGGCGAGCCACGGTGCGACCATGACAGATACCAACGGTGCATTTCGCCTCGAGATGCCGCAGATCGTGCCGGCCTTCGGTCAGGCACATGGTCACCTCGCCTACGAGAACGAAGGTTTTCAAACCGTCTTCCTGCGCCCCGTGATGGACGATCCCGGTGTCACCACGCTCCACGCCGATTTCGTCGTTGTTCCCGCCTGAGCTACCTGACAAACCGTGATACGTCCCGCTCCCTGGGTTGTCTGGATCATTGCGCTTGGCATGGCCGCCGCTGCGATTTCTCTTGCCGCGTTCAGTCCCCTGCTGAACTACCGCGATGCGATCTACATCACTGCCGGGTTCGCGGGCGTCCTGGGCTTCGTCGTCCTTCTGTTCCAGCCACTGCTTTCCGGCGGTTTTCTCGGGCTTCGGACGAGAGGTGCGCGCCGGTTGCACGCGGGGCTCGGCGCGCTGTTGGTGCTGCTCGTGGTGATTCATGTCGCCACGCTGTGGATCACCAGCCCGCCCGACGTTATCGACGCTTTGACATTCGCCTCGCCCACGGCTTTTTCGCCTTGGGGGGTGGTCGGCATGTGGGCGCTCTTCCTGAAGGCCATCCTTGCCTTGCTGCGCCGTCCGCTGCGCCTGCGGCCAAATATCTGGACCGTCGCGCACCGTCTTCTTGCGGTGCTCATCGTCATTTGCACAATCCTGCACGCCTTGCTGATCGATGGCACGATGGAGACCCTGTCGAAAGTGGTGCTTTGTGCAGGGGTCGCGCTGGCATCGCTTGCGGCGGTTCTCACGAAAAGACCCTGGGCATCCGCGCGGCGCTGAGGCACTCGCCCTGCTGATCGTCCGTGCTATCTGACGCCCATGCGCGCCCTGCCCCCCAAATTCACCGACTGGTTCGCCGCCAAGGGCTGGTTCATCCACCCGCACCAGCAGGCCATGCTGGACCGCGCCGACGCGCCCGCCCTCCTGCTCATCGCGCCCACGGGGGGCGGCAAGACGCTCTCGGGCTTCCTGCCCACGCTGATAGACCTCGCGGAAGGGCAACATGAGGGGATGCACACGCTCTACATCTCCCCACTCAAGGCACTCGCCGCCGACATCAAACGCAACCTCACGACCCCGGTGCAGGAAATGCACCTGCCCATCACCATAGACGAGCGCACCGGCGACACGCCACAAAGCCGCCGCAAGCGGCAGCGCGCGGACCCGCCGAACATCTTTTTGACGACCCCCGAAAGCCTTGCCCTGCTGGTCAGCTACCCGGACGCGGCCCAAATGTTTCGCGGCCTCAAGCGTGTGGTGATCGACGAAATCCATGCGCTTGCGGAATCCAAGCGCGGCGACCAGATGATGCTCGCCCTCGCCCGTCTCCAGACCCTCTGCCCCGACCTCAAGCGCGTCGGCCTTTCCGCCACGGTCGAGGACCCGGCCGCAATCGCCCACCTCATGGCCCGCCACCCCGACCCCTGCGACATCCTGCTCGCCGATCCCGGACCTGCCCCCGATATCCAGATGCTGCGCACCGAGGAAGCGCCGCCCTGGTCAGGCGGCGGGGCGGCCTATGCGACAAACGCCGTGCTGGAACAGGTCCGCCAGCACAACACCACGTTGATCTTTCACAACACCCGCGCGCAGGCCGAGATCTTCTTCCACAACCTCTGGCTCGCCAACGAGGATCACCTGCCAATTGGCATCCACCATGGCTCGCTCGACCGCACACAGCGCGAACGGGTCGAGGGGGCGATGGTGCGCGGCGAATTGCGCGCCATCGTCTGCACAGGCTCGCTCGATCTCGGGATCGACTGGGGCGACGTAGACCTCGTGATCCAGATCGGCGCGCCGAAGAACGTCAAGCGCCTCGTGCAACGCATCGGGCGCGCCAACCACCGCTACAACGCGCCCTCCAAGGCGCTGCTGGTCCCCGCCAACCGTTTCGAAGTCGTCGAATGTGTGGCGGCCCTCGAAGCCGTGCTCGCGGGTGAACTCGACGGAGACCCGCGCGGCCCCGGTCCCCGCGACGTGCTCTGCCAGCACATCCTCATCACCGCCTGCGCCGGCCCCTTCGACGCCGATGCGCTCTATGCCGAAGTCATCTCCGCCGGGGCCTATGCCACGCTATCACGCCCCGACTTCGACGCCTGCCTCGCCTTCTGCGCCACAGGCGGCTACGCCCTGCGCGCCTACGACCGATGGCAGCGCCTGCTGCAACGCCCCGACGGTCTCTGGCAACTCCGCGACCCGCGCGCGGCACAGCGCATCCGCATGAACATCGGCACCATTCAGGACACCGATACCCTCAAGGTCCGCATGCGGCGCAATCGCGGCGGCAAGCCTCTGGGTGAGATCGAGGAGGGCTTCGCCGCGACCCTCACTCCCGGTGATACCTTCCTGATCGGCGGGCAGATCGTGAAATACGAGGGCCTGCGCGAGATGACAGTGGAGGTCAGCCGGGACGCCGCCAAGAAGCCCAAGATCGCAACCTTCATGGGCACCAAGTTCGCCACATCCACCCAGCTTTCCGCCCGCATCCAGCGGATGTTCACGCAGGACGACTGGCCGGAGTTGCCGTACCACACCGCCCAGTGGCTGCACCTGCAACGCGAGGTCAGCCAACTGCCGCAGCCGGGCCGCCTGCTGATCGAGAGCTTTCCCCACGATGGCCGCGAACAGACCGTCATCTACGGCTTCGCGGGCCGCAACGGGATGCAAACGTTGGGCCTGCTTCTGACCAAACGGATGGAGGAGTTGGGCCTGCACCCCATGGGCTTCGTCGCCACCGACTACGCCACGTTGATCTGGGGCCTCGACGCGGTGGAAGACCCCGCCCCGCTCTTCGATCTGACCGCCCTGCAGGACGGGCTGGAGACCTGGCTTGCGGGCAACGCGGTGATGAAACGCACCTTTCGCGCCTCCGCCACTATCGCGGGGCTGATCGAACGCAACACGCCTTCCGCGCGTAAGTCCGGGCGGCAGGCGACCTTCAGCTCCGACATCCTCTATGACACGCTGCACCGCTACGAACCCGACCACCTGATGCTGCAGATCACCCGCGAAGAGGCGCTGCGCGGCCTCGTCGACTTCGGCCGCATCGAGGAGATGATCGCCCGCATCGACGGACGCATCGACCACCGCCGCCTGACCCGCGTCACGCCGCTGGCGGCCCCCCTCTTCCTCGAAATGGGCCGTGTGCCCGTCAAGGGAGAGGCGGAGGAGCGCATCCTCGCAGCAGAAGCGGCGCGGCTGATGGAGACGTCCGGTCTCGCTCAGATCGCGCCCGCCCCGTCGAACAAGCCACGCTGGCGGGTGGGGTACTGAGCCTTCTCGACCGGCCAAGGTCCGAGAGGCCAGTGCAACGGTATTTGAAAAAGGGTGAAAAAGAGAAGAAGACGCGCCTTCAGTGAGGTCCTGACCTCGGCGGATAAGGCGCGCCTTCACCCTTTGCGGTCATCGGCTCCACAGCCTGTACCGCCCCTCGATAAGATCAGAACCCGGTTAACAGAGTGTGAACTTCTCCTTCACCCTTTTTCAAATACCGCTGCGCCACCCCTACCGCACCCGCGACGACCGGGGTTTGCACCCCTTGCCAAATCACCCGCTTTGACACATGAACAAAGGATGAACGGCTGCCCCTTCACCCTCTTTGGCGCGCGCCTGACCGCCCTCGGCTCCGGTGCTCTCTACTGGCCTGACGCGGGATTGCTCTGCGTCAGCGACCTGCATCTGGGCAAGTCGGAACGGATCGCCCGTCGCGGCGGAGCCTCCCTGCCGCCCTACGACACCCGGGATACTCTCACCCGGCTTGCCGCCGACATCGCGCTCACCGATCCACGGACAGTAATCTGCCTGGGCGACAGCTTCGACGACCTGGGCGCTGCGATGGCGCTGCCCGAGGCGGAACGTCTCTGGATCGCACGCCTCCAGGCCGGACGCCAATGGGTCTGGATCGAAGGCAACCACGATCCCGGCCCGATCGACCTGGGCGGCAGCCATCTGGCCGAACTGCCTTTTCCGCCGCTGACCTTCCGCCATATGGCGCAGCCCGGCGCGCAGGGCGAGGTCTCGGGTCACTACCATCCCAAGGCCAGCGTTCATGCACGTGGACGATCCATCTCCCGGCCTGCGTTTCTCTTTGATCGTGACCGCGTGATCCTGCCCGCTTACGGCACCTATACCGGAGGGCTGCGCAGCCAGTCCGAGGTGCTCTGCCGTCTCATGCGGGCCGAGACCTGCGCCATTCTCACCGGACCCGCGCCCGTTGCCATTCCAATGCCAAGGTAGGAGACTCTCATGGACCAGACGATGGTGGACCGCATCCACCGCAGCTTTGCCGCGCAAAGCATGATGAAAACCCTTGGCGCGGAACTCTCCGAGGTGGCGGAGGGACGCGTCGTGATCACCTCCCCGATCCTGCCCGGCGCGCGGCAGCAGCAGGGGTTCGGGCACGCGGGGCTGACCTTCTCGCTGGGCGACACCGCTGCGGGCTATGCCGCCCTGACCATGCTGGCGGCCGACATGGATGTGTTGACGGCCGAGATCAAGGTGAACCTGCTTGCCCCCGCACGCGGCGACCGCCTGATCGCAACAGGGCGGGTGATCAAACCGGGTCGGCGGCTATGCGTCGTGACGGCAGAGGTTCACGCCGTTGCGGCGGGCGAGCAAACGCTGATCGCGCTCCTGCAGGGTACGATGGTGCCGGTTGCGGCTTGATCCCCCGGCGGCAAGGAACGTGCTGATTTACGATGCCGCTCTCGTCGTCCTTGGCAATGTGCATGACAAGGGGCAGTTTGTCACCATGCCAAGGCAGCAGGCATCCACGCACACATACATGAAAACACCAGAAGGTTCCGGCAGCCTCTGTCGGCGGACAAAAATGCTGCGAACCAAGTGGCTTACCTTAGGTCACCAGTGATCTCTTCAGCAGATGTGCTGTGAAAAGCCGGAAAACAGCCGTCGACGCGCTGCGATGTGCTTAAATAATAAGCAGTGACGCAATTGATTGATCCCGCCATTCTGCGCCGCAGAGGTGCCGTTGCCAACGCCCCGCAAAGCGTTAAGCTGAGGCAATGACGCAGGACAATTCATATTTCAGCGAAATGCTCTCCGAGGGTGGCCCCCGCCACCCCTACGGCAAGTACAATGATTGGTTCTGCGCTCAGAACAACGATCGGCTGTCACGCAAGTCGAAGGAGGCGGAAGCTTTCTTCCGCCGCACCGGCATCACCTTCAACGTCTACGGGCAGGCCGACGCGGAAGAGCGGCTGATCCCTTTCGATCTGGTGCCGCGTATCCTGTCGGCCCGCGAATGGACGCGGCTGTCGAAGGGCATCGAACAGCGGGTGACGGCGATCAACGCCTTCCTGCATGACATCTACAACCGTCAGGAAATCCTGCGCGCGGGCATCATCCCGACGGAGCTGATCGCCCACAACGATGCCTTCCTGCCGCAGATGATGGATTTCACCCCGCCGGGTGACGTCTATACTCACATCGTCGGCACCGACATCGTGCGCACCGGCGAGGATGACTTCTTCGTTCTGGAAGACAATGCGCGCACGCCCTCGGGTGTCAGCTACATGCTCGAAAACCGCGAGACGATGTTGCAGATGTTTCCGGAGCTGTTCAGCACGATCAAGGTGCAGCCGGTCAGTGACTACCCCAAGAACCTGCGCCGCTCTCTCGAAGCCTCCGCCCCCACCTCCTGCACAGGGCGGCCCTGCGTGGTGGTCCTGACGCCGGGGATTCATAACTCCGCCTATTTCGAACACAGCTTTCTGGCCGACCAGATGGGCGTGGAATTGGTGGAGGGGCATGACCTGCGTGTCGTGGACGGGCGCATCGCAATGCGTACCACGCGCGGCTACAAGGTCATCGATGTGATCTACCGCAGGGTCGACGACGAATACCTCGATCCGCTCACCTTCAACCCGAACTCCATGCTGGGCGTGCCGGGGATCATGGATGTGTACCGCGCGGGCAACATCACCATCGCCAACGCTCCGGGCACCGGGGTGGCGGATGACAAGGCGATCTACAGCTATGTCCCGGCCATCGTGGAATTCTACACCGGCGAACGGGCGATCCTGAAGAACGTGGAGACCTTCCGCTGCTCGGAGGCCGACAGCCTGAAGTACGTGATCGACAACCTCAAGGATCTCGTCGTCAAGGAAGTCCATGGCTCGGGTGGCTACGGCATGCTGGTGGGCCCTGCCGCGAGCAAGAAGGAGATCGCGGATTTCGCCGACAAGCTCAAGGCGCGCCCGTCGAACTACATCGCCCAGCCCACGCTGGCGCTTTCCACCGTGCCGATCCTGACTGACGCGGGCCTTGCCCCGCGCCACGTCGATCTGCGCCCCTTCGCGCTGGTCAGTCCGCGTGGCGTGAACATCACGCCGGGGGGACTGACGCGCGTGGCGCTCAAGGAGGGATCGCTGGTGGTGAACTCAAGCCAAGGCGGCGGCACCAAAGACACCTGGGTACTGGAAGACTGATGCTGGGAAAGACCGCAGGGGGCCTCTACTGGATGTTCCGCTCCCTTGAGCGGGCTGAGAATACCGCGCGGCTGATCGAGGCGGGGTTCCGCATCGCACTGACCCGGTCCAGCAATGCCGAGGCGGAGTGGAAGTCGGTCATCGTGACATCCGCGGCTCAAGGGCCATTCGAAGCCAGACACGACCAGTACGGCAGCGCGCAGGTGATCGATTTTCTGCTGCGCGATCCGTCCAACCCAAGTTCCGTCCTGTCCGTGATCAAATCCGCCCGCGACAACGCGCGGCTGGTGCGCACGGCGATCACGACCGAGGTCTGGGCGGCGATCAACGAGACCTGGATGCTGTTCACGGACCTTCTGAAGGAGCCGATCCCGGAAACCGAGTTGCCCGCCGTGCTCGCCACAATCCGGCAGCAGTCAGGGCTGGTACGCGGGGCACTGCATGGCACCATGCTGCGCAATGACATCTACGATTTCTGCTGCCTGGGCACCTTCATCGAACGCATCGACAGCACCGCTCGGATCATCGACGTGAAATATTATTCGCTCCTGCCCTCGCCCGCCTTCGTGGGCAGCAGGCTCGATAACGTGCAGTGGGAAACCCTGCTGCGTTCGGTTTCGGCTCACCGGTCATTCCGCTGGGCCGTAGAGGACGACTTCACCGCCCCCGCCATCGCGGATTTCCTGATCCTCGACCGACGGATGCCCCGCTCCCTGTCGTTCTGTGCTGGCCAGATCGTGGCGCACCTCGATCAGATCGCAGAGGATTACAACGGCCGCTCCCCGGCGCAGGAGAAGGCGGCCGCCCTGCACGCGCGCCTGCGCAACCGGAACATCACGTCGATCTTCGACGAGGGGCTGCATGAATTCATCGGCGGAGTTCTCGACGATACTGCGCAACTGGCCCAGCAGATCGAGCGCGATTACAGGTTCATCAGCTGAATGGAACTCAGGATCAATCATACCACCGAGTACAGCTACAGCGCGCCCGTCGACTACGCGCTGCAGAAAGTGCGCCTGCGGCCCCTGCCGTCCACCATGCAGGAGCTGGCGGCCTGGAATATCGAGATCACCGGTGGCAAGCTTGAGACCAGCTATATCGATCACTACGGCAACCATGTCGACCTCGTCAGTATCGATCCGGGTGCCCAGGCTCTGACGCTGCGGGCGTCGGGGACGGTTTCGACCCTCGTGACGACAGGCATCCTGGGGCCGGTTTACGGGCGGGCACCGCTTTGGCATTTCCTCCAGCCCACCGCAGCGACAACCGCCGGAGAGGCGATCCGCGCGCTTCCCTCCATAGGAGGCGACGAGAACGAGATGGTGCGCCGCCTGCACGGGTTGTCTGCCGCGATCCTGAAGGTGGTGCCTTACGAGACCGGCGGTACCCACGCGGGCACGACGGCAGAGGCGGCGATGAAGGGCGGTCGCGGGGTCTGTCAGGATCACGCCCAGATCTTCTGTTCCGCCGCGCGGTTGTCGGGCATTCCTGCCCGCTATGTCAGCGGCTATCTCAAGATGAACGACCGGATCGATCAGGAAGCGACCCATGCCTGGGCCGAAGCCCATGTGCCCGGGCTTGGATGGGTCGGCTTCGACGTCTCCAACGGTGTCTCCCCGGACGAACGCTACGTGCGGCTCGCCATCGGGCGCGATGCCCGCGACGCATCGCCCGTGGAAGGGCTGCGAATGGGCTCTGCGGAAGAGACGTTGATTGTATCTTTGCAGGTGCAGCAGTAATCAGGCATTGGGCTTTCCCCACAGGCGAATCAAGATGACCTACTGCATCGGCATGCGGCTGAACCACGGACTTGTCTTCATGTCCGACACCCGTACCAGCGCGGGGGTGGACAACTTCTCAACCAGCAAGAAGATGTTTTCCTGGTGCGTCCCGGGCGAGCGGGCGATCATCATGATGACCGCCGGGAACCTTGCCACCACGCAGTCGATGATCAGCCTGCTGGAAGAGCGTTCCAAAGCCGGGGCGGAGCGTGATCCCTCGATCCTGCGCCAGCCCACGATGTTCCAGGTCGCGCGTCTTGTCGGGGCCACGCTCAAAGAGGTGATCCATGATACGTCGCCCGAGGGTCAGACCTCGGATGACCAGTTCCGCGCCTCGGTCGTCATCGGCGGCCAGATCAAGGGCGGGCGCCCCACGATCTTCCTGATCTACCCCGAAGGCAACTTCATCGAGATCACCGACGACACGCCGTATTTTCAGGTGGGCGAAGCCAAGTACGGCAAGCCAATCCTCGTGCGTGCCTATGACCCTGCGATGGAGTTCGACGAGGCGTTGAAGCTGCTGATCGTGTCCTTCGATTCAACGATCAAGTCCAACCTGTCTGTGGGGCTGCCGATTGATGTGCAGATCTATGAGAACGAATCCTTCGATCTCAGCCGCCGGAAGCGGATCAACAAGGACGACGAGGTCTATCAGGTCATCTCGAACGGCTGGGGCGAGTCGCTGCGCAATGCGTTCCAACTGCTGCCGAGCTACAAGATTTGAACCCACGCGATGGGTGCGCGCACCCGTCACCTTGACCCATCAACCTTGCCCATGCTCCGTCCGCAGTACGTTCTTTTGCACCTTGCCCATCGTGTTACGCGGCAAGGCATCTAGGAAGAAGATCCGGCGCGGATGCTTGAAGCGTGCCAGATCGTCCGACACGGCCTCCAGAATAGCTTCGGAGGTCAGGTCGCTCCCCTCTTCGCGGACCACGGCCACGGCGACACTCTCGCCGAAGTCCGCATCCGGCACGCCGAAGGCAGCACTTTCAACCACGCCGTCGACCCCGTCCACAAGCGTCTCGATCTCCTTGGGATAGATGTTGTACCCGCCTGAAATGATCAGGTCCTTGGACCGCCCCACGATGGTCAGATAGCCATCCGCGTCGATCTCTCCAATATCGCCGGTGATGAACCAGCCGTCGGGGCGCAGCTCCTCCGCCGTTTTTTCGGGCATGTTCCAATAGCCCCGGAACACGTTCGGCCCGCGCACCTCGATCCCGCCGGCCTCGCCTGCGGGAAGTAGCTCGCCCATCGGCGTGGCGAGCCGCACTTCGACGCCCTCCAGCGGCAACCCAACGGTGCCGGGCTTGCGCGTGCCGTCGTAGGGGTTTGAGGTGTTCATGCAGGTCTCGGTCATGCCGTAGCGTTCCAGCACGGTGTGCCCGGTGCGGTCCTGCCACTGGTGGTGGGTGTCCGTCAGCATCGGCGCGGAGCCGGAAACGAAAAGGCGCATGCCCTCCGCCACTTCCCGCGTGAGTCCTGGATGGGCCAGCAGGCGGGTGTAGAAGGTCGGCACTCCCATCATCGACGTTGCGCGGGCGAAATCGTCAAGGATCGCGTCCGGGTCGAAACCGCGATGCAGGATGATCGACCCGCCCGCCGTCAGCATGACATTGATCGCCACGAACAGCCCGTGTGTGTGGAACAGCGGGAGCGCGTGGATCAGCACGTCCCGCTCGGTGAACTGCCATAGTTTGCGCAGCGTTTCAGCGTTGGAGGCGAGGTTGCCGTGGCTCAGCATCGCGCCCTTGGACCGCCCCGTCGTGCCGGAGGTATAGAGGAACGCGGCAAGGTCTCCCTTCCCGCGCGCCACGGCCTCCGCCAGCGGCGTGGCCTCCGCCACCGCTTTCGTCAGCGTCCCTGCGCCCGCCTTGTCGAGCGTCAGCACCGTCCCGACGCCCGCCGCCTTGATCACGTCCCCGAGGTCCGCTTCCTTGGCCGGATCGCAGACGAAGACGCGGGGGGACGCGTCCGTAAGAAAGTACCCCACCTCAGCCGCCGTGTAGCCCGTGTTCAACGGCAGGTGAATCGCCCCCGCCAGCAGCGTGCCGAGGTAAAGCTCGATGATCTCGATGGACTTGTCCGCCTGCACGGCCACGCGGTCGCCGGGCTCCACCCCCAGGGCCACCAACGCCCCGGCAACGCGCTCCGCGTTCCCCCAAAGCGTGCCGAGGCTGGTGACGGCACCGCTCACCGCGTCGGTGGAGAACGTCGCATCCTCACGCCCGAGGGAGGCCGCCCGCATCGCTTTTGCCAGGTGGTTGGAATCGTACATGAATTTCGTCCTTCTCAGCGTGTCTTCGCCAGCCGCCGCACGGCAGGCGCGGCGATGATGTCATCGGCGGTCGAATAGGCTTCGTGGTTGCGCTCGATCGTCGCGAGATCATAGAGGTAGTTCACCATCACACCCCATGAGGCCTCCTGCCCCCTTGCGCTGGCGTCCGCGCCGAGGTGGATTTTCTCCAGCCGCGCCCCGTTGCCGAGGTGGAAGCGCGCCACCGGGTCGGTCGCGCCTCCGCGCGGGGAACGGGCGACCAGCATGTAATGCGCGGTGAGTTCCGAAAGGCCCGGCGGGTTTGCGCCCGCTTCGGCTTCTTCCACCACATGCGCGAGTCTGTCGGGCAGGTTTCCCCCCGCGCGCTGTCCCAGCGCCCATTTGCGCAGTCCCGGCACCGGCGACAGGGTGACGAAGGTATCGAGGTTGGTGAAATCGCGCCGCAGCTCCTCGACCACCTGCTTGATCAGGAAGTTGCCGAAGGAAATACCACGCAGCCCGTCCTGACAGTTGGATATCGAATAGAATACCGCCGTTTCCGCACTGTCGGGCGGCAGCATGTCGCGTTCGGGGGCGAGGATGGCACCGATGTTGCCGGGGATGTCCTCGGTCAGCGCCACCTCGACGAAGATCAGCGGGTCGTCGGGCAAGGCGGGATGGAAGAAGGCATAGAGCCTCCGGTCGGGTGCCGCCACGCGGCGGCGCAGATCGTTCCAGCCGGTGATTTCGTGCACCGCCTCGTACTGGATGATCTTTTCGAGGATCGCGGCGGAGGTGAACCAGCTGATGCTCCGCAATTCGAGGAAACCCCGGTTGAACCAAGACCCGAACAGGTGCCGGAAATCGTCGTCCAGCGGTTTGAGGGAAGGATCGGCATCCATGAACCCCAGCAGGTCCCGCCGCATCGCCACGAGCTGCATGGTCCCACCGGGCGCGCGGTTCAGGCGTCGGACCAGCTCCTGCGAACGTGGCTCTGACGCGGCGTGCAACCGGCGCAGGGAGGTGTCGCTGGTATCGTTCAGCACCGCTTCCGTGCGCTCCCGGTCCACCCCGAAGCGGTCGCGCAGCATCTCGAAGAACGCGCGTTTCTTTTCTGCCGGCAAGTTCGAGTAGAGATCGAAGATCGCTTTCGCCTGCGCCAGCCCGGTCGCCTCGCCCTTCCCGCTAACGAGCGCCTCGCACATCGCAGAGATGTCGCCCTTGGGGGCCGACTTCATCAGCCCGCGGCCCGCGTCCGTCACACGCTCGATCAGGTCGTTGAGGATTCCCCCCGCCCGGTTCATCGCACCATCCATCCTATATCTCCGGACCCATGACGACATCCGGCAGCCAGGTCACGATCCCCGGGAAGGCCGACAGGATCACGATGGCCAGCACCATGCAGAGCACGAAGGGAAACGATCCGACGAGGATCTTCTTCAATGAGATGTCCGGAGCGATGCCGTTGATCACGTAGAGATTCAGACCCACGGGCGGCGTGATAAGCCCGATCTCCATGTTGATCGTCACGATCACCGCGAACCAATAGGGATCGAACCCCGCCGTGGTGATGATCGGCAGCAGGATCGGCGCGGACATCAGGATCACTGCCACCGGGGGCAGGAAGAAACCCGCAACCAGCAGGAAGAGGTTGATGATGCCCATCAGCACCCAGCGGTTCACATCCAGATCGGCGATCCATGCTGCCACCGACTGCGTCACGAAGAGCGAGGACAGCATGAAGGAGAAGACCCCCGCCGCCCCGATGATGAACAGGATCATCACCGATTCCCGCGTGGAATCCCTCAGCACGGCCCAGAGCGCCGTGGGCTGGTACATCCGGTAGACGACAACCGCGACGATGATGCAAAGCAACGCCCCCACTGCCGCTGTTTCGGACGGCGTCGCAACCCCGCCGTAAAGCGCATAGAGTACGCCTGCGATGATCGCGATGAAGGGGAGCACGCGGGGCAGGATCTCGAACCGCTCTGCCCAGGTGTAGGTGATGCCCGACAGGGCCACGCCCGCGGCCCCGCGCCGCCAGGTGTCGAAGATCGCCCAGGCGATGAAGAGTGAGACAAGCAGCACGCCCGGCAGAACACCCGCGAGGAAGAGCCGCCCGATGCTGGTCTCCGTCGCGATGCCGTAGACGATCATGGTGACGGAGGGCGGGATCAGGATGCCCAGCGTGCCGCCCGCCGCGATGGAGCCTGCGGCGACTTCGTCAGGGTAGCCGCGCTTGCGCATCTCGGGGATGCCCATCTTGCCGATGGCGGCACAGGTCGCGGGGGAGGAGCCGGACATGGCGGCGAAAAGCGCGCAGGCCCCGAGGTTCGACACTACCAGCCCGCCCGGTACCTTCGTCAGCCAGCGTTCGAGCGCTTCGTAAAGGTCGGGCCCCGCGCGCGTCGAGGATATCGCCGAGCCCATGATGATGAACATCGGGATCGACAGCAGCGCGAAGGAATTGAGATCGCCGTAGAACAGTTCAGGCAGCGCCTGAAGGCTGCGGGGGCCATCGAAGACATAGAGAAAGAAGGTCGCAACCATCAGCAGCCCGACGCCCACCGGCACGCCGGAGAACAGGATCAGCACTGTCGCGAGGGCGACGAGCCCGCCCAGAACCAGCGGTTCCATCACAGGCCTCCCTTGGTGTCGGCGCGGTCAAGGATCGGCATGCCCTTGTCGTCAATGTCGGCACCCGTCATCGTCATCCACATGTCCGCCAGCAGTTGCAGCACGAAGAGCCCGAAACCCACCGGAATGGCGAGGTAGGGGATCCAGAGCGGGAAGGCCATCACCGTCTCGGACTTCCAGTTGCGCACCCAGGCGAGGTGCCACATCTCGTAGCCGTAGAAGAGCATGATCACCATCATCACGGCGGTGACGATCAGCGTGATCGCCGACAGCGCGCGGCGCATGCTTTGCGGCAGCAGCGTCGGCAGCAGGTCGACACCTACGTGCCCGCGCAGTTTCTGGACATAAGGCAGACCGATCAGCGTGGCGGCGATCATCAGGAAGATCACCACCTCCGTCTGCCAGATGGTCGACTTGTTCAGGACCGCCCGGACAAAAATCATCTGGCAGGTGATCAGCACGGCGGCGAGGATCATGAAGGAGGCGATCACGCCGCAGATCGACGAGATCATGCAGATCAGCCGCACCGGCATAGGGCTCGCGCGTCGCGTTTTGGAAATCGGGGAGTCGGACAAGGTATCGCCTCTTGGTCAGGGGCCGAAATGGTGAGGGGCGGCGCATCGCGCGCGCCGCCCCTTGTCAAGTTCAGTCGACCGACAAGGCCATGTCGAGCAGCTTCTGCCCGTCCGGCAGCTCCTCCACGAAGGCCGGGTAGGAGGTCGTCTTCGCCAGATCGCGCCAGGCGTTGAAGTTCTCCTCGGTCATCTCGGCCAGCTCCACGCCCGCGTCGGCGAATGCCATGGCCGCGATCTCGTCTCCCTGCTTGGCCTGCTCCAGATAGAAGGCCTCGGCCTTCTCGCCCGCCGCCATCAGCGCGGCCTGCTGCTCGGCGCTCAACCCGTCGAAGGTGGTCTTGTTCATCAAAAGCGGCTGGTACATGAACCACAGCGCGTACTCACCCGCCGGGGTGTAACACTTCAGTTGCTCGTACAGACGGTAGCTGACGAAGCTTTCGGACGAGGTATTCGTCGCATCCAGCACGCCGGTCTGCAGCGCTGGATAGATTTCGGACGACGCCATCGACGAGATGGAGGCCCCTGCGCCAGCCAGCATCTGCTCGAAGGACTTGCCCGCCGCACGGATGCTCACGCCTTTCACGTCCTCGGGTGCGGTGATGCAACCCTTGTTGGAGCCGAACCCGCCCGCCAGGTAGCCGTGCACGATGGTGGTGACGTCATCGCCCGCCATGATCGTCTGGATCTCGTCCATGAAGGGCGACTGCGACAGACGCGCGCCGTGGTCGTGGTTCTTCACGAGGCCCGGCATCAGGGTGAGGTTATAGGCCGGCTGCTGGCCGCCTGCATAGCTCAGCGGAAAGATCGTCATGTCGAGTTGGCCGCGCGAAAGCGGAGTGTATTGCTCGCGCGCCTTGAACAGGGTCTGGTTGGGATAGATCTGGATATCCAGATCGACGCCCGCCGCCTTCACGTCATCGGCCACCATTTGTGCGACCTGGTGGCGCACGTCGCCCTCGGACCACTGGTGGCTCAGCTTGAGCGTTTCGGCCAAGCCAGTGGACGCCAATAGGCCTGTAAAGGCCGCGGCGACCGCGCTGATTCTGAAATATGTCATGTGAGTTCCTCCACGAATGGTTGGGCGATGGCCGATTCTCCTCCCGACCTTGTCGCATACTCTCTGAGTAGCAAGCGGAGTATCCCTTTGCAACATTCTTGTATACAATCTGTGACGACTGATGCACTGCACCTTGAGCAAAGGTGCTGTATCGGACCATCGGCCACCCCAACGCCTCCTGGCGGGCGACACGGGGGTGCCGACCCTGCGCTGCGCGACCACATCACCATTCAGGGCGACCGCTTCGCTGATCTGTCGGTCAGCCGCGCGCGCACCCGTCAGGGCGCGGCGGAGCAGACCCCGGCGTCTTGCCCTTTCCGAGTGGAATTCATCCTCAGGGGCAGCTAGGTTCAAATCGAACGGCGCGCTGCCCAGGTAACACGGTAGCCGTCGCAAGGGAGAAGTCATGACCGAAACCACCATCCTCGCCGCCTACGGCCTGCTCATCATGATCACCATTCTGATGCAGGTTCTGGGCTCCATGCGCATCCTGTCCATGGGTTACCTGATGTCCGCCCGCGACGAGCCGCGCGAGGTCGGAAAGATGACCGCCCGCATCAAGCGCGCGCTCGACAACTCCGTCGTGGCCATGACGCTCTTTGCCCCCGCGATCCTTATCCTTGTGGTGCAGGACAAGACCAATGCGACCACCCTGCTTGCCGCGCAGGTGTTCCTGATCGCCCGCATCATCTATCTGCCGGTCTACGCCCTCGGCGTGCCCGCGGTCCGCACGCTCGCCTGGCTCGCGGGATTCGCCGCCACCGCCATCCTTTACCTTCTCGCGCTCTGAAGGAGCCCTTTCATGCAGATGATCGTCCATCAGAACGTCACAGGTTTTGCCGCCTGGAAAACCGCCTTCGAGGCCGACGCCGAGGCACGGCGCAACGCGGGCCTGACCGTGCTGCAGGTCTGGACACATGCCGACAGCGACACCCACGCCTTCATCCTGCTGGAGGTCAAAGACCGCGACAAGGCGCAGGGCTGGATCGACCGCTCCAACGCGCTGGCCTCGGACGATGGCGGCACGGTCACGTCGTCCTCGGCGTATTTCATCGAAACGGCCTGATGATGAAGCTGCTGATCTGCGGCGCGACAGCCCTCGTTCTCGCTGGCGGCATCACCCTCTATACCGCCGTCATGGCGCGGACCGGCTCCGGCACACCACCAGAGATGAGTACGGCCTCCGAACAGACAGACGAGGTTCTGGTCATCAAGTCCACCCGCGAACTGTTCCTGAAACGGGACGGCGAAACCCTTCGTCACTACCAGGTGTCACTCGGTGCAAGACCCAGCGGGCACAAGGTCCGCGAGGGCGATGAACGCACGCCGGAAGGGACATATGTGATCGACTGGCGGAACGCACGTTCGGTCGCTTACCTGAGCCTGCACATCTCCTACCCGAACGACACCGACACCGCCGCGGCATCAGCCGAGAACGCCAGTCCCGGCGGGAACATCATGATTCACGGGCAGCCGAATGGCTGGGGGCTTCTGGGGTGCCTGCACCTGCTTCGGGACTGCACCGACGGTTGCATCGCCGTAACCAACGCCCAGATGCGCGACATCTGCAGCCATGTACCGGATGGAACACCAATCACCAGCGTGGATACCCTATGACACCGGAACTGACCGCCCTCACCCTCGCCGCCCTGTTGCAGGTCGTCCAATTCATCCTCTACGCCGTGCCAGCCAACCGCGAACTCGGCCCCGGTTACACGATGTCCTCCCGCGACCGAGACCCCTCGCGCGCGATGTCGGACCGTACCGCGCGCCTCGGCCGCGCTTTCGAGAACCACTTCGAAGGACTGATCCTCTTTGCCATCGCCGTCGGCGTGATCCAGATGTCCACGCAGAACAGCACCTTCACCGCGATCTGCGCATGGGTCTACCTCGGTGCCCGCATCGCCTACGTGCCCGCCTATTATCTCGGCCTGCGCCCCCACCGCTCCATCATCTGGGGGATCGGCTTTCTGGCAACCGCGCTGATGCTGCTCGCGGCCCTCTTCTGATTTCACCTTGCCCATAAACCTCCGGGGGGAGGCGCTTGCGCCGGGGGGCTGGCCCCCCTACCTTGCCCCCCGAATGCACCAGCGCCAGATCGACGCCGAAAACACCCAAAGGAGACCCCCATGTCCAGCTATGATGTCATCGTGATCGGCTCAGGCCCCGGCGGCTATGTCGCTGCCATCCGCTGTGCCCAACTGGGCCTCAAGACCGCCTGCGTCGAGGGCCGCGAAACGCTGGGGGGCACCTGCCTCAACGTCGGCTGCATCCCCTCCAAGGCGTTGCTCCACGCCTCCCACATGCTGCACGAGGCGGAGACGAACTTCGCCGAAATGGGGCTGAAGGGCAAAAGCCCTTCGGTCGACTGGAAGCAGATGCTGACGTACAAGCAGTCCACCATCGACACCAATACCAAGGGCATCGAGTTCCTGTTCAAGAAGAACAAGATCGACTGGCTCAAGGGCTGGGGCTCCATCCCCGAGGCCGGCAAGGTCAAGGTCGGCGACGACACCCACGAGGCGAAGAACATCATCATCGCCACGGGGTCCGAGGCCGCCTCCCTGCCCGGTGTCGAGGTGGATGAAAAAGTCGTTGTCACTTCCACCGGGGCGCTGGAACTGGGCAAGGTGCCGCGCTCCATGGTGGTGATCGGCGCAGGCGTCATCGGGCTCGAACTGGGCAGTGTCTATGCCCGCCTCGGGACGGAGGTGACGGTAGTCGAATACCTTGACGCGATCACGCCCGGCATGGACCCCGAAGTGCAGAAGTCGTTCCAGAAGATGCTGACCAAGCAGGGTCTGAAATTCATCATGGGCGCCGCCGTGCAGGGCACCGAGACAGGCAAGGGCAGGGCCAAGGTCACCTACAAGCTGCGCAAGGACGACAGCGAACATGTGCTGGAAGCCGACGTGGTGCTGGTTGCCACGGGGCGCAAACCCTACCACGACAATCTGGGGCTGGACGCACTAGGGGTCGAGATGACCAAACGCGGCCAGATCGCCGTGAACGACCACTGGCAGACCAACATCAAGGGCATTTACGCCATCGGCGACGTGATCGAAGGCCCGATGCTGGCGCACAAGGCCGAGGACGAGGGCATGGCCGCGGCCGAGGTCATCGCGGGCAAGCATGGCCATGTCAACTACGGCGTGATCCCCGGCGTGATCTATACGCATCCCGAAGTCGCCTCTGTCGGCGAAACCGAAGCCACGCTGAAGGAAAAGGGCCATGCCTACAAGGTCGGCAAGTTCTCCTTCATGGGCAACGCGCGGGCCAAAGCGATTTTCGCGGGCGACGGCTTCGTCAAGATCCTCGCCGACAAGGAGACCGATCGCATCCTCGGCTGCCACATCATCGGTCCGGGGGCGGGCGACATCATTCACGAGGTCTGCGTTGCGATGGAATTCGGTGCCTCGGCGCAGGATCTCGCCATGACCTGCCACGCACATCCGACCTATTCCGAAGCCGTCCGCGAAGCGGCCCTCGCCTGCGGCGACGGTGCGATCCACATGTGATTCATGCTTGCGTGGGGGGCGGTTCGCCCCCCACTTGTCGTTACCACAGAGTCTGCGCGGCCCGCTTCGGATAGTGCGTTTCCCATTCCACCGCGTCGATCTCGCCCTTGGTCATTTCGGACAGGATATCACCAAGGCTCGGTGTAAGCGACGCGTCGTCGCGCGTCCAGAGGCCGGAACGCAGCAGCGCCTTGGGGCACTGGGCATAGACCTCATCGACTTCGATCACAATCACGGTCCGGGGCTGCGATGACCCCCGCGCGAACCGCGCGCGCATTGTTGCGTCATCCGTCAACGCCCCGCGTCCGTTTACACGGACGACAATCTTGTCACCCGGTACCATGAACATCAGCGACAAGCGCCCGTCGGTCACGATGTTGCGCAGCGAATCCAATCGGTTGTTGCCCTGCCAGTCCGGCATCAGCAGCGTGCCCGGATCGGCGATCTCCACGACCGGCCCGTCGTCGCCGCGCGGCGTGCCGTCCGTGCCGTCCTGTCCCACCGTGCTCAGGACACAGAACCGCGATGCGGCGATCCAGCGATGATACATAGGGGTGATGCGCCGGGCGACCTTGCGGATCGCCGCGTCCGACGCCTCGCTGTATAGCGCCTCAAGCGCCGCGATGTCCTCAATCCGCCGCATTCGCGTGCCTCCAACCTGCCTCAGCCAGCAATCGATCCGATGCCGCCTCGATCTCCTGCTCCAACCGCGCGACGAAGGCGTCCTTGCCCAACCCGGGTGCGATGGCCGGCAGGAATTCCACGACCGCCAAGCCGGGGCGGCGATAAAGCCCCCGGCGCGGCCAGAAGTAGCCCGCATTGGTGGCCACCGGAACGCAGGGCTGTCCCAGCTGCTGGTAAAGCACCGCAGTGCCCACCTTGTAGGGCCGCCTGGCCCCCGGTGCCACGCGCGTGCCCTGCGGATAGATCACGATCTGACCAGGCTCGATCCGTCCTGCGTCTACGTCCGCGATCATCTTGTTGATTGCCTTGCCGCGTTTGCCCCGGTCCACCGCGATCATTTGCATCCGCTTGGTGTACTGGCCGATCACGGGGGTCCAGAGGATCTGCCGCTTCATGATGAACTTGGCGCGCGGCAGGGCGTGGAAGATCATGATGATATCGAGGAACGACTGGTGCTTGGCCGCCACCAGCATCTCGCCCTGCGGCACGGTGCCCCGCACTTCGCAGCGCAACCCGATCATCCAGCGCGCGGTCCACATGCACCAGGCGGCATAGGTCTTGCAGGCGGTATAGGCGCCCTGCTTGGAGAACATCGCCCAGGGCGCGAAGGCCAGCCCGATAACCGGCATCGCGACCGTGACCTGAACGATATAGAGGATCGAGCGCACCCATTGCAGCATCAGGTCAGCTCCCCCAGTGTGCGCCGCGCGGCAGCCCCCGTGGCCGCGAAAGCGACCAGCCCCGACAGAAGCGGGATCAGCAGCGGCAGGAGCCAGTGCCAGCCCTCAAAACGCAACCCGGTCAGAAAGCCCATACCCGAATTCGCTCCGGGCAGAAGCAGCACCGCAAACAGGGCAATCACCGTCCCCGCCGCCGCCCCCGACAGGGCCCGCAGCGTAAAGCGCCGGATGAAGGCCTGCGCGATATAGCGGTCGGTCGCGCCCACCAGCCGCAGCACGGCGATGACCTGCGCATTTGCCGCAAGGGCCGCATTGGCGGCCAGCGTGATCATCGCCGCCACCGTGGCGGTGATCAGCCCGATCAGAACCCAGCCCAGAAGCCGCAACCGCGAGGCCGCCTGCACCAGAGGGGCCCGCCAGCGGCTGTGGTCGTCCAGCACCGCCCCCGGCACTTCCGCCGTAAGCCGCAGGCGCAGGCCAGCGGGGTCCATCCTCTCGCCATCCTCGATCACCTCGATCAGACGCGGCACGGGCAACTGATCCAGCGCGAGGTCCGGCCCGAACCAGGGTTCCAGCAGCGCCTGCTGTTCTTCATCCGTCAGCGCCCGGGCACTCGCCACACCCTTGGTGGTCTCAAGAATGCGCAGTGCTGCCTCCGTCTGGGCCGCACGCTGGTCCAGCGGGGCGACGATGCGGATGGTGGCGGAACGGGCGAGTTCCTCCCCCCACCGCTGCGCCAACCGGCCCGACGCCAAAGACAGCGCCAGCGCGAAGACGGCCAGAAACGCCATGGCGGCGGCAGCGAAAAGGGTCAATTGCGCAGTGAACCCTGACGGCGGCACCACCCGGTCAGCTTGACGATCCCCCGCGCGCAGGGCTTGCAATACCTTCAGATCAAGTTTCACAGATCCGCCCCCGCCAGTTGGATGCGGCGGTTGGCAATGCGCAGCACCCGCGCCTGCACATGCGCCTTGGTGGCGCGGATCAGGCTCAGGTCGTGGGTCGCGACAAGCACCGTCTTGCCCATCTTGTTCAGCTCGATCAGCAAACGCAGCAACCGCTGGGACATGTCCCAGTCGATGTTGCCTGTGGGTTCGTCCGCCAGCACCACATCGGGGGACATGATTACCGCGCGGGCAAGGGCCGCACGCTGGCGCTCGCCCCCCGACAGCTCGGGCGGCAACGCGTCCGATCGGTTGGTAAGCCCGACCCAGGACATGAGTTCATCCAGATCGCCGCCCTCCGTGTCGCCCTGCCGCCCCGATACCGTCAGCGGCAGGCTCACGTTCTCGGAAACATTCAGATGGTCGAGAAACTTGACGTCCTGATGCACGACCCCCACACGGCGGCGCACGAGGGCGATGTCATCCCGGCTCAACCCCCGCACATCCGCGCCGAACAGCCGCACGTGTCCCGCCGTGGGCAGCAGCGCTCCGTAGCAGAGTTTCAGCAGCGTGGTCTTGCCGGCGCCTGATGGCCCTGTCAGGAAGTGGAACGACCCGGCCGACAGCTTGAGGGAAATATCGGACAGCAATTCACCGCCCCCATAGCTGTAGGCCACGTTTTCGAGCTCGATCACAAAGGTACCCCGTCCAATTCGACCTGTTGTGCCTCAGCACCGCTCGGGTTTCAATGCACCAGATTAAGGCCGCCCGCCCAGATATCACTTTTACTGTTGTAAACTAAAACATATGCTATCCGTTAACCCTCCAATGGGCACCGAATGCAACGACCAGGATAGACAATGCGGCTGACTTGCCCCAACTGCGATGCACAGTACGAAGTCCCAGACGAGGTCGTTCCGGTCACCGGTCGTGACGTTCAATGCTCCAATTGCGGGCAAACCTGGTTCCAGCATCACCCCGATCACGCGTCCGATGAAGACGATGAGAGCGGCATCGAGCTGGATGCGCCCGCCTTGGACGATGAGGTCTCCCCGCCGCCGCCTCCGCCGGTCCGCGAGGAGGAGCCGCAGCGCCGCCAACTTGACCCGGCAGTGGCCGACATCCTGCGACAGGAAGCAGAGGCGGAGCATGAGGCACGGCGCAAGCGCCAGTCCGAGGTACTGGAAAGCCAGCCGGACCTTGGTCTCGACAATACAGATTGGGACGACGACGCGCTTGACGATGAGGATGAAGAAAACGAGGCCGCGCGCCGCTCGCGGGAGGCGAGACAGCGCATGGCCCGGATGCGCGGTCAGCCGGTGCCGGACGCCGCCGTGACGGGTGCCGCGATCACGTCCCGTCGCGGCCTGTTGCCCGACATCGAGGAAATCAACTCCACCCTGCGCAAGGACGGCGACCGGGGAGGTGCGAACCACAATGTGCATGGCGCGGTCGACGCCGCCCCAAAGGCGCGCGGCAGGCAGGGCTTTCGCAACGGTTTCCTGTTTGTCCTTTGCCTGATGGCTCTGCTCGCGGCGCTCTATGTCTACGCGCCCCAGATCGCCAAGGCCGTGCCACAGGTCGATCCCTACCTCTCGGGTTATGTCGGCTGGGTGGATCAGACGCGCCTCTGGCTGGACGGGCAGGTCCAGAGCCTGCTGCAATGGCTCGATTCGATCGCCAGTCAATCAGACGGCTGAAGCGCTTCCGGAAACATCCCGTACCTTTTGATGCTACCTCAGAACCGATCAAGCAACCGGTTGAGGTAGTCGCGTTCAACCTCGGGTCGCGCCGTTTCGGCCGAGCGGCGGCGGATCTCGTCCAGCAGGCGGCGCGCGGTGTCCACCCCCCCTGGCCCGCGACGGAACCGACCCTCTCCGGGCACATTTGAATTCGCACTGTCATTCTCGCCGCGCTCCCGGCCCAGCGGGTCGCGATTATCTGCGCGTCGGTTCGATTCAGCGGTTCCCTGACCGGGCTGGCGGTTCTGTTCTTCCTGCGCCATCGCCTCGCCCAGCGATCTGATGCCTTCTCGCAAGGCCTCCATGGCCTGCGCCTGATTGTCGATCGCTTCCGCCAGATCGCGGTCCCTCAGCGCCTGTTCGGCCTGATCCATGGCCCGACCCGCCCGGTCGAGCGCATCGCGCGCGGCCTCGCCCTCGGCTGTGCCCTGACCCGGCAGACGTCCCTGCTGGCGGCTCAATTCGTCGCGCAGCTGCTGCTGGCGTTCTGCCAGTCCCTGCGCGTCCTGCCCCTGACCCGGCTGCTGGTCCTGACCACCCTGCTGACCATTCTGGCCCTGCCGCTGGTCGCCGTCGCCCTGTCCTTCGCCGTTCTGTCCCTCGTGGCTTTCGCCCCGGCCCTGGCCGCCGTTCCTGCCCTCGTTGCCCGGGTTCTCGCCCGCCTGCGCGTCGGGGTTGAACTGTTCCTGCAAATCCCGAAACGCCTGATCGGACAGCCCCTGCTGGTTGCGCAGCGTCTCCGACAGCCCCTCCATGGCCTGCTCGCCGGGGCTCTTGCCGCCCTGACCCTGCTGACCTTGCGTGACGCGCATGTTCTCCATCATCTCCTGAAGCTCTTTCAGCGCCTGCTCGGCCTCAGCCATGCGGCCCTGCTCCATCAGCTCCTGGATGCGGTCCATCATGCGTTGCAGGTCGTCCTGCGTCATCTGCATGCTCTCGCCCTGTTCGCCCTGCTCGCCTTCCTGACCCTCGTTTTCCATCGCCTGCTGACGCTGCAACTGCTGCATGTACTCTTCGGTGGCGCGGCGCAGCTCGTCCATCAGTTCGGCGATTTCCTCCTTGGAGGCGCCGTTCTTCATCGCTTCGTTCAGACGGTCCTGCGCCCGACGCATCCGCTCGAGCGCATCGGCCAGCACGCCTTCCTCAAGTTCAAGCGCAAGGCCCCACATGTCTTCTGAAAGCTGCTCCTGCACCTCGTCGCTCATCCCGAAACGCGCATGCACTTCAAGCTCCGAAATCAGTTTGCGGACCCGCATCGCGGTCGTCTCAGCGCGAAATACGTCCTGCGGCTGATAGGCCACCGCACGCAGCACCTGCGCCATGCGACCCATGTTTGCGCGCGACCAAAGCAGATCGCGCCGCATCTCGATCACCGCCGCCGCGACGGGATCGAAAAACCGCCGACCCGGCAGGGTCATCGGTTTAGGTGCCGTGGTGCCTTGCTGTTCGGCAGCGTCCAAAACGCTGAGGCTGATCTGCACCGGCATGTTGGCCCAGGGGTGCTTGGAGAAGTCCTCGATCAGGTTTTCCTCGAAGGACGCGCGACTGCCGGAAATCGGCGTGGGCAGGGGCACCACGATATCGGGGCGCTGTTCGGGGTCGATGATCAGGCCATAGCGGCGATCGACCTTCGTGAGGTCGAGCGCGATGCGCGCCTCGCCCGCCTCCACGCCGTAATCGTCCTGCGCCCTGTAAGGCAAGGTCATCTGGCCAAGGGCCGCGACCTCCGGCTCGCCCAGCAGTTCCACCTGCGGCGCGGTGTCTGGCAGCACCGTCACCTCCCAGCTGGGTCCGCCGGGGCCGTCGATGGCGATGCGCCCTGCCGTCACTACCGCGAAATCCTGTTGCGGGTCAGAGGCGGCCGGCACCTCGCCCGTCCGACCCGAGACCGTCTCGGCCAGCGTCAGCGCGCCCACTTCGCCATAGAAGCGCAGGGTGATCAGCGTGCCCTTGGGCAGGCTCATCGGCCCCTGCGCCAGATCGTTGAGGTAAAGCGTCGGCTTGCCGGTATAGCGCGGCGGCTCGGCCCAGCCCTCCCAGACCGGACCATTGGCTAGCCCCGTACCGCCCGGCACCATTTCCGCCACCGATCCAACACGCCAGATCGACCCGAAGAAAAGCGCCACGGCAAAGGCCAGTACCGCCACGAAGCGCAGCGCATAGGGGTCGCGCCGCGCCACACGCAGATCGGCCGGCACCGCGCGCGCCTTCGCCGCCTGCGCCGTCATCCGCGCCTTGTGCGCGCGCCAGACGGCCATTGCAGCATCGTCCCCCGACCCGATTGCGGGATCGTCTAGCATTGCCTGAATGGGCCGCCCCGGCAGGCTTTGATCCAGCCGCAGCATCGCCGCGGCGCGGGTCGGCAGCCGGAAACGACGGAACGCATAAAAGAGTGCTGCCAGCAGCGCGATGGCGGCCACAACCGCCCCGGCCCAGACCGCCTCGATTGCCAGTGTATCCTGGAACCCCAGCATCAGCGCCGCCAGCACCAGCAGCGTCACGGCCATCAGCGGCCAGAGGCTCTGTACCAGCGCCTCTGCCAGCATCCCCGCCCAGGTCAGCCGCAACGGCCAGCGCAGTTTCGCAAGCCCGCGACGCAGATCGTTGGGGGTGTATGAGGTCATTGCGGCCATCTCCCGGTGCCATGACGGCGACACGCCATCATAGCCACTGTGGGATGGTATCGCGATTTATCATTTCGTCAAAGGTCGGACGTGGGCGAATAACCGCAAATTGATCGTCCTTCACCAGCACTTCGGGAATAAGTGCCCGCGAATTGTACTCGCTGCTCATTACGGCACCGTAGGCCCCCGCACTGCGGAAGGCCACGAGGTCGCCCGCGACCAAGGGCGGCATCATCCGCTGTTTCGCAAAGGTGTCCCCGGATTCGCAGACCGGCCCCACGATGTCGATGGGGGCCTGCTCTGCACCCGGTGCAGGTTCGATCACCGGGACGATGTCGTGCCAGGCGTCGTACATCGCAGGCCGGATCAGGTCGTTCATCGCCCCGTCGAGGATCAGGAAGTCGCGCCCCTCGCCGGATTTGACATAAATGACCTCGCTTACCATCAGCCCCGCATTCCCCGCGATCAGCCGCCCCGGCTCGATCTCGATCTCGCAGCCGAGATGCCCCAATGTCCGCTGCACCAGTGCGCCGTAATCAGATGGCAGCGGCGGCGCGGTATTGGTCCGCTCATAGGGAATCCCGAGACCCCCACCCAGATCCAGCCGCCGGATCACATGGCCATCCGCACGCAGCACCTCAGTGAGGTCTGCCACCTTGGCATAGGCCTGCTCGTAAGGGGCAAGATCGGTCAGCTGGCTGCCGATATGCACATCGATGCCAATCACATCCAGCCCCGGCATTTTCGCCGCCATGGCATAAACGTCCCGCGCCCGCGCGATGGGAATGCCGAACTTGTTCTCCGACTTGCCCGTGGCGATCTTGGCATGGGTCCTGGCATCCACGTCCGGGTTCACCCGGATCGTGATCGGCGCCACCACCCCAAGGCTCTGCGCCACCGCATCAAGCACCACCATCTCCGGCTCGCTCTCCACGTTGAACTGGCGGATGCCGCCCTCCAAAGCCAATCGGATTTCCGCTGCCGTCTTGCCGACGCCCGAGAAAACGATCCGCTCGCCCGGCACGCCCGCCGCCTTGGCGCGCAGGTACTCGCCGCCCGACACAACATCCATCCCCGCCCCGGCCTGCGCCAACGTCCGCAACACCGCCTGATTGGAATTGGCCTTCATGGCATAGCACACCAGATGCTCCATCCCCGCCAGCGCCTCGTCGAAAAGCTGGTAGTGCCGCAGCAGCGTGGCCGTGGAATAGACGTAGAAGGGTGTGCCGACCGCCGCCGCAATCTCGGCCACGGCGACATCCTCGGCGTAAAGTGTGCCGTCGCGATAGAGGAAATGATCCATACTCTTTTTGGCCTTAAATATTCCCCGCCGGAGGCTCCCGTCCTAACGAACCGGTGCCGTCCGCAAAAACAGATAGAGCGGCAACCCGCAGCTCACCCCAATACAGAAGGTCGCGGGAATCGCAATCAATGCGACCCAGTTCCGCCGCACGGCGACCTCCGCCACAATCCAGACCGTCAGCGTGACGGCGGCGATGGTCAGGTCCCAGACCAGCCCGCTGGAGGCGGCATTGGCGTGCCATGCCGCGACCATGCCGCCAAGATCCACGCCATGCTGCGCGAACCAGGTTACGAACCAGTACATCGGATGCACCGCCCCCCAGAGCGCCAGCGCGAGGTAGATCATGCGCAGGACAGACATGTCAGAAACTCTTCACCACACCGATATTCACATGGCCCGACACATGCAGGCCCGGTTCGGTATTGGTGGGAAGCTGCCGCGTGTCTGACCGCCTCGGCACGCGCTCCTCATCAGCCGAACCCGTGCAACCGCCCATCGCAATCAGAGCGAGGACGACGAGTGCCCCCCTCACAACCCCAACCCCAACGACAGGGCGACAGGCCCATGGCGGTAACCGACCGAGGTCCCGACTGACACGCCGCTATTGTTCAAAGTCACCGACGCCGAAGGCGGGATCGGTTCGCCGTCCGCGCCGCAGCCGCCCAGCAGGGCGGCGCCAGCCAGCCAAAGTGCAAGTCTCATGCCAGTTTTTCCTTCCACCGTGCGATCTGGGTCCGCACCTGCTCCGGTGCGGTGCCCCCGTAAGACATACGCGAATTCACCGAATTTTCCACACCCAGAACGTCGAAGACCTCTGCCGTGATCTCCGGGTGTACCGACTGCATCTGCTCCAGCGTGAGGTCCGGCAGGTCGCAGCCCTGCTTTTCAGCCATGCCGACCAGCGCGCCGGTCGCGTGGTGCGCGTCGCGGAAGGGCAGGCCCGGCACCCGCACCAGCCAGTCCGCCAGATCGGTCGCGGTGGAAAACCCGTTGCCCGCCGCCGCCGCGAGGGCCTCGCGATGCGCCGTCATGTCGCGCACCATGCCCTCCATCGCGGCCAGCGCCAGCATCAGGTTGTCGGCGGCGTCAAAAACCTGCTCCTTGTCTTCCTGCATGTCCTTGGAATAGGCCAGCGGCAGCCCCTTCATCACCATCATCAGCGCGGTGTTCGCCCCGAAGATGCGGCCCACCTTGGCGCGGATCAGCTCCGCCGCGTCGGGGTTCTTCTTCTGCGGCATGATGCTTGAGCCGGTCGAGAAACGGTCACTCAGCGCCACGAACCGGAACTGCGCCGAAGACCAGATCACCAGTTCTTCCGCAAAACGGCTCAGATGCATCGCGCAGATGCTCGCAGCACCCAGAAACTCCAGCGCAAAATCCCGGTCGCTCACCGCATCCAGAGAATTGGCCGAAGGGCGGTCGAAGCCCAGGGCGCCCGCCGTCATCTCCCGGTCGATAGGGAAGGACGTGCCCGCCAGTGCTGCCGCCCCCAGCGGACATTCGTTCATCCGGACCCGCGCATCCCGCATCCGGCCCATGTCGCGCCCGAACATCTCCACATAGGCCATCATGTGATGGCCCCAGGTCACCGGCTGCGCGGTCTGCAGGTGCGTGAACCCCGGCATGACCCAATCCGCCCCCGCCTCGGCCTGGCCGAGAAGCGCCTGCACGAGCGCTGCGAGGCCCGCCTCCGCCGCATCCAGTTGATCGCGCACCCAGAGCTTGAAGTCCGTCGCCACCTGATCGTTGCGCGAGCGACCCGTGTGCAGCCGCCCCGCAGGCTCCCCGATCAGCGTCTTCAGACGCGCTTCCACGTTCATGTGGATGTCCTCAAGCGCCGTGGAAAACTCGAAGGTGCCCCCCTCGATCTCTGACAAGATCGTGAGCAGGCCTTCCCGTATCGCTTGCGCATCGCTATCAGTCAGGATGCCCGTGGCTGCCAGCATGGCGGCATGGGCGCGCGATCCCGCGATGTCCTGTGCGGCCATCCGCCTGTCGAACCCGATCGAGGCGTTGATCGCCTCCATGATCGCGTCGGGACCGGCGGCAAAGCGGCCGCCCCACATCGTGTTGGAGGTCGTGTCGGTCATGGTGAAACCCTCGGAGGGACAGATGAAGAAACTTGTGTTGGCGCTTGCTTATACGGCGTTCACGCTGGGTGCAAACCCCGGCTGGGCTCAGACACCGGACATCGCCGGGCTGCGCGACGGCGACATGAAGAAGCTCGTCATCCATGACACGCCCGAAGCCACCTCTGACGCGCCGTTCAACCTCGCCGACGACGCGGGCACCGCCACGCTGGCCGACTACAAGGGCAAGTACGTGCTGGTGAACTTCTGGGCTACTTGGTGCGCGCCCTGCCGCAAGGAAATGCCGCAGATCAATGCGTTGCAAAAGGAATTCGGCGGCGACAAGTTCGAAGTCCTGACCATCGCCGTGGGCCGCAACTCCCCCGAAGGGATCCAACGGTTCTTCGCGGAAGCCGGAGTTGACAGCCTGCCGCGCCATCAGGACCCCCAGCAGCAACTTGCCAGCCAGATGGGCATCTTCGGTCTGCCGATTACCGTGATCCTTGACCCCGAAGGCCGCGAAATCGCCCGCCTGCGGGGCGATGCGGACTGGTCCAGCGCAAGCGCGCGCGCGATCATCAAGACGCTGGTGGATGGGGATAAAGAGAGCTGAGGGTGATGCGCTTTGACAGGTCGACGGTTTTGCACGACTGAACCGTAGCCACAGCCCCACTCTCGACAAGGAGCCTGAAGGAACGTCCGATTAAAGCGTGTTCCGCGTGTTCTTCTGCACCCGGCCCTTGAAACAAGCGCCGCCATGGGCGATGTCTTGACCACACCCTTGCCGGAGCGACCGATGGCCCTGCCGATCCGCGATCAACTGAAATACTGGGGCATCGCGGCAGCGGTGTTCATGGTGGCACTGTGGTTCCTCGGCAACGTGCTGGTGCCCTTCCTGATGGGCGCCGCAATCGCCTATTTCCTCGACCCGCTGGCCGACAGGCTCGAACGGCTGGGTCTCAGCCGCGGCATGGCCACCGCCGTCATCACCTTCGTGGCCCTGATGATCTTCGTCCTGATGGCCCTGCTCGTCATTCCGACACTCGTCAATCAGGCCGTTAGCCTGGTGGACACCGCCCCCAACCTCTTCCGCGATTTCACCGACTTCCTGACCACGCGCTTCCCATCCGTCACCGAAGAAGGCTCCACCCTGCGCACGTCACTGACTACAATCGGCACGACCATACAGGAACGCGGTGGCGAGTTCCTGCAGACGGCGCTGGCTTCCTTTGCCTCCATCATCAACGTGTTGCTGCTTTTCGTCATCGTGCCTGTCGTGGCAGTTTACCTGCTGCTCGACTGGGACCGCATGGTGGCCTCCGTCGACGCCTTGCTGCCGCGCGAGCACGCCCCCACGATCCGCATGCTGGCGCGCGACATTGATCGCACACTGGCCTCTTTCGTGCGCGGAATGGGCACCGTCTGCCTGATCCTCGGCACCTACTACGCCATCGCCCTGATGCTGGTTGGGCTGCAATTCGGGCTGGTGGTGGGGTTCATCGCCGGCCTCATCACCTTCATCCCCTACCTCGGTGCCCTCATCGGAGGGACCTTGGCCATCGGCCTCGCCCTTTTCCAGTTCTGGGGTGACTGGGTCTCCATCGGGCTGGTCGCGGGTATCTTTGCCGTGGGCCAGGTGGTGGAGGGCAACGTGCTCACGCCCCGCCTCGTCGGCAACTCCGTCGGCCTCCACCCGGTATGGCTGCTGCTGGCGCTATCCGTCTTCGGCACGCTCTTCGGTTTCGTCGGCATGCTGATCGCGGTGCCGGTGGCAGCGGCCTTCGGCGTGATCGCGCGCTTCGCGGTCGACCAGTACCAACAAAGCCAGCTCTACAAGGGCAGCGAAGCGCCGCCCTCCCCGCGGCAGGATCTTCCCTGAAATGAGCCGACAGTTGGGTCTCGACCTGCCCGGCCGCACCGCGCTGGGGCGCGACGCCTTTCTGGTCGCCCCGTCCAATGCCCTGGCCATGGCGATGATCGACGGCTGGCGCGACTGGGCCGGCGGCAAGCTGGTGCTGACCGGGCCGCAAGGGTCCGGCAAGACGCACTTGGCCCACGTCTGGGCCGACATGAGTGGCGCTCGCATCGTCTCCGCGCAGGGCCTTGCCCCTGCCGACGCTCCCGATCTGGCAACCGGCCCCCTCGCGGTCGAAGATATTCCCGACATCGCGGGCGATGCCGCTGCTGAAACCGCCCTTTTCCACCTGCACAATCTGGTGCTGGCCGAAGGTCACGCCCTCCTGATGACCGGATCAGGCGCAGTACCTCAGTGGCCGCTTGCCCTGCCCGACCTGATGAGCCGTCTGCGTGGCACCACCGCCGCCACGCTTGCCCCTCCTGACGACGCACTGCTCTCGGCCCTGCTGGTCAAGCTGCTGGCTGACCGGCAGCTGACCCCCCGGCCCGACCTCGTACCCTATCTGCTCAGCCGCATGGACCGCTCCTTTGCCGCCGCCATCGACATCGTCGAACGGCTGGATGCCGCCAGCCTCGCGCTCAAACGGCCCGTGACCCGGCATCTGGCCGCGCGCGTGCTGGACAACGACCCCGGAGGCGCGTGATACTAAGGCAGACGGGACCCCGAACACCGTCACAAAATCGTTACAAACCAGAGCCATAAGGCCGCCATGACCCATGCCGATTTCCTAGAGGCGCCGTTCCCGCCCCCCACCGACCTGCCCGATCTCGACATCACCGGGCCGGGCCGCTTCTTCAACCGAGAACTGAGCTGGCTCAGCTTCAACTGGCGTGTGCTGGAGGAAGCCGAAAACCCCCGCGTGCCCTTGCTGGAACGCCTGCGCTTCCTGTCGATCTCTGCCGGAAACCTCGACGAATTCTACACCGTGCGCGTCGCGGGCCTGCGCGAACTGGCGCAGGCGGGCAATACGACGCCCGCCGCCGACGGCCTCAGCCCCGCCGAGCAACTGGTGCTGATCAACGAGGATGCGCGCCGCCTCATGATGAACCAGCAGCGCGTGCTGGTCGACCTGATGAGCGCGATGGACGCGCAGAACATCATGCTGGAGCGCGCCGCCGACCTCACCCCGAGAGACCGTGAGTACCTCAAGGAAGTCTTCCTCAACCAGGTCTTCGCCGTGCTGTCGCCGCTGGCCATCGACCCCGCGCACCCCTTCCCCTTCATCCCCAACACCGGCTACGCGCTGGCGCTGCAGCTCGAACGCGAGCGCGACAAGCGACCGCTTCAGGCGCTGCTGCCGATCCCGGCGCAGATCGACCGCTTCGTGGCCTTGCCCGCCGAACCGGGGTGCCTGCGCTACCTGCCGCTGGAAGACCTGCTGGTGATCAATATTCCGGGGCTCTTCCCCGGCTACAAGCTGAGGGCGCATTTCGAATTTCGCGTGCTGCGCGACAGCGACCTCGAGGTGGAGGAAGAGGCCGAGGACCTCGTGCGCGAGTTCGAGGTGGCGCTCAAACGCCGCCGTCGGGGGGAGGTGGTACGCCTGACCCATTCTGCAGGCGCCCCGGAGAAGCTGAAGACCGTGGTCATGGAATCGCTTGGGGTGCACGACCGCGACGTGATCGAGATCGACGGCATGATCGGCATCGACGATCTCAGCGAACTGGTGACAGATGCGCGCCCCGACCTGCTGTGGCCGCAATTCACGCCGCGCATTCCCGAACGGGTCTCCGACCACGATGGCGACATGCTCGCGGCAATCCGGCAAAAGGACATGCTGCTGCACCACCCCTACGAGACTTTCGACATGGTGGTGCGTTTCCTCGCACAGGCCGCGCGCGATCCTCAGGTCGTAGCGATCAAGCAGACGCTTTACCGCACCTCGCGCGACAGCCCCATTGTGGAGGCGCTCTGCGAGGCGGCCGAGGACGGCAAGTCTGTCACGGCACTGGTGGAGCTCAAGGCCCGCTTCGACGAGGCCGCCAACATCCGCCAGTCGCGGCGGCTGGAACGTGCGGGCGCGCATGTGGTCTATGGCTTCATCGACCTCAAGACCCACGCCAAGATCTCTACCGTGGTGCGGCGCGAGGGCAACCAGCTGGTGACCTACACCCACTACGGCACCGGCAACTACCACCCGATAACGGCGCGCATCTACACCGACCTGTCGCTCTTTACCTGCGACCAGAAACTGGGGCGCGACGCCACGAAGGTCTTCAACTACCTCTCGGGCTACGCCCAGCCCGAAAGGCTCGATAACCTCGCGATCTCGCCCACCACACTGAAGCCGCGCCTGCTGGCAATGATCAAGGCCGAAGGCGAGCATGCCGAAGCCGGAAAACCCGCCGAAATCTGGGCCAAGATGAACTCCATCATCGACGACGAAGTCATCGACGCCCTCTACGCCGCCTCCCAGAAGGGCGTGAAGATCAGTCTGGTGGTGCGCGGCATCTGCGGGCTGCGTCCCGGCGTGAAGGGGCTGAGCGACAACATCCGCGTGAAATCCATCGTCGGGCGCTTCCTCGAACATTCGCGTATCGTCTGTTTTGGCAATGGCTTCGGGCTGCCGCACAAGAAGGCGCGGGTCTTCATCTCTTCCGCCGACTGGATGGGCCGCAACCTGAACCGCCGGGTGGAGACGCTGGTGGAGATCGAGAACGCCACCGTCAAGGCGCAGATCACCAGCCAGATCATGGCCGCCAACCTCGCGGATGTGGCCCAAAGCTGGGTCATGGCGCCCGATGGCACCTTCGAGCGCAGCGCCGTCCCCGAAGGCCAGTTCGCCTTCAACTGCCACCGGTTCTTCATGGAAAACCCCTCGCTTTCGGGGCGCGGTTCCGCCGGTGCCACCGATGTCCCCAAGCTGACCCATACGGAGGATTGAGCCCCTTGCCTCCTTCACCCTTTTCCAAATACCGCTGCACAACCCTGGCCATGGACACCCCGACCCTGCCTGCCACTGGCCCCTTGTAGTGGCGCGCCCCAGGCGCGCTGCCCCCCTTAGCGATTGACCTCAACCCGCCGCTGCTCCATTTTACGCCCCAAGCTGCACCACCCCAGGAGACTGCATGGCAGAGCTCACGCCACCGCACCCCGCCGGGGTCCCCGAAACCGGCGTGGCCGACCTCGGGCCCTTCAGCAAACCCCTGTTCGAAGACCCCTCCGCCCGGGCGCTGAGCCGGGTCGGCGTGGTCGATGTGGGTTCCAACTCCGTCCGTCTGGTGGTCTTCGACGGGGCCGCGCGGTCGCCTGCCTACTTCTACAACGAAAAGATCATGTGCGCCCTCGGGGCCGGCATGGCCGAAACCGGGCACCTGTCACCCACCGGGCGGGTCCGCGCCCTGTCGGCGATGCGCCGCTTCGCCAAGCTGGCCGAAGGCATGGGCCTGTCGGAACTCACCGTCGTCGCCACCGCCGCCGTGCGCGACGCCACCGACGGGCCGGCCTTCTGCGACGACGTCCTGCGCGAAACCGGCCTGCGCATCTGGGTCATCGACGGCGAGGAGGAGGCGCGACTGTCCGCACAGGGCGTCATGCTGGGCTGGCCCGGTGCCTATGGCCTTGTCTGCGACATCGGTGGTTCGTCGATGGAGCTTGCAGAAATCTCCGGCGGTCGCGTTGGGCGCAGGGTCTCCTCGCAGCTCGGCCCGCTCAAGCTGCGCGACATCAAGGGCGGAGCGAAGGCCAGGCAGGCGCATATCAAGGAGGTCATGCAAGGGTTGCAGGACCGCATGGGTGCCCAACGCGACCGTCTGTTCCTCGTCGGCGGGTCCTGGCGCGCGATTGCCCGCATCGACATGTACCGGCGCGGCTATCCGCTCCACGTGCTGCATGAATACCGCATGACCGTCCGCTCGGTCAGCGCGACGGTAAAGTTCATCAAGAAAGCCGATCTGAACGAGCTGCGCAACGCCTGCAATGTCTCCTCCTCCCGGATGGAACTGGTGCCCTACGCTGCCGAAGTGCTGAGCCGTCTGGTGAAGTCCTTCAAGCCCAAGGACATCGCCATCTCCAGCTACGGCATCCGCGAGGGGATGCTTTACGAACAGATGCCCCAGCGCCTGCGCGACCGCGATCCCCTGATCGAATCCTGCCGCTTTGCGGAAGCAAAGGATGCCCGGATCCCCGGTTTCGGCAAGATTCTCTACAACTTCATCCTGCCGCTCTACAAATCCGCCCCGCTGCCACGCAAGCGTCTGGTCAAGGCCGCCTGCCTGCTGCACGACGTCAGCTGGCGCGCCCACCCCGACTACCGCGCCGAGGTCTGCTTCGATGCCGCGACCCGCGCAAACCTGGGGGGATTGAAACACTCCGAACGCATCTACCTCGGCCTCGCCCTGTTGCACCGCTATTCCAACAAGCGCGAGAACACCCGCTTTGCCGACCTCTACGAGATGGTCGACGAAAAGACCCAGCACGAGGCCGAAATCCTCGGCAAGGCGATGCGTTTCGGGGCCATGCTGTGGATGAATCAGGACGAGGAGCGGGGCGAGCTGCGCTGGTTCCCCAAGAAGAAGAGGCTGGAGCTCTGGCTCACGCGCGACATGATGCCGCTTTTCGGAGAAGTGGCGGTCGCCCGGCTTAACTCGCTTGCGGCGTCCTTGGGGGCGGAGGTCGAGGTCAAGACGCTCAAGGGGCGGACCGTAACGATCTGAGACGCTCGCTGGCGGGTGGGTATCAAATCTCGATCTGCGGTTCCGGTTCGGTGGGCTCCTCGGGCGGGACCATCGGATGATCGGGCTTGCGGCGGATGATAATGTCGCCGTTGGGCAGCATTTCGGGGGCTTGATAGGCGGCCCAGTTATCGACCTTGTCGAACATTTCCTTCAGTTTCGGGCCCATGTTTCTGGCGAAATCCTTCATCGCCGGGCCGATGTCGTCCGCCAGCCCTTCGAGGTCCGAGATCGCGGGCTCCATCTCCTTCATGATACCTTCCATGAAGAGTTGCGCGCCGCGTTCCATCAGGGAAAGGCCACGATCCGTCCCGTCCGCCTCCTGTGCGGAAACGGAGGCGGCTCCAAGGCTGATCACAAGGGTGGCGGCGGCAAAATGTTTCATGCTGTTCTATATAGCATGGCCTCACGCAATTTCTAAGGATCAGTCGTCGAAATCTATCGTGACCGGGAAATGGTCCGACGCCGTGACCAAGGCATCGCGCAACTCCGCGTTCTTCCAGCATTCGGGATCGTCCATCGGGTGCCAGATGCGCCACACCGCCCCCCGCTCCCGGAAATGCGGCGTTACCATGATATAATCCAGCAGCGCCTGAAGATAGCGCTTCTCCGGCCTGATCCAGAACCGCGCGGTGGTCGGCATGGCGGCAAGGTTACGGCTGAGCGCCTGACGCGCGTGCGGGTCGTAAAGCGCCTGCGGCCCCTCGTGCCCCAGCACGATTTCGACCGAGGAGCGCCCGAAGAGGTTCTCGAACTCATCCAGCCCCGGTCCGTCGTTCATGTCCCCCATCACCATGAGCGGCGTGCCTGCCGCCAGATGCGCCTCGATCCGTCCGCGCAACCAGACCGCCTGCGCCAGCTGCTTGCGTCGGTTTGCGATGCCGAAGCTCATCACCTCGGCGGGCGTCGTTGCCCCGTGCGGCGCCTTCGATTTCAGGTGTACGCCGATCATGTGGAAGGCAAAACCGCCCCCGGTCTCCACACTCAGTTCCAGCGGGGGTTTGGAGAAGACCACGAGATCCTCCTTCGCGTCGATATCGAGATCGATCCGGAAAGCCCCGTCGAAGCGGGGCGCGCCCCTTGCGCCATCCGGCCCCGTGAACGCGCCCTGGGGATCGTGCCGCGCGGTCAGTTTCGTGGGGTCGTAAAGCAGCGCGATCTCCTGCTGGGTATCGTTGGCATAGCCCATCACGGCATCGGTGGTGCGCAGGCCGAAACGGGCGGCGAAACCCTCCAGCGCGCGGACGGTGGAATGGTTGCGCCCCTGATCGGGCGCTTCGATGATCATGACCGCGTCGGCATCAAGCGCCCGGAACACGCGGCCCAGCGCCGCCGTCTGCGCCGCACGCGTCACATCATACCGCGCCGACCAGCCCTCATCATCGTAAAGCTGGTCCTGCGCGTCAAAGAGGCCCGAAAACCACTCGACGTTGTAAGTGGCGATCCGCATCAGGCGCGCTTGCGCGACAGGGTTTCCCAGGCACGGTTGATGTCGATCATCCGCTTCTCGGCCATCTTCACCGCCTCTTCCGGCAGCCCGCGCGCCACCAGCGCATCGGGGTGATTGGCCCGCACCAGCTTGCTCCAGGCCGCCCGCGCTTCTTCGAGCGTTGCCCCCGGCCGAATGCCCAGCACCGTATGCGGCAAGGGTGAGGTATCGGGCACGAAGCGGGCGCGCAGGCTTTCGAAATCGCCCTCGGGCAAGGCAAAGATCGCGCCAACCTGCTCCAGAAAGGCGTCCTCGTTGGGGTGATAAGCGCCGTCGGCCATGGCGATGTGAAAGAGCCCCTCCATCAGGTCGCGCAGCATCTCGGGCTGGCCCTCGAACATCGCGGCGATGCGCCGCGCGTACTCATCGAACCCCGCCACGTCCTGCCGCGCCAGGTTGAACACCCGCGCGGCTCCGGCAGTGTCGCCCTCGGCGATGCGGAAGACCTCGCGGAAGGCCGTCACCTCGTCGCGGGTTACTTGCCCGTCAGCCTTGGCCATCTTGGCCCCCAGCGCGATCACCGCGATGGTGAAGGCAACGGAGCGTTCGGGCGGACTGCGCAACCGGTCGAATACCGCAGACAGCCCTTCGCCCGTGGCAAGGGCCGACAGGGCCTCGGTGATGCGCGTCCAGATCGACATGGGGTCAGTTTACAGGCAGGTTCGGGGGAAGTCAGGTGGCGGAAAGGATTTTCTGCATCAGAATCAGGTCGAGCCATCTATCCGCCTTCCGGCCCACCTGCGGCATCATCCCGGTCTGCTCGAACCCCATCCTGGCGTGAAAAGATGCAGCGCCGGAGTTGGCCCCGCTGATGGCCGCGACCATGACGTGTCGGCCCTGCGCCACCGCCCCGACGATCGCCTGCTGCATCAGCATCCGCCCCGTGCCGCGGCCCTGGGTGGGGGCGGCGACGATAATAGTATGCTCCACCGTCGCGGCATAGCCGGGGCCTGCACGGAACGGTCCATAGGTCACGAAGCCCTGTAGCCCGTGCAGATCGGCGACCCAGAAGCCCCCCTGCCGCTCGGTGATCAGCGCGGCGGTGCCGGTCACGGTCTTTTCCTGGGTGGTGAAGGTGGCCAGCGTGTCGCGTATCATGGCGTTCCACAGGGCCGCGATGGCCTCGGCGTCGCCCAGTTGAGCGGGACGTATTCTCATGTCAGTTCCCTTTCACCTTCAGGCGTCTCGAAACGCGCCCGCAACCCCGCAGGTGCGGTGACGAAAGCAACGCGGTCGTCCGTGAGGAACGCAGCCAACAGTTCGCGAAGCGCCGCGGCTTGCGGGTGCGAGACTGTCAGTGCGGTCAGACGGCAGCCAGAGGGGGTGAGCCGCGTCGCCGGATGCGCCGCCCCTTCCCATTCGATCAGCGCGGGCGCACAATTGTCGAAGGGCAGGATGCCCGAGGCAGGGACGGCCATCCGCCAACACAAATCCCCGCGTTGCAGGGATACGGCGGTACCAAAGCCGTCCGGCAGGGCGGCCAGTGTTGCATCAAGATCCGTACAGCGGCAGATCCAGTTCGTGAGGCGCGGCGTGCCGGAGAAACGGTCGAGATCGAACCAGCGCGGACGCTCCGGCACCGGCGCATCGGGATTGATCGCGATGGCCTCGAGATAGAGACCGTCCTCCAGCCCGAGCAGTCGATTGTGGGTATGGAAGACGTCGTGCTCCCCCCCCGATTGAAGCGCTACCCCAAGGCAGGCCTCGAGATGCGCCGAAGCAGCTGCCAAATTCTCCCCGGCGACGGCGATGTGATCAAGTTCCATGGCGGCCCCCTGCGACAAACTGAACAGGCGTTTCAATAACGCGCATGTCTTAACTCGTACCTGACCCATTCAGCAGCATCTTTCCAGCACTTACCGAAGCCAGACGGAGGGAATTGATGCTGCTGCGCGCCAGCGACCGCTTCTTTGCCCCCGACGCCGCAGGGGGCTCCTTCTGATGATTTCCGCTGCCGCAGCCATGGTGGTAGCAAATTCTGCACGGCTGCTGCCTACGGGAACGCCCTGGGCAGTACCTTTGCCGTGCTGGTCAACGGCGAGCGCCTGCTGAAACCGCTGATCCTGTGGATCAACGACCCACCGAATCACTCCCGTGTCGAGCGGATCAGCTTCAGAATATCCTGTGCCGCCGCCGGGATGTTCGTCCCCGGCCCGAAGATCGCCTTGACCCCCGCATCATAGAGAAACTGGTAGTCCTGCTGCGGGATCACACCGCCACAGATCACCAGAATATCACCTGCACCGGCCTCCTTCAGCGCCTTCACGAGCTGTGGGGCCAGCGTCTTGTGACCCGCAGCCTGTGAAGAAATACCGACAACATGCACGTCGTTGTCCACCGCGTCCTGCGCCGCCTCTGCGGGCGTCTGGAACAAGGGGCCCACATCGACGTCAAAACCGATGTCGGCAAAGGCGGTCGCGATCACCTTGGCGCCCCTGTCGTGACCGTCCTGGCCCATCTTGACCACCAGCATCCGGGGGCGTCGGCCCTCAGCCTCGGCGAAGTCCTCCACCGATTTCTGGATCGCGGCAAAGCCCTCGTCGCCCTCATAAGCCGCCCCATAGACGCCCGCGAGCGTCTTGACCTCCGCCCGGTGGCGGCCGAATGCGTCTTCCATCGCCATGCTGATCTCTCCTACGGTTGCCCTTGCCCGCGCCGCTTCCACCGCGCCGTCCAGAAGGTTGCCCCCCTCTCGCGCCCGGCGGGACAGTTCGGTCAGCGCCGCGCGGCAGGCCTCCTCGTCGCGCTCGGCGCGGATACGGTCCAGCCGGGCGATCTGGCCCTTGCGCACGGCCACATTGTCCACATCGAGGATGTCGATGGGGTCCTCCTTGTCGCGGCGGTACTTGTTCACCCCCACGATCACCTCGATACCCCGGTCGATCTGCGCCTGCCGCTGCGCCGCCGCTTCTTCGATCCGCAGCTTCGGCATGCCGGAAGCCACGGCCTTGGTCATGCCCCCGAGCTCCTCGACCTCCTCGATCAGCTTCCAGGCGGCCTCGGCCAGATCATGGGTCAGCTTTTCGACATAGTAGGACCCGGCCAGCGGATCGACGACATGGGTGATCCCGGTCTCCTCCTGCAATATCAGCTGCGTGTTGCGCGCGATGCGGGCCGAATGGTCCGTGGGCAGGCCGATGGCCTCGTCCAGCGAATTGGTGTGCAGGCTCTGCGTCCCCCCCAGCACCGCGCTCATTGCCTCGTAGGCGGTACGCACCACGTTGTTGTAGGGGTCCTGCTCGGCAAGGCTGACACCGCTGGTCTGGCAATGGGTCCGCAGCATGGAGGACTTGGGGTCTTTCGGTTCGAACTCCGCCATGATCCTCGACCACAAAAGGCGTGCCGCGCGCAGCTTGGCCGCCTCCATGAAGAAGTTCATCCCGATGGCAAAAAAGAAGCTGAGCCGCCCGGCGAAGCTGTCGACGTCCATGCCCCGCGCGATGGCGGTGCGCACGTATTCGCGCCCGTCCGCCAGCGTGAAGGCCAGTTCCTGTACCAGGTTCGCGCCCGCTTCCTGCATGTGATAGCCACTGATCGAGATGGAGTTGAACTTCGGCATCTGGTCGGAGGTGTATTCGATGATGTCCGCCACGATCCGCATCGAAGCCTCGGGCGGGTAGATGTAGGTGTTGCGGACCATGAACTCCTTCAGGATATCGTTCTGGATCGTGCCTGACAGCACCGACTTGTCGTGCCCCTGCTCCTCCCCCGCGACGATGAAGCTGGCGAGGATCGGTATCACAGCCCCGTTCATCGTCATGGAAACGGATACCTTGTCGAGAGGGATGCCATCGAAGAGGATCTTCATGTCCTCCACGGAATCGATGGCGACGCCGGCTTTGCCCACGTCCCCCTCCACCCTCGGATGGTCGCTGTCGTAACCGCGGTGCGTGGCCAGATCGAAGGCGACCGACACGCCCTGCTGCCCGGCCGCAAGGTTGCGACGGTAGAAGGCGTTCGATTCCTCGGCGGTGGAAAAGCCCGCGTATTGCCGGATCGTCCAGGGACGGCCCGCGTACATCGTCGCCTTGACCCCGCGCGTGAACGGCGCGGCACCGGGGATCGTGCCCAGGTGATCCACACCCTCCAGATCCTCGGGGGTATAGAGCGGTTTGACGTCGATGCCTTCCAGCGTGTGCCAGGTCAGCCCGTCGATGCTTTTACCGCGCAGTTCCTTCTCAGCCAGATTGCGCCAGGTGTTCCGGGGGGTGTCGGATGTCATGTCCATGTCCTTTTGTCATGTCGCCCGCAGGCAGGCTTGAGCCTTTTCTGTTGCGGGAGGTGTCCTCTGTCAGATGGGCGAGACCGTCGGCACCGGCGATGAGCCAGTGCATGTCGTCTGCATAGGATTCGGCCAGTTGCGCGCATTGTGCGCGGCTGAAGGGCTGCCAGCGCCCTTCCCCTTCGGGCATCACCGGGTCGGGGTCGATACCGCGCTCCGCCACGAGACGTCGAAGGGTTCGGAGGTCGGGCGACTTGTTGAGCCAGTGCAGCTTTTCAGGTCGCGGCGCGGCTGCGCCGGTTCCGGCAGTCAGCAGCGCATTTGGCTGCCCTGCGACACGCTCGAATGGCAGGACCACGATCTCCGCCTCTGGCATGGCGCAGGCCAGATCGGTGATCACGTCGCGCCATGTGCGCGGGCTATGCGCAATCCGGTCGAGTCTGGTGGCGTCCGGCAGTCCGTGCCCCCGACCGACCGTGTAGGCCGCCAACGAGGCCCAAAAGAGATCCTGCGCGCGCAGGCTGAGCACGATGCGCGTGACCTTGCCACCGAATGCGGCATCGAGCCGCGCCATGCGGTCGCCAATCGCGGGATAGAGCGCGCCCTGACGCATGCATTGCTGCGGCGTACCGATCATGTTCTCGTCGCTGATCACCAGTTGCCGGGTCCCGCCTGCCTTGGCGAGTTCCAGCAGTATCCGCACCCGCCCCTCCGCCCGCCGCGACAGGCTGCGGCCCCGCGCTGTCTTCGGGCCGGGAAAGAGGCCGGGAAACACCGATTTGCGCGTGCGCATGGGACCCCAGAAGCCGATCGCCCCTTGTGCAAGGGTGTCGGCGCTGTCGCGCATATAGTGCTGAAAGCTGGTTGTCCCGGTGCGATGCACGCCCAGATGTAGAATGATGTCCATGCCAAAGCGCCCCCGACAGCGGTTGCAGGCCGCCCCGGTCGGCCGGGAGAGACGGGGTCGCCCCTTCATGCCCGGCAACCTCTTGCGATGTGCTTAATGCGGAAAGACTCCACGTATGGCATCGCAATTCTCTGAAAAGGCCCTATATTCTGGCAGACAGGAGAACCGATGAACCGACTAGTATTGCTTGTTTTCGCTGGATTATTGGCCACCGCCAGCTTTGCCCAGTCCGCCGAGGAAGAGGTGACAAATATGCTGTTCACGCCCGCCGATATGGCAGATTTGAGTGAATTCCAGTGGAAAAAGCGGCCCGTACTGGTTTTTGCCGACAGTGAGAACGACCCCGCGTATGTCGAACAGCTCGAACTCTTGCGCCTGCATGAGGATGATCTGGCGCGTCGCGATGTCGTCGTGCTGACCGACACCGACCCCGCCGCCCGCAGCGCGCTGCGGCTGAAGATGCGGCCGCGGGGGTTCATGCTGGTTCTGGTGGGCAAGGACGGCCGGGTAGCGCAGCGCAAGCCCTTCCCCTGGGACGTGCGCGAAATCACCCGCAGCATCGACAAGATGCCGATGCGCCAACGCGAGATCCGCGAAGAGAAGGAACGGCTGGGCGTGATCCTGCAATAGCCGGTTTCCGCACCACACCCATTGCCTATCGAAGTCTGACCAGACACCGGGCCTATTCGAACTCCATGATCACGTCATCGACGGCGAGGCTGTCGCCTGCGCTGGCATTGACCTTGCTGACCACGCCCTTGCGTTCGGCGCGCAGGATGTTTTCCATCTTCATCGCCTCGATGGTGCAAAGCGCCTGGCCGTCCTGCACCTCGTCGCCGACCTCGACCATGACCTTCACCACCAGACCCGGCATCGGACACAGCAGCATCTTGGAGGTGTCGGGGGCCTGTTTCTCCGGCATCAACCGCGCAAGCTCGGCCTGACGCGGGGTGCGCACATGGACCTTGAGGTCGGCCCCACGGGTGCGGATACGGAAGCCGCCGGATATCTTGCCGACCTTCATCACCAGCGGCGCGTCGTTCACCGTCATTCGCGCCAACGTCTGACCCGGCGTCCAGTTGCCCCCGACGCGGTACTCTGCACCGAGCGTGGCACCTTCGGGTGGTTGGGCGCCTGTCGCCCCGTCGCCGAAACGTACCGTGGCACCACCGGGGTCCGCGTCGATCACCACATCAAAGCTGTGGCCCTGCACCGTCACATTCCAGTCGCTACCCACTTTGCGTTCATGGTTGTCCATCCGTCCCGACACCCGCGCGCGACGGATTTCGGCGACCCGGTGCATCGCCGCCGTGGCCGCAGCGATCCGGCGAAGCTCGGCCTCGTCCAGTTCGACGCCGTTGAACCCGTCGGGGTATTCCTCGGCGATGAAGGCGGTGGTGATATTGCCGGACACGAACTTCGGATGATCCATGACCGCGCTCAGGAACGGCAGGTTGTGGCCAATGCCCTCCACCTCGAAACTGTCAAGCGCCACGCGCATCCGCTCGATGGCCTCGCCTCGCGTGGGGGCCCATGTGCAGAGCTTGGCGATCATCGGGTCATAATACATGCTGATCTCGCCGCCCTCGTAGACGCCGGTATCGTTGCGCACCACGTGGCTGTCCTCTGTCACCTCCGCCGGGGGGCGATACCGGGTCAGCCGCCCGATGGAGGGCAGGAAGCCGCGATAGGGGTCCTCGGCGTAAAGCCGGTTTTCGATGGCCCAGCCGTTCAGCTTCACGTCGCTCTGCTTCATCGACAGCTTCTCGCCGTTCGCGACGCGGATCATCTGTTCGACCAGATCGACGCCCGTGATCAGCTCCGTCACCGGGTGTTCCACCTGCAAGCGCGTATTCATCTCAAGGAAGTAGAAGTTCTTGTCGCCGTCCACGATGAATTCGACAGTACCCGCACTGGTGTAACCCACGGCCTGCGCGAGGGCGACCGCCTGCTCGCCCATCGCCTTGCGCGTCGCCTCGTCGAGAAAGGGGCTCGGCGCCTCCTCCACCACCTTCTGGTTGCGGCGCTGGATGGAACATTCCCGCTCGCCCAGATAGATGCCGTTGCCGTGGGCATCGCAAAGCACCTGAATCTCGATGTGGCGCGGCTGCGTGACGAATTTCTCGATGAAGATGCGGTCGTCACCGAAACTGTTGGCCGCCTCGTTCTTGGAAGACTGGAAGCCCTCGCGCGCCTCCGCGTCATTCCAGGCGATGCGCATGCCCTTGCCGCCGCCGCTGGCGGAGGCCTTCAGCATGACCGGATAACCCACTTCGTTGGAGATCTTCACCGCCTCGTCCGCGTCCGCGATCAGGCCCATGTAGCCGGGAACGGTAGAAACGCCCGCCTCCTGCGCGATCTTCTTGGAGGTGATCTTGTCCCCCATCTTTTCGATGGCCCCCTTGGGCGGGCCGACAAAGACCACACCGGCCTTCTCAAGCGCCTCGGCAAACTTGCTGTTCTCGCTGAGGAAACCATATCCCGGATGCACCGCCTCGGCCCCGGACGCCTTGATCGCCGCCATCACCTTGTCGATCACGATATAGGACTGATTCGCGGGGGGCGGGCCGATGTGCACGGCCTCGTCCGCCATCTCCACATGCAGCGCCTGCGCGTCGGCATCCGAATAGATCGCCACCGTGGCAATGCCCATCTTGCGGGCGGTCTTTATGACACGGCAGGCGATCTCGCCCCGGTTGGCAATCAGGATTTTCTTGAACATGGCGTGTCCCTTGGATGTGAATTGGAAGCGGACGCGAAAAAGACCGCTCCGGCACGGGCCGGGCGGTCTCTTTCAGCGAGAATGACTGCCGCAGATGCGGCAGCCTTGGAGGTCAGAAGGTCAGCTGCAATTGACCAGCTTGGATTGGCACGCCAACACGTTGGCACCGGCGCCAACTGCGGCCCCCGTCCCGATGCTGCCGCCTGTAACGGCTGCGGCACCTGCACCGACGGCAGCGCCGCCAAGAGCCTGCTTGCCGAGCGTATCGCCGCAGGCGGCCAAGCTGGCACAGGCTGCGAGTGTAAGGATGATCTTGGGGAAAGACATGACGCTACTCCGTGGTTGCATACGATTGCACCACCAACGCGCGAGCGTTCAATACGTTCCGAAAAACGGCGGTCAGAAGCCCCGGCATTTTCCAGGATTGAGGTGGCAATAGGCGACGTTGGCCCCTGCCCCGATGACCGCCCCCTGAACGAGGCTGCCGCTGGTGAGTGCCGCCGCACCCGCCCCGACGGCCGCACCGCCGAGCGCCTGTTCGCCAAGATTGTCGCCGCAGGCGGCGAGGGCACCGCAAGCGGCCACCCCGAAGATGATGTTTCTGATCGACATAGACCTGTTCCTTCACTGCTCATTACCGCGAACCGCCACCGGAACTTGCTGCCCGGTCTCGTACCGTCCGCGTCTTTGTCCTGTCCAGGACACGCCCCATCACAAAAAGCGGGCAGCCGTGCCTCTGTCAAGACATGCTGCCCGCAAGGGGAAGGGGTATGGTCTTGGTTAGCTGAAGGTCCAAGCGATCGCGCCAGACCAACTACTGCCTGTATCTTGCCGCCGCGTCTGGAATTTCCAAAGTGGTATCCGTGCCCGACACATAGATCGGCAAGGTGGCGCTCATACATGGCGGGAACCGGCGACAACACGCCGATCACCCTTCAAACGCATCGGGAAATGCGGCCCGGGCGGCGGGCACGTCGAGCACCAGCAGCGCTTCGTAGTCAGCCGGATCGAAGGGATCGGTTGCGGGCAACACCTCGCGCCCGAAGAGCCAGGAGAGTCGGCCCGCATCGAGATTCCCGCGCTCGAACGGCTGATCCCCGAAGGCTTCCCAAAGGGCTTTGACGAAATAGGTGTCGGCCCGCTTGTCCGGCGGACGACGATCCGAGCGCCGCTCGCGACGCACGATGGCGGTGACCCCTCTCGGGTTCTCCCGGCGGATGATGAATTGAAAGTCCGTGCCGGGCAGTCGCCCCGGAAAACCGCGATGTTTCAGCACGTTAGCCCCCGGACATCAGGGACGGTGCGGCGGTGGGCAGGGACGGGCGCGAACGCCCGTCCCTGCAGGCAATTACTTGTATTTGCCGGTATATGTGGGCTCGACCGAGATGGGCTCCGGGTCAACCACAACGTACTCTTCTTCTTGCTGTCCACTTGTGCACGCGGAAATTGCGGCAACGAAGCCGAAAATTGCCAGCATTTTGATGCTCTTCGACATCTAAGTCTCCTGTCTCTGTTAGTGGGATGCGGCACTGCATTATGCCTCGCACACCCCGATTCTGAGGTAAGGGATACATGGGTATTCCTCAACGGCATAATATGGGAAACTTTGGAGGAATGATACCGGGGTCCACGCAATCGGCGCCTATGTGACTCCAAAGCATCAGTACAGGCGCGAACCGGGTGTCTTTCGACAAGATGTTGGTGTTCCATCACAAGTTTTCCCAAATGCAGGTAGCGCCATCCGGTCGATAGGCCTCGAAGAACTGGGTCGCATCCGGGTCCGGTTGGCCGAATTCCGTGGGTCGATCGGAGAGCGAGACGACGATCACCTGCCCGTCCAGCGCATATTCGGCGATGTAGGGAAGCGCCACAGCCTCGCAGAGGTAGACCATGTCGGGCTCGGCCTGCGCAAAGGTGACGCTGCCGGTCTCGCGGGCGATCTGTGGTGCCACGAAGCGGAACCGCAGCCATGTCTCCGCGCCCATGACATCCACCAGCACTTCCTGCAATTCCACCGGCTGGCCCGTCGGCACGTCGATGGCCAGCGCCGGGGTTGCAGCGAGGATCAGAGCGGTAGCGAGTACTCTCATGGGGCGTCTTCCTCGGTGGTGGGGAAGTCGGCGGGGGAGATGATCTCGATCAGCTCCATGTCATCGGAATGGCGCACTTCGCGGTGGGTGATGCCGGGCGGCTGCAAGACGCAGGAGCCCGCGCGCAGGATATGCTCCCCGCCCCCGCATTCTTCGGGGCCTTCGTATTCGAAGACGACCCAGCCCTTGGTGACATAGACCATCTGGAAGTCGAGATCGTGCGAATGCCAGGTGCCGGGGGATTCCATACCCGGCACAGCGCGGATGACATGGGCGCCGTAGCTGCCCTTTGTGGCGGATGTGATGCCGAGATCGCGGTATTCGAAGAAGGGGCGCAGGCCCGCGCCCTTGAACGTGCCTTCGTCTGCATGGGTAATAGTGAAGGATTGGTTTTTAAAGGGGGAGGTCATGGGGCCACGCCCCCCGTCACGAGGTTGCAAGATCGGCGCATGGCCCACCCTGCGGGGGTGGACGGGGCGTCCACCTTACGGGCGATACCTCCCCCGACGGCAGGGGTGCGCGGCGGGGACGGGATGGTATTTGGAAAAGGGTGAAGGGGCATGGGGGAGGACCTCACAACGGAATGTTGTTGTGCTTTTTCCAAGGCATGCTCGCCTGCTTGTTCCGCAGGCTCGCGAAGGCGCGCGCGATTCGCTTGCGGGTGGTGCGCGGCTGGATCACCTCGTCGATGAAGCCGCGTTCGGCGGCGACGAAGGGATTGGCGAAGCGGCCCTCGTAGTCTTTCGCGTGCTGCGCGATCTTGTCGGGGTCGCCGAGGTCGGCACGGTGAATGATTTCGGTCGCCCCCTTGGCACCCATCACGGCAACCTCCGCCGTGGGCCAGGCGTAGTTGAAATCGGAGCGCAGGTGTTTGGACGCCATCACGTCATAGGCCCCGCCATAGGCCTTGCGGGTGATCACGGTGACCATGGGCACGGTCGCCTCGCCATAGGCGAAGAGCAGCTTGGCCCCGTGCTTGATCACGCCGCCGTATTCCTGGCTGGTGCCGGGCAGGAAGCCAGGAACGTCCACCAGCGTCAGGATCGGGATTTCGAAGGCATCGCAGAAGCGCACGAAACGCGCGGCCTTGCGGGATGAGTCGATGTCGAGGCAGCCCGCCAGCACCATCGGCTGATTGGCGACGACGCCCACGGTACGCCCTTCGATGCGGATGAAGCCGGTGATGATGTTCTTGGCGAACTCCGCCTGGATCTCGTAGAAATCTGCCTCGTCGCCCAGTTTGAGGATCAGTTCCTTCATGTCATAGGGCGTGTTGGCGTTGGCAGGCACCAGTGTGTCGAGCGAGGGCTCGATGCGCTCCGGGTCATCGAAGAAAGGCCGCACCGGGGGCTTCTCGCGGTTGTTGGCGGGCAGGAAATCCACGAGGCGGCGGACTTCGGCCAGCGCCTCCACGTCGTTCTCGAAGGCGGCATCTGCGACGGAGGACTTGCGGGTATGGGTGCCGGCGCCGCCCAACTCCTCGGCCGTGACGACCTCGTTGGTGACGGTCTTGACCACATCGGGGCCGGTCACGAACATATAGGAGGTATCCTTCACCATGAAGATGAAGTCGGTCATCGCAGGGGAATAGACGGCACCGCCCGCACAGGGGCCCATGATCACGCTGATCTGGGGGATCACGCCGGAGGCTTCGATGTTGCGCTGGAACACCTCCGCGTAACCCGCAAGGCTCGCCACGCCTTCTTGAATGCGCGCGCCGCCGGAATCGTTGATGCCGATGACGGGGGCGCCGTTCTGGATTGCCATGTCCATGATCTTGCAGATCTTCTGGGCGTGGGTTTCGGACAGCGAGCCGCCGAAGACGGTGAAATCCTGACTGAAGAGATAGACCAGCCGACCATTGATGGTGCCCCAGCCAGTGACCACGCCGTCGCCCGCGGGCTTTTGCTTCTCCATCCCGAAGTCGGTGCAGCGGTGGGTGACGAACATGTCGAATTCCTCGAAACTGCCGTCATCGAGCAAAAGCTCCACACGTTCCCGCGCTGTCAGTTTGCCGCGTGTGTGCTGCGCTTCGATACGCTTGGCGCCGCCTCCCATACGAGCGGTTTCGCGGCGCTGTTCGAGTTCTTCCAGAATGTCTTTCATGATGGTCCCCTGGCTATGCCTTGCCGCACTCTATCGGAGCGCGAAGGCGGACCAAAGGGGCTTTCTGCAAATTTGCAAATACTTTTCAGAGGCATCTATGCAAAACGCAAACTTGCAAATCAAGTCGCATCCCATGGACAAACCTGAAGGCCCCGAGTAGCTGCATTTGCATGCAAGATGTCGCGCCTGTCCGTTTTCTCGACCGGACCACTCCACCCCATATTGCCACCCTGATCCTGCTTTCGGGGCTTTCGGCCATGGTGATGAACATCTTCCTGCCCAGCCTGCCACAGATGGCCGAATTTTTCGACACCGATTATGGGGTTATGCAACTTTCCGTGCCACTCTACCTGCTTTGTTCCGCCGTGATGCAGCTCTTCATCGGGCCGATCTCGGACAATCTCGGACGGCGGAAGGTCATGCTCTGGGGGCTGGCGCTTTTCATGCTCGCAACGCTCGGGTGCATCTATGCCCCGAACGCCACGCTCTTTCTGGTCTTTCGCATCGGTCAGGCGGTAATTGCCACCGCAATGGTGCTCAGCCGCGCCGTGATCCGCGATCTCTATACGCAGGAGCAATCCGCCTCCATGATCGGCTATGTCACCATGGGGGTGGCGCTGGTGCCGATGATCAGCCCCGCCATGGGCGGCGTTCTGCAGGAGTTTTTCGACTGGCATGCCAGCTTCTGGTTCATGTTGCTGGCAGGCGCGGGCATCACCTGGCTGGTCTTTGCCGACATGGGGGAATCCGCGCGTCCCTCCGGCAAGACAATGATGGCGCAGTTCCGCGAATACCCCGAACTCTTCCGGTCCCCCCGCTTCTGGGGATATGCGCTGGCGGCAGGTTTCTGTTCGGGGGCATTCTTCGCCTACCTGGGCGGTGCGCCCTTCGTCGGCAGCGTGGTCTTCGGCATGACTCCATTTTGGCTGGGTGTATTTTTCGGAGCACCGGCCATCGGGTATTTCGTCGGCAACTTTCTGACCGGCCGCTATGCGACCCGGTTTGGGATCAACACCCTGGTCCTCTGGGGGTGTCTTGCGAATGCCATAGGCAGTTCGGTGTCGATCCTTATCTTCTTTGCGGGCTACGGGTCCGCCCTGAGCTTTTTCGGGATGATGACCCTGGTGGGTCTGGGCAACGGGCTGTGCATCCCCAACGCGACTGCCGGCATGCTGTCGGTCCGGCCGCATCTGGCAGGCACCGCGTCGGGTCTCGGCGGGGCCATCATGATCGGCGGGGGATCGGCGCTGGCCGTGCTCGCCGGCGTGATGCTGACGCCTGAAACGGGCGCCTACCCCCTGCTCTGGCTGATGGTGCTGACTGCGGTTGCCGGTATCGGGTCCATCATGATCGTGATCCGGCGAGAAAAACAACTCGGCTTAACGGGACGTTAAGAACTGCCCGCCACCTTGCAGGAGCATGTTTGCAAAGCTACGCTGCAAATGTGCAAACTTGCAAAGGGCGCGGCGATGGCCACTCAGAAACTCTATGCCGGAGCCAAGCTGCGCGAATTGCGCACGCGTCTGGGTCTGACGCAAAAGGATTTCGCCGCAAGGCTTGGCGTTTCCCTGCCCTATCTCAACCAGATGGAGAATAACAACCGCCCCGTCAGCACCACCGTGGTGCTGGCGCTGGCCTCCGAATTCGGCCTCGACGTGACGGAACTTTCGTCAGGCGATGGCGAGCGTCTGGTGAGCGACATGCGCGAGGCCCTCAGCGATCCGGTTTTCGGCGGCATCATGCCCCCGATTGCCGACCTGCGCCTTGCGGCCTCCAATGCGCCGGGACTGGCGCGGGCATTTCTGGAACTGCACCAGAGCTACCGGCAGACCCACGAAAGGCTCGCCTCGCTGGACGAGGCGCTGGGGCGCGAGGATGCGGCGATCAGCCCGTCGCCCTGGGAAGAGGTGCGCGATTTCTTTCACTATTGCGACAATTACATCGACGCCGTGGACCGCGCGGCGGAACATTTCGCAGGTCGTGAGGGCGGGCATCGCAACATTCGTGTCGCTGCCGTGTCTGCGCTGGCCAATGCCGGCATCACCGTGAAATTCGACGATGTCGATGTGCTGCGCCGCTTCGACCCCGCACGCGGGATGCTGCACCTGACCACCCGCGCCGCCCCTGAAACCCAGACCTTCCAGATTCTGTTACAGGTTGCCCTGACCCGTCAGGACGCGCTGCTGGAAGCGACACTGGATCTGGCTCGGTTTCACAGCACTTCGGCTCGGGACATCGCAAAGATCGGGCTGGCCAATTATTTCGCAGGCGCGGCGTTGATGCCCTATGGCGCATTTCTGGACGGTGCCAAGGACTGCCGCCATGACCTGGAGGTACTGGCCAGTCGCTTTGGGGCCTCCATCGAACAGGTGGCGCATCGGCTGTCCACGTTGCAGCGCCCCGGTGCCAAGGGCATCCCGTTCTTCTTTGTGCGCGTTGATCAGGCCGGCACGATCACCAAGCGTCACTCTGCCACCCGCCTGCAATTCGCGCGCTTCGGCGGGGCCTGCCCGTTGTGGAACGTCCACAGCGCCTTCGAGACTCCCGGCCGATTCCTGCGCCAGCTTGCGGAAACGCCGGACGGGGTGCGCTATATCAGTCTGGCGCGCGACATCTCCAAGCCCGCGGGGCGGTTTGGTGCACCGGTGCGGCGCTATGCCATCTCACTTGGATGTGAGGTGCGCCATGCGGCGGCGATGGTCTATGCCGACGGCCTCGACCTGGGCAGCGACAGCGCCTTTGAACCCATCGGCATTTCCTGCCGAATCTGTGAACGCAAGACCTGCCATCAACGCGCGGTGCCACCGCTGGAGCGGCAGGTTGTCGTCGATCTCAACCAGCGAGATGTCCTGCCCTACCGGGTGGAGTGATCAGCTCCGCGAGGGCCGCCAGCCCGCCGCCCGAGCCTCGGCCTCCGTACAGAACCAGCGTTCGCCGCGCGCTTCGTCGATGCCGGTCCGATCGTAGTCGCGTTGTCCCGGCATGTGGTAGATGCGGCCAGATTTGGAGATATTGCCCTTGATCGGACAGGCCGCCGAGGCCGGGGTGCGCCCCGGTATCCGCGTCAGGCGATGTTGAGCGGGGGATTGAAGGACAAAGCCATGGATGCCGCGTAGGGCGACAAGGGCCGCCTTTTCCTCCAGATCGTAATCCATTGCGTAACGGCGGTAGGCATAGGCCAGCCCGTCACTCACCAGCCGGCGGCCCACGTCCTGATCCGCCACGTAACAGCGCGCGACGGTGCGCCCGTAGCGATCGCGGTCAAGCGGTTCGCAGCGCGCTGCTTTCCCCTGAAAGATGTCGCGCACCTGCGCCGTGACCCAATCGCCGCAATCGTGATCGGTGCCATTGTCGGTCTTGCAGGGCTGTCCTGCCTCCGGCGCATCGATCCCGAAGAGACGCACCCGTTGCGCCCCCACATCGAAGGTATCGCCGTCAATCACACGGATCTTCCCCGCGAAGATACCATCGGCACAGGCTATGCCCGGCATCAGCAGAAGAACGATCAAGGAACAAATTCTTAACACTTCGTTAATATGGCGGCAGACTCCCGCCGCATCAACGCGTTTCGTTAAGAGAGGTTAACCGCCTTCTACCGTTGCGCAATCTGCCAGTTGGGATGCACCCAGGGCTCGTCGTTGGCGCGTGGCAAGGGGGCGAGGCCAAGGATGTGATCTGACACCTTTTCTCCCACCATGATCGAAGGGGCGTTGAGGTTGCCGTTGGTGATGCGCGGAAAGATGGAGCTGTCGGCCACGCGCAACCCCTCGACACCGATCACCCGCGCCTGCGGATCCACCACCGCCTGCGCATCATCGGCGCGGCCCATCCGGCAGGTACCGCAGGGGTGATAGGCGCTCTCTGCATGCTCACCGATGAAGGCGTCGAGATCGGCGTCGGACCGGACGGCCTCGCCCGGTTGGATCTCGTGTTTGACGAAGGGTTTGAACGCGTCCTGCGCGAATATCTCACGCGTGAGCCGGATGCAGGTGCGGAAATCGACCCAGTCGCTTTCCTCGGACATGTAATTGAACCGGATCATCGGGTCGTCCATCGGATCGGCAGAACGCAGCGAGACCGCCCCACGCGAGGCTGAGCGCATCGGCCCCGTATGGGCCTGGAACCCGTGCCCTTCCGCCGCTGCCTGCCCGTCATAGCGCACGGCGATCGGCAGGAAATGGTACTGGATATCGGGATAGGGCACCCCGGGTTGCGAGCGGATGAAGGCGGCGGATTCGAACTGGTTGGAGGCGCCCATCCCGCGCTTCGTGAGCAGCCATTGCGCGCCGATCATGGCCTTGCTTACCAGGTTCCAATGACGGTAGAGCGTGATCGGCTGCGATGCAGCCATCTGGATATAGAGCTCCAGATGATCCTGCAGGTTGGCCCCCACGCCCGGGCGGTCGGCATGCACCTCCAGCCCATGCTGCGCCAAATGCGCCGCGGGCCCGATCCCCGACAGCATCAGCAGCTTCGGTGAATTGAGCGAGGAGGCTGCCAGGACGACCTCCCGCTCCGCCCCGATAACCTCGATCCGTCCCCCGCGCGATACTTCCACGCCGGTCGCCCGCCCGTCCTCGATCACGACGCGGCGTGCAAGCGCGCGGACGATCTGAACGTTTCCGGTCTTCTGGGCAGGCCGCAGGTAGGCATTGGCCGCCGACCAGCGCCGCCCGCCCCAGACGGTTTGCTCCATCGGGCCGAAACCCTCCTGCTGCTGCCCGTTGTAGTCATCGGTGACCTCGTAGCCTGCCTGTCGGCCCGCCTGCACAAAAGCATCGAAAAGCGGATTGGCGCGTGGGCCTCTGCTGACGTGCAGCGGCCCGTCGGTCCCACGCCAGGAAGGATCGCCGCCATGGCCGCCGTCGTGCCAGGTCTCCATGCGCTTGAAGTAGGGCAGCACATCGGCAAACGACCAGCCCTGCGCGCCCGCTTCCTCCCAATGGTCGTAATCCATCGGATGCCCGCGCACGTAAACCATCCCGTTGATCGACGACGACCCTCCGATCACCTTGCCCCGCGGACAGGCCAGACGCCGCCCTCCCAGATGCGGCTCAGGTTCGGTGCGATAGCCCCAGTCATATCGCTTCATGTTCATCGGATAGGACAACGCGGCGGGCATCTGAATGAAAGGCCCCATGTCCGAGCCGCCATGTTCGATGACGATGACCTTCCGCCCCGCCTGCGCCAGCCTGTAGGCCACGGCACAACCCGCGCTGCCTGCCCCCACGATCACGAATTCCGCCTGCATTATCCGTCTCTTCTTCCTTCGTGATTCTGCGCCGGGTCAAGGATGCGAAGCACCGTGCGCAGCACGGCTCGTCCTTGATGCGGCGGAGAATCGCATCCCAAAATTGTCGAGGTGTCTTGAGCCACAGGATGTGGGCTCAAGCACCTCTCAGCAGATTTTCTACGCGCTCACATCCAGCGATCGGTCGTATGCAGATGGCTCACAAACCAGCGCGCGCCAAATATGTCGTGCGCGCCAGCGCGCCGCCGGATAACGCTGCGCTCAGAAGGGCGCCTCCACGTCGCCCATGCGCACGAAGACCGATTTCAGCTGGCTGTAGTGAGCGATTGCCGCCTTCGAATTCTCGCGCCCCACGCCCGACATCTTCGATCCGCCGAAGGGTGCCTCCACCGGCGCGTCGTTGTAGGTGTTGATAAAGCAGGTCCCCGCCTCGAACCGTGCCGCGACCCGGTGGGCGCGCGCGAGATCGCGGGTGAAGACACCTGCCGCCAGTCCGAACTCCGTATCGTTGGCGCGCGCGATTACGTCGTCCTCGTCGTCGAAATCGAGAACCGCCATGACCGGGCCGAAAATCTCTTCCCGGGCAATCGCCATATCGTCGGTGACATCGGCAAAAACGGTGGGCTGCAGATAGAACCCCTCGCGGTCGAGCCGCTTGCCGCCCGTTACCAGCCGCGCGCCCTGGGCCTGGCCCTTTTCGATATAGCCCAGAACGAGGGCCATCTGCCGCTCGGACACCATCGGTCCGAAGCTGGTGGCCGGGTCCATCGGATCGCCGATCACCGCGTTGGCAAGCCGCTCGGTCAGCCGCTTCAGGAATGCCTCCTTGATCGCGGTATGCACGAAGACCCGCGTGCCATTGGAACAGACCTGACCCGAACTGTAGAAGTTACCCAGGATCGCGCCGCTCACGGCATTCTCGATGTCGGCGTCGTCGAAAACGATCAAAGGTGACTTGCCACCCAGTTCCATCGTCACGTGCTTGATCCCCGCCGCAGCGGCGGCATAGACCTTGCGGCCCGTCGGCACCGAGCCGGTCAGCGACACCTTGTCTACACGGGGGTCGGTCACCAGCCTGTTGCCGACTTCGCCCATGCCCTGCACCACGTTGTATATTCCGGCGGGCAGGCCCGCCTCGTACAGGATCTCGGCAACCTTGAGGGCGCAGAGCGGTGTTGTTTCGGAGGGCTTGAAGATCATCGTGTTGCCACAGGCGAGTGCCGGCGCGCCCTTCCAGCAGGCGATCTGGGTGGGATAGTTCCAGGCCCCGATGCCGACGCAGACGCCCAGTGCCTCGCGGCGGGTATAGACCCAGTTTTCGCCCAGTTGGATATGCTCGCCCGTCAAGGTCGCCGCCATGCCGCCGAAGTATTCCAACGCGTCCGCACCGCTGGTGGCATCCGCGACGGAGGTTTCCTGATAGGGTTTGCCGGTGTCCATCGTCTCCAGCACGCTCAGGTCATGGTTGCGTTCGCGCATGATGTCCGCAGCGCGGCGCAGGATGCGGCCGCGCTCCGTGCCGGTCATCGCGGCCCAGGCAGGCTGGGCCCGCTTCGCGCTAGCGATGGCACGCTCGACGATGGCGGGTGTCGCGGCGTGGAGGGTCGCGATCGTCTTGCCGCTGGCGGGGTAGATCACGTCGATGGGAATGCCTGCGGCGTCCTCGACGTATTCACCGTCGATGAAATGACTGGCTTCGGGTTGAGTATCATAACGCATGTCGTGAGGTGTCTCCCGCGGGGTGCAGCGGTATTTGAGAAAGGGTGAAGGAGGGGGTCATTCACCCCGGGGGAAGCGTTTGCTCTCTTCGAGAACGTTGAGGTCCATGTGGTTGCGCATGTATTGCTCGGACGCGAGGCGCAGCGGCTGGTAGTCCCAGGGGTAGTACCCGCCCTGCCGCAAAGCCTCGTAGACGACCCAGCGGCGGGCCTGACTGCGGCGCACCTCGGCGTCGAAGGTCTCCAGATCCCAGCGGCCCGCGGCCTCCACGCGGAAGGTTTCCAGCGTAGCGGCATGGGCTGGGTCCTCGGCGAGGTTGGTCAACTCGTGGGGATCGGCTTGGAGGTCGAAAAGCTGTTCAGGGTCGATGGCGCAGTTGGTATACTTCCAGCGACCCTGTCGCAGCGCGACCATCGGGGATTGCGAGGCTTCGGCGGCGTATTCCATGGCCACGGGTTCGTGGCGCTCACGGCCCTGCCCCATCGGCACCAGCGACTGGCCTGTGGTCCAGTCCATCACCTCTGCCATACTGACGCCCGCGAGATCGCAGAGCGTCGGGCATATGTCGATATTGCTGACAGGTGTTGTGTGCAGGCCCGGCTCCATACCGGGTGCGGCGATCATCATCGGCACGCGGGAGGAGCCTTCGAGGAAGCTCATCTTGAACCACAACCCGCGCTCGCCCAGCATGTCGCCGTGGTCGGAGACGAAGACAATGATGGCCTCCTGTCGCGTATCCTCCAGCGTTTGCAGGATCTCGCCGATCTTGGCGTCGAGGTAACTGATGTTGGCGAAGTAGGCGCGGCGGGAACGGGCGATATCCTCTGCGGTGATGTCGAAGTCGCGCCAGTTGTTGGCGTCGAAGATGCGCTGCGAATGCGGGTCATGGTCTTCGTAATCGAAGGCTGCGACCTCTGGCTGAAGGTGCGCGCAATCCTCGTAGAGGTCCCAGTATTTACGCCGCGCCACATACGGGTCGTGCGGGTGGGTGAAGCTCACTGTCAGGCACCAGGGGCGCTTATCGCCTCCGCGCGCGAGGTCGTAGAGCTTGCGATTGGCCTCATAGGCCACCGCGTCATCGTATTCCATCTGGTTGGTGATCTCGGCGACGCCCGCGCCCGTCACCGAGCCCATGTTGTGATACCACCAGTCGATCCGCTCCCCCGGCTTGCGGTAGTCCGGCGTCCAGCCGAAATCGGCGGGGTAGATGTCGGTGGTCAGGCGCTGCTCGAACCCGTGCAACTGGTCGGGGCCGACGAAGTGCATCTTGCCCGAAAGGCAGGTCTGGTAGCCCGCGCGGCGCAGGTGGTGCGCGTAGGTGGGGATGGATGAGGTGAACTCCGCCGCATTGTCGTAGACGCCCGTGGCGGAAGGCAATTGCCCCGACATGAAGGCCGCCCGTCCCGGCGCGCAGAGGGGCGAGGCGGTATAGGCATTGGCAAAGCGGGTCGAGCGTGCGGCCAGCTTCTTGAGGTTGGGCGCATGCAACCAGTCCGCGGGACCGTCGGGAAAGAGCGTGCCGTTGAGTTGATCGACCATGAGAATCAGGATGTTCGGCTTGCTCATGGGGCGTCCTTCAGCAGCAGGTCGAGTGTGGAAAGCGCAGAGGCGCGGGCGGCATTGGCAGTGCTGCCGTCAGAGAGCGCAGCGCGGAGGTAGAGACCGTCGATAAGGGCCGCCAAAGTGTCGGCGTCCGCCACCGGATGCGCGCTCAGCCCGCGCAGGGCGTGGGTGAGGTTGGAGCGCAGTCGGCCCTGATAGAGCCGCAGCAGGCGCTTGGTATCCGCGTTGGTGCGCGAGGCGGCATAGAGCGTCATCCAGGCGTTCACCGTGTCGGGGTCAAAGCAGGTCTCGTCGAAACTGGCGATGATGATCGCCTCGGCCCTTGCACGCTGTCCCCGTGCTCCGGCCAGCCGCGCGCGTACCTCGGCACCGTATGCCTTCAGGATATGGCGCATCGCGGCGAGGAAAATCTGATCCTTGCCACCGAAATAGTGGTGTGCCAGCGCCGTGGACATGCCGGCCCGCCGGGCGATCTGTCCCACGGTGACGTCGAGCGAATGCGCGGCACCGATCTCGGCGATGGTCGCCTTGACCAGAGCGGAGCGGCGGATGGGTTCCATTCCGACCTTGGGCATGGGGATTCGGGCCTCGCGATGGTGACACCGCAGGATAGGCCGCCCTTTATTGACCCGTCAATCAATAAAAACCTGTGCGCGGTTCTATACTTTCGTGGCATGGCTCAGCGGCGTGATCTGACGCTTCAGCATCGCCTCGCGCCAGGTGATGAAGGTCACGGAGCTGAGGATGACGAAGCCTCCGATTACGACCCACACATCCACACCCTCGTGGAAGATGACGGCGCCGAGCAGCGTCGCCCAGATCAGTTGCAAGAACGTGACGGGCTGGGTGACCGTTAACGGGGCGGCGGCAAATGCCAGTGTCATGGTGAAATGGCCCCCCGTGGCAAAGAAGGCGACGCCGAGAAGGATGCCCACCTCCTGCCAGGTGGGGGCGATCCAGACGGGCAGAGCAAAGGGGGCGAGACCGATGGTCACGAAGATCGACAGCATGACGACGACGACCAGCGGCTTTACCTCGTCCGCAAGCACCTTGGCCAACAGGTAGGAGCCCGCGAAGACCACTGCCGCACAGAGCATCGCGAAATGACCCGTGCTCAGTTCGCGAAATCCCGGCCGCAGGATGATCGCGGCCCCGACCAGCCCGAGAATTACCGCGATGATGCGCCGCAGCGCCAGCGTCTCTCCCAGAAAGATCGCCGCCCCTACAGTCACGTAGATCGGTGCCAAGTAGTTCATCGCCGTCACCTCTGCGATGGAGATGCGGGTCATCGCGTAGAACCACAGGATCACGCCAAGGGCGTGGAAGAAGCCGCGCAGGGCGAACAACGACCATTGCCGTTTGCTCAGCTGCGCGCTGCGCAGCGCGCCCATCGCGGGCAGCAGGACGATGAGGCCCATGGAGTAGCGCAGGAAAGCCGCTTCGGCAGACGGCAGGCGCGGCCCCATGTATTTTACCAGGGCCGTCACCATGACAAAGCACAGTCCCGTCACGACCATCCAGAAGATGCCCGCGACAGGGCGATGTGGCAGTGTTGTTGTCATATCGGGTTTGTTTCGCAATCGGGCGGCAAGGACAAGGTCACATCCACAACAATTTCGCGGCGATCCCCCACATGATCAGGGCGATCAGGGCGTCCAGCACCTGCCAGCTGCGCGGGTTGGCAAAGATCGGTGTCAGCAGGCGCGCGCCGTAGCCGAGGGCAAAGAAGAAGACGAAACTGGCGAGGACGGCCCCTGCCCCGAAGGCCATCCGGTCCGGATATTGCGCCGACACCGATCCGATCAGCACCACGGTATCGAGGTAGACATGCGGGTTGAGCCAGGTCAGCGCCAGCAGGGTCAGGATCGCGCGGTGCAGGCTTTGGGCCGGCTGTCCTTCCGTCCTCAGTTGCGTGCCGCCGCGCCAGGCACTGCGGGCGTTCAGCAAGCCATACCAGATCAGGAAGGCCGCGCCGCCAAAGCGCATCACCGTCTCGAAGCGGGGCATCGCCTCTGCCAGTGCGCCGAAGCCTGCGACTCCGGCCGCGATCAGGATGGCATCCGACAGCGCACAGGTCAGGCAGACCCAGAACACATGCTCGCGGCGCAACCCCTGCCGCAGCACGAAGGCATTCTGCGCCCCGATGGCGAGGATAAGTGTGAGACTGAGCGCGAAGCCGGGCAGGAAGGCGGTAAGCACGGGGCGGCGGTATCCTTGGTGTCTGTACCGTGTGCCTATCGGCGCGGGCGCAGGGTCACAATCCGGAATCCACGGCCCCTGGCACCGGTGGGAGGAATCATGTCTTTACAGTCTTTCGTCGGTCAACCCGTTACAAAACTGACACAAAGGAGTGATCCGATCCGAGCCCTCTGGCGAAATACAATCCGAGACCTTATGTGCGCCTCAGAGTAAAAGGAAAGAGTCATGTTCGACAAACAACAGAAGCTGGAAATCAGCCCCGAAGATTTCAACGCAATCGAATCCGCATTGCATACCCAATCCAAGATCCTTCATGTCCAGGCCAGTGCCGGAGGCAGCAACGCCCGCCGCCGTCTGAACGAAGTCAAGCGCGTGCTGGCGCACCTGGAAGCGCAGAAACCGACAGATGCCAAGCGCGAGTGCCGCACACGCATCGGCTGGTTCAGCCGCTCCGGCCTGCCGGGATAGGCGTTTTTTACATTTAACGAGACGTTCAGCCGCCCCTTCGGGGGCGGTTTTTCATTGTGGTCACGGCGTAAGCTGATTCCGTCGCATGGGCCACGCTAGATCGGGCCAAAGCCCATGGCAATCGCGTCGCCGGAGGCGGCCCGTTCTCGATCGCCCGCCGGATTGAACAAGGGGCACAGACCACGGTCCTGCATTTTTCGGAAGCGCCGCAAGCCCCCCTCCGCTTGGGAGAGGGGAATGGTGAGAGCCGCTTAAAGCTGTTCCATCACCGCATCGGAAGCCTCGAAGTTGGTCGTGACGCGCTGGACGTCGTCGTCGTCCTCCAGCGCCTCGACCAGCTTCATCAGTTTTTGCATGTTCTCGAGGTCCATTTCGGTCGTGGTGGTGGGTTTCCAGACCAGCTTGGTGGAGTCGGATTCACCCAGCGCCGTCTCCAGCGCCGTCGCAACCCCGTTGAGATCGGTGTCCGCGCACCAGATCACATGGCCGTCTTCGGCGCTCTCCACGTCCTCCGCCCCAGCCTCGATCGCGGCCATCATCACCGTGTCCGCGTCACCGACTGATGCGGGATACTCGATCTCGCCCTTGCGCTCGAACATGAACCCGACAGAACCCGTCTCCCCAAGGTTGCCGCCGTTCTTGGTGAAGGTGGAACGCACGTTGGAAGCGGTGCGGTTACGGTTGTCGGTCATCGCCTCGACGATCACCGCGACGCCGTTGGGGCCGTAGCCCTCATAGCGGATCTCCTCGTAATCCTCAGCATCCCCCTGAACCGATTTCTTGATCGCGCGGTCGATGACGTCCTTGGGCACCGAACTTGACTTCGCTTCCTTCACCGCCAGCCGCAGGCGTGGGTTCTTGTCGGGATCGGGATCGCCCATCTTCGCGGCGACGGTGATTTCCTTGGACATCTTGGAAAACATCTTGGCCCGCACGGAATCCTGACGGTTCTTGCGGTGCTGGATGTTTGCCCATTTGGAATGGCCGGCCATGGTGATCCTCGTGTAGTATGCAAGTGTTTGGGCCTCTATAGGCCAGCCCCTTGCGCCTCACAAGGCACTGGGCGGCCTGCGGCGCGTTTTGCGATACGCGTACAAAGTCTGCTTTTCCCCCCTTCGCCGAAAAGCTAGACCTGATCCATGACAACAGATCAGATCATCCTCTTCACCCTCTTCGCCGCCGTCTTCGGCCTGCTGCTCTGGGGCCGGTTCCGCTACGACCTCGTGGCCTTCACTGCCCTTTTGGCGGGCGTGGTGCTTGGCGTTGTTCCGACGGAGAACGCCTTCGACGGCTTCGGCCACCCGGCGACCCTGGTGGTGGCGCTGGTGCTGGTGGTCTCGGCCGGGCTGGTGCGGTCGGGGGCGGTGCTGCTGATCACGCGCACGCTGGTCGATTCAACGCGCTCCCTGGGTGCGCATATCACGCTGATGGGGGCGATCGGGGGCGTACTCTCGGCCTTCATGAACAATGTGGCGGCGCTGGCGCTGTTGATGCCGGTCGACATCCAGACCGCGCGCAAGGCAGGCCGCCAGCCGGGCCTTTCGCTGATGCCGCTGAGTTTCGCCACGATCCTTGGCGGCATGGCGACGCTGATCGGCACGCCGCCCAACATCATCATCGCCTCGATCCGGCAGGAATCGCTGGGCGCGCCTTTCAAGATGTTCGACTTCGCACCCGTGGGCGGTATCGCCGCCATCGCGGGCCTGATCTTCGTGGCCCTCATCGGCTGGCGGCTAATCCCCTCACGCGACGACGCCACGCTGGAGGCGGAGGACATCTCCCAGTACATCGCGGAACTCACCGTGCCGGTGCAGAGCAAGCAGATCGGCAAGCGTCTGGCCGAGTTGCAGGAGGTCGCAGACAAGTCTGACGTGGCGCTTCTGGGCCTGATCCGCGACGGCAAGCGGCGCTACGGACAGGCGCGCAACACGGTGCTTCAGGCTGCCGACACGCTGGTGCTGGAAGCGACACCGGACGCGCTCGATGAATTCCGCAGCACGCTGGACCTGGCCCTTGCCGACAGCGACCGCGAGGAGCGGTTGCGCGCCGACGGCGAAGGGGTGGAAATCATAGAGGTCGTGGTGCCCGAGGACAGTCGCCTCACCGGTCGCACCGCGCAATCGGTCGGCATGGCTTGGCGGCAGCGCACGGTGTTGCTTGGGATCTCGCGGCGCGGCCGCAAGATCACGTCGCAACTGCGCACCACGGAGCTCCAGCCCGGCGACATCCTGCTGCTGCTCGTGCCGCGCGACACCGCCGCCCACGTAACCGACTGGCTGGGGGTGCTGCCGCTGGCCGACCGGGGGCTGGCGGTGACGGAAAACAGCAAGGTCTGGCTCGCCATCGGCCTTTTTGCCGCTGCCGTGGCGGCGGCCTCCTTCGGGCTGATCTACCTGCCCATCGCGCTTGGCCTCGTCGTGGTCGCCTATGTGCTGGCAAAGATCGTACCCTTGGCGGAGCTCTACACCCATATCGAATGGCCCGTGGTGGTTCTGCTCGGTTCGATGATCCCGCTGGGGGCGGCACTTGAAACCTCGGGCGGGACACAACTGATCGCTGGGGCCCTGATCGACCTGACTGAGGGCCTCGCCCCATGGATCGTCCTGACGGTCCTGATGGTTGTCACGATGACGCTCTCTGATGTGCTTAACAACACCGCCACCACCATCGTCGCGGCACCGGTCGGCATCCAGATGGCCCAGACGCTGAACGTCTCCCCCGACCCCTTCCTGATGGCAGTGGCGGTTGCGGCTTCCTCGGCCTTTCTCACGCCCATCGGCCACAAGAACAACACCCTGATCCTCGGACCCGGCGGCTACAGCTTCGGGGACTACTGGCGCATGGGGCTGCCACTGGAGATCATCGTCATCGCCGTCTCCATCCCCTCCATCCTGGTGTTCTGGCCGCTCTGACGCAATCGGCCCCCCCCCTCTTTCTGGCTTCAAATATTCCTGGGGGTGCGGGGGCAAAGCCCCCGCTCTACGTTGCCGGATCCCACGCCGTGAACAGCGGCACGAAACGAAGACGGCGCGCGCCGCCTTAAGATAGGGAAGGGAGAAGTCGCAGACGTGCCGCTCACCCGCAACTTCCTGACCGCCCGCGACGGCTTTGCCGCCATCGCCGCCGAGGGTGTGCCCGCGCGCAAGACCGGCTGACGGTCAGAAGACCAGCGGAATGATGGCGCTGGCGATCAGGGTCATCGACAGGTTCAGCGGGACGCCGATGCGCATGAAGTCGGTGAACCGGTAGCCGCCGGGGCCGTAGACCAGTGTATTGGTCTGGTAGCCGATGGGCGTGGCAAAGGCGCAGGAGGCCGCGATCATCACCGCCACTACCAGCGGGCGGGGGTCAACACCGAGCGCCTGACCGAGGCTGATCGCGATGGGCGTCATGATCACGGCCACAGCGTTGTTGGACACCACTTCCGTCAGGATCGTCGTCAGCAGGAAAACGCAGAATATCACGTAGAAGGGCTCCAGCGTGCCGAGCGTCGGGGCGATCGCATCCACGATGAGCGAGATCGCACCGGAGTTCTGTAGCCCCGCCCCCACCGCCAGCATCGCGAAGATCAGGGCAAGCAGACGCCCTTCCACGAAGGAGAAGGCTTCCTCCGCGTCGATGCAGCCCGTGACCAGCACAATCGCCACTGCGAGAACTGCCAGTACCAGTATTGGAGCGACGTTCAGGGCCGCCAGGACGACAATCCCCACGAGTGCAGCGATGGCGATTGGCGCGTGTCCGCGCCTGAAGGCGCGCGCAGAGGGGTGGCTCACGTCCACCATGTCCATGTCGGAGGCCAGCCGCGCGATGTCCTCCGCCGCCCCTTCCAGCAGCAGGGTGTCGCCGACCTTCACGATCAGACCGTCCAGTTGCATGCCGATGTTCTGGTTCCGCCGATGCACCGCGAGCGGATAGACCCCGTAGCGCCGCCGCAGGCGCATTGAACCCAGCGAGCGACCCACCATGCGGCAGCCCGGCGTGATCAGCACCTCGACCGTCGTCGTCTCCACCGCCGACAACTGGTCGACGCGCTTGAGTTCCTTGTTGGCCTGAAGGCTCAGCAGTTCGGTCATCTGCGTGCGCAGCACGACCCGGTCGCCCACCTGAAGCTCCACCCCCTGCATGTTTCGCCGCAGGGACTGGTCACCGCGCACCACGTCGATCAGCCGCACGCCCTCTCGTTTGAACAGCTGCACGTCCAGCACCTCGCGCCCGATCAGGTTGGACTCTGGCGGAATCACCGCTTCGGTGAAAAACTTCATCTTGGAACGGTCGCTGAGCATGTTGGCCATGCTGTCCCGGTTGGGCAGCAACTTGTTCCCGAAGAGCCCCATGTAGATCAGACCCCAGGCACAGACGGCCAGACCGACGGGCATGATCTCGAAGATTCCGAAAGGCTCCATGCCCTGCGCGCGCGCGACCCCGTCCACCAAGAGGTTGGTCGAGGTGCCGATCAGCGTCAGCGACCCGCCCATGATCGCGGCATAACTCAGCGGGATCAGAAGTTTGGAGGCCTTGGTGCCGAGGGTGTGGCTCAACTGCACGACCACCGGGATCATGACGACGACGACCGGCGTGTTGTTCATGAAAGCGGAGGCCGCCATGACACTGACGATCACCCCCACCACGGCGGACTTGGGATGGGTCTTGGCATAGCGTTCGGCCATCCGCGTCAGCACGTCCAACGCCCCGGTGCGCACCAGCGCCCCCATCACGATGAACATCGCCGCAATGGTCCAGGGGGCAGAGTTCTGCAGCACCGCCTGTGCATCCTCATAAGGCAGCACGCCGATGGCGAGAAGCGTCGCGGCACCCGCAATCGCCACGACTTCGGTGGGAAAGCTTTCGCGCAGGAAAAGGATGAACATGATGACCACGACGGTCAGGGTCAGGACGGCGCTTTCGGTCGGGCCGAAGCTGAAATATTCCATGCGTTCAAAGGCTCCGAACGAAAGATCAGGCGTCACTTTCGCGCATTGCACGATCGGGGGCAAGCAGCACCTTCAGGCGCGCCGACGACCGGGAGGGACATTGGGGACAGAACGCGATCGCGCTCTTGCTCATGGGGCGCTGGACTGTAGCACACCGCCGTCGCGCACTGGCACGATGCGCGTGGCGCGGCCCGTGCGGTCGTCGGTTTCGATATAGGCACCCGACAGTGTCGCATCGCCATTGGCGGGGGTAAATCGTTCCTTTGGCATGCCGGTGATGAAGCGGCGCAGAGGTTCCGACTTGTCCATGCCGATCACCGAATGGTAGTCGCCGCACATCCCGGCATCGGTGAGATACGCCGTACCCCCCGGCAGGATCATCGCGTCCGCCGTGGGCACATGGGTATGGGTGCCGACAACAAGGCTCGCGCGGCCATCGCACCAATGCCCCATCGCCATCTTCTCCGAGGTCGCCTCGCAATGCATGTCCACAATCACCGCCGAGGCCATGCCGCCCAGGGGATGCGTCTTCAGCACCGGGTCGATGGCCGAGAAGGGATCGTCGTAGGGCCGTTTCATGAACACCTGCCCCAGCGCCTGCGCCACCAGCACCTTCTTGCCGTTTTGCGCGGTGAACAGCCGTGACCCCTTGCCGGGCGCGGACTTGGAGAAGTTCAGCGGCCGGATGATCCGTGGCTCGGTCTCAATGTAGGCAAGCATGTCTTTCTGGTCGAAGGCATGGTCCCCGAGCGTCAGGCAATCGGCGCCCGCGTCCAGCAGCTCCTTGGCATGCGCCCCTGACAGGCCCATGCCGCCCGTGGCATTCTCGCCGTTGACCACGATGAAGTCGAGTTTCCAGTCAGCTCGTAAACGGGCGAGATTTTCCGTGATGGCGCGGCGCCCCGCACGCCCCATCACATCGCCGAGAAAGAGAATTTTCATGGCGACACCGTTAGGCCGGGGTCGCGGCAGAGGCAAGCCCCGACGCCGCGATGCGGGACCTGCACCGGTTCACTCTTTGTTGCGCAGTGGTTGCGCGGTCTGGACTCGCGGCTTGCGCCGCTGCCATTCAATCACCGTCAGGTAGATCACAAAAAGATCGAGCGCGCTCAGCACCAGCAGCAGGGGGCCACCGACGTGCAACCACTCCGCCATCTGAAGGGCGATGAAACCGCCCAGAAGCGCAATCGCCGCAGGATAGGCCCAGAGGACGCCAGCCAGAAGTGCGACCACTACTCCAAGATGAAGAAGCCCATGCAAGAGGAAATAAGCCGCGTAGAATCCGGTTTCCGCGGAAGGCAGGCTGTCTGCGAGCGCGATGGCATGGGATGCGATGAAGTTGTCCGGGTGTTGCGCCAGATGCTCCCCGAAGAACCACCGCGCCACGCCGGGCACATATCGCGCCATCCCCGCAAGGATCGCCACAGCGGCCAGAACCTGCGTGACGCCCAAAAGCCCCTTGCCCAGCAAGGTGACCACGAACATCCAGTGTGCCAGCCGCGCGGCGTCGCGCGACATTTCGTCAGCGTGCAATCTCGATCACTCCGTCTTCCGTCACGACCATGTCGAGGTGCGCATCCGTCGGTTCAAGCGGCAAGGTGTCGACTTCCTGCCCAGAGAAGGCGAAACCGATGGCCAGCGTCGGACGCTTGGCCCGCAGCATCTCCAGCGTGCGGTCGTAGAAGCCGCCGCCGTAGCCCAGCCGCCCGCCTTCCCGATTGAAGGCCAACAAGGGCACGATGAGGATCTCGGGCTCGAAGAAATCGTTGTGCTCTGGGATCTTGGCGCCGAAGGCCCCGGCCACCATGGGCGTATCCGGCTGCCAGCGCGAGAAGGCCAGCGGATGGTTGGGCCACTGGATCACCGGCACGCCGACGGGACCGTGGGCGCAGGCCTCTGCCATCGCGGGCGTCGGGTCGATCTCCGTGCGGATCGGCATGAAACCCGACAGCGGCACACCCCGGTAGCCCGCGAGCACTGCGCTCAGATGCGCCGACTGGACGGGCGGTGCGGCCTCGAACAGCGGCTTGCGCCGGGCAAAGGCCGCCTGCCGCGCGGCGGCTTTCTCCTCGGCCATGGTCACAGAAGCACGGCCGCCGCGAGCCCGAGGAAGGCGAAGAAACCCACAACATCCGTCACCGTCGTCACAAAAGCCCCCGAGGCAAGCGCCGGGTCCACCCCGATGCGTTCCAGCAAGATGGGGATGCCGGTTCCCGCCAGCCCCGCCACCACCATGTTGATGACCATGGCGATGGCTATGACGTAGCCGAGTGCGGGAGAGCCGAACCAGACGATTCCGACGATCCCCATGACGATGGCGAAGATCAGCCCGTTGATCAGCCCCACCAGACATTCGCGCCGGATCACCCGCCAGACGTTCGACCCCGTCAGGTCGCGCGTTGCGATGGCGCGCACGGCCACCGTCAAGCTTTGGGTGCCCGCGTTGCCGCCCATGGAGGCCACGATGGGCATCAGCACTGCCAGCGCGACGATCTGCGCAATCGCCGCTTCGAACTGCGAGATCACCATGGAGGCCGCGATGGCCGTCACGAGGTTCACCGCGAGCCAGGGCAGCCGCTGCTTGGTCGTCTCGATCACCCGGTCTGACAGGGAGCCTTCGCCCACACCGGCGAGACGCAGAATATCCTCTTCGTGCTCTTCGTCGAGCACGGCCATCGCGTCGTCGATGGTGATGACACCGATCAGCCGCCCCTCGTCGTCCACGACGGGGGCCGAGATCAGGTGGTACTGGTTGAAGGCATAGGCCACGTCGCCCTCGTCGCGCATCGCGGGGATGACCTGAAAGGTTTCTTCCAGAATGTCCTTCAGCAGGGTCACGCGTTTCGACCGCATCAGCTTGCCCAGCGTAATGTTACCCACGGGATGCAGGCGCGGATCGACCATGACGATGTGATAGAACTGGTCCGGCAGGTCCTCTTCCTTGGTGTCGCGCAGATGGTCGATGGCCTGCCCCACGGTCCAGTGTTCGGGGGCCATCACCACCTCACGCTGCATGAGGCGTCCGGCGGAATACTCGGGCCAGGCCAGAGCCTGTTCCACCGCCACTCGGTCGACGTCTTCCAACGCCCCCAGGATCGCGGCCTGCTGTTCATCTTCCAGATCTTCGATCAGGTCCACAACGTCGTCGCTGTCGAGTTCACGGACCGCGTCTGACAGCACCTGGGGCGCCAGGATCCCGATGACCTCCTCACGGATGGATTCATCGAGTTCGGACAGGATCTCGCCGTCGAACTCATGACCGTAGAGCTTGATCAGGGCCTGGCGGTCGTCGCTGTCGATCTGTTCGAGAAGGTCGGCGATGTCGGCCGCGTGGAGCGGCTCCATCAGCGCGGTCAGTTCCGCCTGATCCCCCGCCTCCACCGCCTCCAGAATCGCGGAAACCGCCTTGCGGTTCAGGGCGTATTCGTCAGCGGTCTCGTCCTCGGCTGCCAGCGGTTCCAACTCCTCGATCTGATCCGACACTGGCGAGCCTCCTTGTTTCGCCGGACCATATGCGCGGCGCCGGAGGGACACAATGGCGCGGGCTATGGATTGTCCCCGGCCGCCGCCGTGCCTAAGAAGGAGACATGACGCGCTCCACGCTCCTGACCGGCCCCACCCTGCGCTTCGACGGCGACCCGATGCGCATGCCTTGGGAAACGGCGGTGCGCATCGACAGCACAGGCGCGGTGCTGATGTCGGAAGGTGTCATCGCCGCCGTGGGTGATGCTGCCGACCTGCGCGCCGCACATCCGGAGGCGGAGCAGCATGCCTACGGCACCGACCGCCTGATCTGCCCCGGCTTCGTGGACGCCCACGTGCACTATCCCCAGACGGCGATCATCGCGTCCTGGGGCAAGCGGCTGATCGACTGGCTGAACGACTACACCTTTCCCGAAGAAATGCGTCTGGCCGACCCCGCCTACGCGAAGCGGATCGCCGGGCGCTACCTCGACCTCGCGCTGGCGCATGGGACGACAACCGTCGCTTCCTATTGCACGATCCACCCCCACAGCGTCGATGCGCTCTTCGAGGCGGCAGCCGCCCGGGGTATGCGCATCGTTGCGGGCAAGACCTGCATGGACCGCAACGCGCCCGAGGGACTGCGCGACACGGCACAAACCGCCTATGACGACAGCAAGGCGCTGCTTGGCAAGTGGCACGGTACGGGCCGCGCCACCTACGCGATCACGCCCCGCTTTTCGCCCACCTCGACGCCTGAACAACTCGCCGCCCTGGGTGCCCTCTGGCGCGAGTACCCCTCCTGCCTGATGCAGACCCACCTCAGCGAACAGACCGACGAGATCGCCTGGGTCCGCGACCTGCACCCGCAGGCCCGCGACTATCTCGATACCTATGAAACCCAGGGCCTGCTCGGGGAACGCGCGGTGCTGGGCCATGCGATCCACCTGGAGCCGCGCGAGATCGACCGCATCACCGAGACCGGCGCGGCCCTCGTCCATTGCCCCACGTCCAACACCTTCATCGGGTCGGGACTCTTCGACATGACGCTTGCCGCGAGGGGGATTCCCTGCGGCCTCGCCACTGACACGGGCGGAGGCTCTTCCTTCTCGATGCTGCGCACGATGGCTGCCGCCTACGAGATCGGCCAGTTGCGCGGCACCCCCCTGCACGCTGCCCAGCTCATCTGGCTCGCCACCGCCGGCTCGGCGCGCGCCTTGCACTTGCATGACCACGTCGGCACCCTCGCCTCAGGGCGCGAAGCGGACATCACCATCCTCGACCTCGCGTCGACGCCCGCCATTGCGCAACGCGCAACGGCGGCAACCGATATCTGGGAAAGCCTGTTTGCCACGATCATGATGGGCGACGACCGCGCCATCGCCGAAGTCTGGGTGGCCGGCAACAGGACCATCTGAATCTTTTGAAATCACCTGGCCCGCAGCATCAGGGGCCTCACTATCTATAAGAGCCTTGGCCGGCTCTACTTTCCCCAATGACCGCTCTTGGCGACTCAATTCATGTACCGCGTACACCGGAGTGCGCCTGATCCTTCAACTCCAGACGCGTTGGCTAAATTCAGGCTGCTAGCCCGATTTTGCCGAGCTGGGTCACGTCATCGTTTATGGTGTCCAGCAGGCTCCGGATTTGCCTCAAGTTCTGGTCTGCCGTCTGCTGAAATGCGCGCAATTCCTCGATGATTGCTGCAACATTTCCTTGGGCGATGTTCTCGATCTGCGCGTTCTCGATAGCGCACATCACCCTTGTGACCGAAAAGGCCGAGAGCTGCCGACGGACCAGTTCCGAGCTGCTCAGGAACGTATCGAGCTGTCGTTGCACATCCGTTATCGAACTTGCGACCCGCCGCTGTCCCAAGGCCTCCTGCTGCGTGAGGATCGCCATTTCCTCGTCTGTGGTGCTGCCCTCACGGCTCAGCACGGCCTGTGTCTCTACCAGCAGACTAAGCATGCACCCGGTGGTCAGCGCGTCGTCGATTCGACTGCTTACACCCGATACTTCGTTGGCGAACCTCGTGATGTCGGCATTGATCTGGCCCGCGATCGTGGCGAAGTTGGATGCCACGACGCCGAGCGCGACACCTGCATCACGCAGGTGTCCGGCCTGGATCTGCATGTTCATCGGTGTGTTGCGGAAATCCCGGTAGGCATCGAAGACAGTGCTGCAGGCGGCGCTTACCGACTGCCAAGTGTACGCCATACTGCTCAGATGCGTAATGGCGGGAAGCGTACCTGTTCTCTTTCGGGTATCGCGAGCGGTAATTGCTTCGGCGATCTGTTTCGACATGAAAGAGGAATAGCTGTCAAATCCTTGGGCTTTCAGCAGTTCTTGAAGAAAATCAGCGCTCTGCTCTGGCGAGGTAGCGCCATCTTTTTCGCGTTCCAGCATCTGACCGTAAAGGCCCTCGATAAAAGCCAACGCTGCAGTGTCGGGCTTCAGCCTCATCGAAAGGTATCCGTCTGAAAGTGGCGTGACGGTCGCGAGAACCCAGTAATAGCCACCATCGCTGCTGCGGTTCCTGACATAGGCTCCAACAGGTGTGTCGTTCTGCAGGCAATGCCAAAGATACCAGAACACTCCTTTGGGCATTTCCGGATGGCGGACAAGCTTGTGCGGAGCACCAATCAAGCTGTCTGAATCGTATCCCGCTACCCGCTGAAAGACCTCGTTTGCCGAGACGATGACGCCGCGCTTGTCCGTGCGGGAAACCAACAGGTCAAGTATCGAATACTCCTGTTTCGCCGAGCTGATCCTGGTCATGGTGGCTGCTTCCCGTATCTGCTGATGCAGACAGTGGTATGAAACCAACCTTTCCGGATAATTAATGGGATAACTGTGCCAAGCAGATATTTAAGCAGGAAGTGCCGCCTTCGCCTTGTGGCAGCAGCTGGAATTTCGTGCGGTCCGCGTGGGCAGCGCGAAAGCGGGCCAATCGCGCGCATAAACGCAAAAAAAGCGGCCCGGTGTGAACCGTGCGGCGTTTTTGATGTCATCGAAAGAGAGATACGAATTCCAGAGGACTTATTAGGTTTGGCAATGACCTACTCTCCCACGTCTTAAGACGCAGTACCATCGGCGCTACGGCACTTAACGGCTGGGTTCGGGATGGGACCAGGTGTTTTGCTCGCGCTATGATCACCAAACCAAATAAATCCTCTGTATGTCCAAGTCAGTACACCGTACTTTGTGTATGCTTTTGAATGATAAGTAGAAATCTTGCTTCTACTGGATCAAATCAAGCCTATCGAGCAATTAGTACCAGTCAACTGAACACATTGCTGTGCTTACATCTCTGGCCTATCGACGAGGTGGTCTACCTCGGCTCTCAGGGATACCTTGTTTTGAGGGGGGCTTCCCGCTTAGATGCCTTCAGCGGTTATCCTGTCCGATCATAGCTACCCAGCACTGCTATTGGCATAACAACTGGTCCACCAGTGGATCGTTCACCCCGGTCCTCTCGTACTAGGGGCAACTCCTCTCAAGT